>JAUNNK010000001.1:0-43484 GCA_030537335.1 Clostridia bacterium | reverse complement strand
CATGGAGATGGAGGGCATGGCTCTCAGCTTCTCCGAGATGGGCATGGTCATGAATCTGACCTTCCACGAGGACGGCACTGCCGAGATGTACGATGGCGAGGAGAGCGTAACGAGCAGCTGGAGTGTGGAGGACGGCGCGGCCATCGTCGATGGCTTGAGCTGCATCCTTCTGGATGATGGCACGCTCTGTGTGGAGGAGGACGGCGCGAAGCTGATCTTCACCCGCGAGGGCGCCGTGACCGAACCCACTGTGACCGAACCCGAACCCGCAGCGCCCATTCTGGACGAGCTGAGCGCCTACGTCGGCAGCTGGCACGCCTGCTATCTGATGACCGGCGGCCTGACCGGCGATCCCCGCATCGAAGTTGGTCTGGAGATCGCACTGGAGCTGAATGCGGACGGCACGGGCAGCCTGATCTTCGGAGAGCCGGAGCCGGGCGTCTGGTATCAGGACGAAAACGGACATGTGTACTTCGGCGAGGGCGGCGACTACGACATGCCGCTTGCCCTGATGGAGAACGGCTTCCTCTGCTACGGCAGCATGGATGGCGACGGCAATGCGCTGGGCGGCTACATCGTGTTCAGCCAGGACGCCAATGCCGTCTGGACGCCGAAAGCGGCAAGCGAACCGGACGTCACTGCAATTCCCTTTGAACCGTCCGGGCCCGCTGCCGCGCCGGAAGTCTCCGATCCGGAGCGTCTGGAGCGCAAGTACGTCTGCGTGAATGCAGAGGTCAGCGGCTATACGATGGACGCGTCCATGCTGGGCGGCGAATACTCCCTGACCTTCCACGCCGACGGAACGGTGGACTTCGTTATGGTGGGCACCAGCGTTCCGGGCCTGAGCTGGACGCAGGGCACGGTGTTGACCGACGCGGGCGAGGCGGAGGCCTTCCTCGTGGACTACTACGGAAACACGCTCGAAGCGGTCTGCACGGAGCAGGGCTTCGATCTGAACTACTTTGATTCCATGCTGATGCACTTTGAAGCTGAAAACTGATTGACGGTGCGCCTCCTGCTGTGTTAAACTGAGGCAGGAGGCGCGTTTTTCGGATGATGGATTCAGTACGTGAGAATGAGGGGGAACAAATTATGAGTACCGCTACATATAACTGCCCCTGCTGCGGCGCACCGCTGGCCTTCAGCGGCGAGAGCGGCAAGCTGGAGTGCGCGTCCTGCGGCAACAGCTACGAGCTGGATGCGATTCAGGCCATGAGCGCCAGCGAGAGCATCGACAAGCTGGAGTTTGAACACCGCGCGGAGGCTTTCGACGCGAGCGAGGCGGCGCAGATGCAGGCCTACGTCTGCAAGAGCTGCGGCGCGGAGCTGATGACCGAGGACACCACCACCGCCACGGAGTGCCCCTACTGCGGCAGCCCCACCATCCTACCCGAGCGCATTGCCGGCGGCGTGAAGCCGGAGAAGGTAATTCCCTTCAAGGTCACGAAGGAGGATGCGCAGAAGCAGTTTGAGGAGTACTTCAAGGGCAAGCGCCTGCTGCCGAATATCTTCCTGAAGAGCCGCAACCGCATCGCCGAGATGCGCAAGCTGTACGTGCCCTACTGGCTGTTCGACTGCGACGCGCAGGCGGACATCGTCTACGATGCGGAGAAGCGCAACACCGAGCGCAGGGGCGACTGGGAGATCACCCGCACGAAGTACTACCTCGTGCGGCGCAGCGGACGCATGGGCTTTGACAGCATCCCTGTAGACGGCAGCGAGAAGCTGGACGATAAGATCACCGAATCGCTGGAGCCCTACGATCTGAGCGCGGCGGTTCCCTTCCAGCCTGCGGTGCTGGCGGGTGCGATGGCAGATCACGCCGATGTGGATGCGACTTCCAGCGAGAAGCGCGCGGTGGAGCGCGTGGAAACGAGCGTCTCCCAGGCCATGCGCGACACGGTGAACGGCTACTCCAGCGTCTCCGAGCGCAGCCGCAGCATTCATTCGGACAACGGCACGGCCACGCCGGTGCTGATGCCCGTGTGGCTCATCACCACGGAGAAGGAGGGCAAGATCTACACCTTCGCCATCAACGGCCAGACTGGCAAGCTCACCTGCGACGTGCCCGCCGATACGAAGAAGTCCCTGCTCTGGGGCGGCGGCGTGTTCGCCGGCGTGCTGGCGATCATCGCGCTGGTGCTCGCCCTCGCAGACGCCATCGGCAGCGGCACGATCCTGATCGCGGCGATTGCGGCGCTCATCGTCGCGCTGGTCGTGGTCGGCGTGCTCAAGGGACAGCTCAAACAGGCCGTGTACCAGAGCGCTGCGGCGGATTACGTGCGCCCCGGCTCCTTCATGCTGGATGTGAAGATGGATCACTTCCTCTATGAGCGGACGGAGCGCAGGAAGATCGAGCAGCCGAAGCAGGGAGAACAGCCGAAGAAGAACTGACGGGAGGATTTGAGATATGGGTCTGATTCGCGCGGGACTGAACGCCATTGGCGGCACCATGGCCAGCCAGTGGAAGGAATATTTCTATGTGGACGCGCTGCCGGAGAGCGTGCTCGCGGCGCGCGCAATGAAAAAGACGAAGGGCCGCTTTGGCGGCAGCCGCACCGAGGACGACAACGTCATCACCAGCGGTTCCGTGATCGCGGTGGCCGATGGCCAGTGCATGATGATTGTGGACCAGGGCAAGGTGGTGGACTTCTGCGCCGAGCCCGGCGAGTATGTGTTTGACCTGAACGGCGAGCCCAGCCTGTTCTACGGCGCGTTCAGCGGGGAGAAGGCCATGTCGATCCTGAAGGCCACCTTCGACCGCTTCTCCTTCGGCGGCCAGGCGGGCAAGGACCAGCGGGTGTACTTCTTCAACACCAAGGAGATCCTGGGCAACAAGTATGGCACGCCCAGCCCGGTGCCCTTCCGCGTGGTGGACGCGAACATCGGCCTGGATGTGGACATCTCCATTCGCTGCTTCGGCGAGTACAGCTACCGCATCGTGAACCCCATGCTGTTCTACGCAAACGTCTGCGGCAACGTGGAGGGCGAATACACCCGCGACCGCATCGACAGCCAACTCAAGAGCGAGCTGCTGACCGCATTGCAGCCTGCCTTTGCGAAGATCTCCGACATGGGCATCCGCTACAGCAGCCTGCCCGGACACACCATGGAGATCGCCGACGCGCTCAACGAGGTGCTCTCCGAGAAGTGGGCGAACCTGCGCGGCGTGGAGATCGTGTCCTTCGGCGTGAACTCCGTCAAGGCCTCCGAGGAGGATGAGGCCATGATTAAGGAGCTGCAGCGCAACGCGACCTTCCGCAACCCCAACATGGCGGCGGCGCACCTGGTTGGCGCACAGGCCCAGGCTATGCAGGACGCGGCGAAGAACGCGGGCGGGGCCTTCACTGGCTTCATGGGCATGAACATGGCCCAGGGCGGCGGCATGAACGCGGCGCAGCTGTTCCAGATGGGCGCGCAGCAGCAGAGCGCGCCGGCCCAGCAGCCGGCACCGGGCTGGAAGTGCGCCTGCGGCGCGATGGCGACCGGCAAGTTCTGCCCCGAGTGCGGCGCAAAGAAGCCGGAATCCCAGGCGAGCTGGAAGTGTTCCTGCGGCGCGACGGTCTCCGGCAAATTTTGCCCCGAGTGCGGTGCGAAGAAGCCCTCCGACGAGGGCTGGACCTGCACCTGCGGCGCAGTGAACAAGGGCAAGTTCTGCGCGGAATGCGGCGCAAGGAAGCCTGCGGGCGCGCCCCTCTACCGCTGCGACAAGTGCGGCTGGCAGCCCGCCGATCCCGCACATCCGCCGAAGTTCTGCCCCGAGTGCGGCGACCTGTTTGACGAAAACGACCTGACCTGAGTCCATTGACGGATGGCTGCGCAGCGCTTCCATCCGCATGAAACAGACGCCCCGCTGCCACTTTCCCGGCGCGTACAATGTCCGGGAGATGGCAGCGGGGTGTTTATCATATCATGCGCGTCGCAGGCGCAGGGTCTTGACCTCGAAGGGCCGGAAGGACAGCCTTATGCGGCCATCCTCGACCGGTAGCTCCTCGCGGAGGTTCTCCAGCATGTCGCAGAGCTGCACCGAAGCGGCGGGCAGGTTCAGCGCCAGAACTGCGTCGCAGCTGGCGTGCTTGCTTTCATACATGCGTATAATGATGTCGCCGCTGCCGTCCTCGGCGGCCTTCACGGTCTCGACGATCACATTGGGCGCGTCCACGGACAGCAGGGAGAAGTCCTCCGCCGCGCCATCCGCGACGGTCACGGGAACGTTCAGCTCGTAGCCCGCGCGCACCACATCGCACTGAGCGAAGGGGCCGTCCCACAGATAGTAGCTGTAAGTGAAGCGGTGTTCTCCCTGATCGGCGTGCAGGTCGGGACTGGTGGACGCGCGCAGCAGCGTGAGAGCGATCTCGTCACCCAGCATGCTCACGCCGTACTTGCAGTCGTTGAGCACCGCTGCGCCGCGATTTTCGTCGCACAGCGCGGTGTAGCGATGGTTGCACACCTCGAAACGGTCGGCGTCGTAGGGACGGCTGCGGTGGGTGGGGCGCTTGACGTAGCCGAACTGAATCTCGTTGAGCGCCTCGTCGGCGTGGATGCCGGTGGGAAAGGCCACCTTCAGCAGACGGTGGCGCTCGTGCCAGTCCACCTGCGTCTCGAAGTCGATGCGCATGCTGTCGGCCTCAAGAGAGATGCGCTGCGTCCAGTCGGAGGTATCCACCCGGCGCTTCACCTCCACGACGGCCCGCCAGGGCGTAACCTCGACCAGCGAGATGATGCCCTCGTCCTCCAGCATGATCGGGCTGCGAAGGTAGTTGCTGTCGATGTCCCAGGCGTCGAACAGGCGCGGCACATCCTTGTACAGCTTCAGTACGTTTGCCCTGCCGTTAATGCGGCTGTGCCCCTGCGCGTCCCGACATTCGGTGATCTCGCCCCGAGCGTTGATGCGCAGGGTTAGCAGTCCGTTGCACAGCACGGCTTCATTGCCATCCAGCGCGGCGGTCACGGGTATCTCCGGCAGACTTTCGTCCACCCTGGAGCTCCAGCCGCAGGGCGGAATGGTCACGCGACCGTAGCCACGCTCCGTGCGAACCAGCGCCGTGCGGGGCCAGGACAGGCTGTTGAACCAGGTCTTGCCAGCGCCGGAGGTGAGGCTGCGGCAGGCACTGTCCGTGATTTGTGCCGCGTCGGACAGGATCTGATCGTACAGGCGATTGGCTTCCTCGTAGACCCGGGCGATGCTGCTGCCCGGCAGGATGTCGTGGAACTGATTGAGCAGCACACCCTTCCAACAGCGCTCCAGCGCTTCAGCGGGATAGGCGACGCGATCCTGCGCCGCCACCGACCACATTTCCGCCTCGCGCAGCGCCAGCTCGCTCTTGCGGTTGCCGCGCTTGATGGCGGCCTGGCTGGTGTAGGTGCCGCGATGGCACTGGAAGTACAGCTCGCCCACGTAGCGGTTGGCGGGCGCGCCGTCCTGGGCGCAGTCCTCGAAGAACGCCTGGGGCGCTTCAAACGCCACACGTGGAGCGCCCTCCAGATTCTTCTCGCGCAGAACGTATTCGATGTGGTCGCGGCAGGGGCCGCCGCCGCCGTCGCCGTAGCCGAAGGGCAGCAGGAAGCGGCTCAGATCGCGCTTCTGCACACGGTCGCGCCAGCGCCCGACGACGGTGGCCACGTCCGTTCGGGAGGTGTAGTCCATGTGCAGGAAGGTGGTGACCTCGCTGCCATCCATGCCCTGCCAGGTGAAGTAGTGATAGGGGAAGCGGTCGGCGCCGTTGTAGGTCCAGAAGATCTTCTGGGTGGTCAGATACTCCACGCCGCAGCCCCTGAGAATCTGCGGCAGCGCGGCGCTGTAGCCGAAGCTGTCCGGTAGCCACAGCAGGCGGCAGTTCACGCCGAATTCCTCCTTATAGAAGCGCTTGCCGTGGAGAATCTGCCGGATCAGGCTCTCGCCGGAGGTCATGTTGGTGTCCGGCTCGACCCACATGCTGCCGTCGGCGATCCACTGTCCGGCTCGAATCTTCTCCTTCACCCGCTCGTAGAGCCTGGGATAGAGCTGCTTGCAGATGAGGTAGGTCTGCGGCTGGCTCTGGATGAACCTGTAGTCGGGGTAGAGCTCCATCAGGCGCACCTGCTGGGCGAAAGTGCGGGCCACCTTGCGCTGGGTCTCCCGATAGGGCCACAGCCAGCACACGTCGATGTGGGCGTTGCCGATGGCTGCGAAGCGTGGCATGGTGCTGCCGTTGCGGGCCTCCAGCGCGGGCCGGAGCAGCTCCCGGGCGCGAACGTAGTCGCGCAGGCGACCCTCCCGAGGCTGTTCGAAGTCCACCGCCAGCGTGAACGCCTCCAGCGCCTCCTCGATGCGTGCGGCGCGCAGGGATGTCTCGTCCGTCACGGACAGCAGGTCGCGCAGGGTGGTCACGTCCAGCCACAGCTGATAGGCCTCCTCGTGCCAGATTCCCCAGCTGCTCCTGCCAATGACCTGGCGAAGCTCCTGCTCGTCCCGAGGCTCATAGTCGCCGTCGCGCACCGGGCCGGTGGCGCAGGTATTGAAGCTGCGCTCCGGGTAGTCGTGGCCCGCGTAGGCCTCCATCAGCAGGTGGAAGCGCTGGCCCGGCTGGCCGTCGCCGGTCAGGAGTTGATCGCAGATGTAGTGGTGGGGCACGTGCACCCACTCCGCGCGGCGGGTTCCGAAGACCTCGCCGTCCACAAACAGCGTGGCCTCGCCGCCGGCGCGCAGATCCATCACGATTTTCTGCCCGCGTGCGCGCTCGTCCAGCACAATATCGCCCCGCAGCCAGCAGTACTCCCAGGTGCGGCCCCAGGCCGTCCCCACGGGCATGGGCGCGAAGCCCTGCCGCTCCGCCTCGGCGGGGTCGAGCAGGTCATAGGTGCAGAAGCCCTCCAGCTGGATCTCGCCCAGCGGCTCATAGAATTCCTTCTCCAGGGTTGCAAGCCAGTTGTTCAGTCGGCCTTCCCATTCCGGACGCATCATATCCATCTCCCAGTGCGTTTTCTTAAATTTTACCACGGCTTGATGCACGGTGCAAGATGAATCGCGAAGTATGCCCCTGCGGCGTTATCGATGCCGGGTGGTAAGAGAAAAGTCCGGATTTGCATGGACAAATCCGGACAGGTGTGTTGATGAAATCCAGAGGAAAACGTTCGATTCGGGCAAGTCCGACGGCGGAGCAGCGGGAGCCTGCTCAATCGAGCAAGCCCCTGTGCTTCAGCCACGCCTTTGCGAGACTGAACCAGGCCGCGACCTCGGGATTGACGCCCTCGGGGCCGTCGGCGACGGTCTCATCCGCCAGCGAGAGGCCGTGGGGTCCGTCGCTGAACAGGTGGAACTCGCAGGGCACGCCGTGCTCCCACAGCGCCCGCACATATTTGATGGAATTCACCGCTGGAACCAGGTTGTCGTTGCCGGTCGCCCATACGAAGCTGGGCGGGGTATCGGCGTTTACGCCGAGGTACGGGCTGTACGCCCGCAGCTGTTCGGCGGGTGGCTCCGCTGTGCCAAAGAACACCTTGAGCATCGCCTGACGGAAGTCCATGCGCGGCGCGCCGTCTACCTCGCGATAGGCGGGCAGGAACAGCGGATGTACTGCGGCGCGGGGGTTCGCGGGGTCGATCTCTCCCACGGTGAAGCCGTTCAGCGGAACGAGGGGCATCCGCATCTCCAGATCGATGCAGGGATAGCCCAGCACAGCCGCGTCGGGGCGCACATCCTCCGGCTTCCGGCCGATAGCGGCAGCCAGCTCTGCGTAGGCGGTGCACGCCAGGGCACACAGATGTCCTCCGGCGGAGTAGCCGTTTACGATGATGCGGTGGGGATCGATGCGCCATTCCTCCGCGCGGTCGCGCAACAACGCGATGGCGCGCGCAATTTCCACGAGGGGATTCGGCAGTCCGCCAGCTTCGACGCCGTCGAGGATGGCTTCGCCGCAGGAGTAGCGCAGAATCGCGGCGTGGCAGCCCAGGGTGGCGAAGTGCAGGGCAACCTGCTCCGCTTCCTGATCGGAGGTGCGCAGGTATGCGCCGCCGGGACACACCAGAACCAGCGGGTGCCTTTTACCGATCTGAATCTGCGTGGAGGGTTCCAGAAGGTAGGTCGTCATATATCCGCCGGCGGCGGAGAGTTCAATGCGTTGGTGCAGCATGATTATGCCTCCTGTCGTTCATCGGATGCCGTCGCTCAGCTCTTGTGTGCGCGGGCGAACTTGTTGCGGTTGGTGCGCACGGCGTCCATGTACACCGACAGCAGCAGCACGGCGCCCTTGGTAAACTGCTGGTAGTAGGGAGGAATGTTCAAAAGCGTCATGCCGTTGGCCAGCACGGTCAGCAGCAGCACGCCGATCAGGGTGCCGCCTACGCGACCCTTGCCGCCGTCGAAGGCCACACCGCCCAGGAAGACCGCCGCGATGCCGTCCATTTCGCTGCCGGTACCTGCGGTGGGCATTGCGGCGGCAACCTGCGCGGTGATCAGCGTGGCTGCAAGACCGGCGGTCGCGCCGCTGATCATGAAGCCCATGAATTTCAAACGGTTGACGTTGATGCCGCTCAGCTCGCTGGCGACCGGATTGCCGCCCACCGCGTAGACCTTGCGGCCGAAGGTGGTGTTCTTCAGCACATAGCCGATGATGAGGAACACGATCAGCACGATGTAGACCAGATAGTTGACGCCGAACAGGCGGCCGAAGCCGATGGTGTCAAACAGCTTGTCGGTGACGCGTACGTACTGGCCGTTGTTCACCAGATATGCGCCTGCGCGGCACATCAGCTGGGTGGAGATGGTGGCGATCATCGGCACGATGTGCATTTTCGTGACGATGAAGGCGTTGATGGCGCCGATGCCCGTGCCAAGAACGACGCCCAGCAGGATCGCCAGCCAGGCGTTCAGCCCAGCCTGCAGCGAGAGCGCCACCACCATGCCGACCAGCGCCATCACGGCGTACTGGGACAGATCCATGCAGCCCATCAGCATGACCACGGTCAGGCCTGCGGCCATGGTGCCGGATACGGAGAAGGAGACGAAGATGTTCAGGATGTTCGACTTCTTCATGAAGAACGGCGAGGCGATGGTCAGCGCGATGCAGAGCACGATCAGCACTGCCGCCATGGTGATCTGGGTGCCATACTGTTTGTAGATGTGTTTCCAGTTGAACCGCTTTTTCATAGTCATTCTCCTATCGCGCTGCGCATGATCTTGTCCTGTGTCACTTCCGCGCGGCTGTATTCGCCGGTGATTCTGCCGTCATGCACCACAAGGATGCGGTTTGTGGTGTACATCACCTCTGCCATCTCGCTGGAGAGCAGGATCACGCCCAGTCCCTCCCGGCAGAACTGCTCGATCAGCTTGTAGATCTCCACCTTCGCGCCAACGTCGATGCCCTTGGTGGGCTCGTTCAGGAGCAGAATCTTCGGATGGGTCATCATCCACTTGGCCAGGATCACCTTTTGCTGGTTGCCGCCCGACAGGGATTCGACGGGCGTCTCCAGGCTGGGGGTCTTTACGTTCAGTCGCCCGGCCCACTGTCCGGCGAGCTCCACCTCGCCCTTGGTGTCCAGGTGCAGGGGCCGTTGGAAGCTGTCGATGACGGACAGGGTGATGTTCTCGCGCACGCTCTGGGGGAGCACGAGGCCCTCGGTCTTGCGCTCGCTGGGCACGTAGGCCATGCCCGCAGCGACGGCGGCGCGCGGATTGCGGATCTCCTTCTTTTCACCCTCAACGAGGATCTCGCCGGACTCAATGGGCTTCGCACCGAAGATGCACTGCAGTATCTCCTCGCAGCCCGCGCCCATCAGGCCGTACAGGCCCAGCACCTCGCCCGCGTGCAGCGTGAAGTTGACGTCGCGCACGAAGCCGGAGCACAGGCCCTTGACCTCGAGCACCGGCGCGCCGGGCTCCAGGGGCGTGATGGGATACATGTCGCTGATCTGGCGACCGACCATCATCGTCACCATGTCGTCCTTGGTGATCTCGCAGGTTTTGCGCACGCCCACGGACTTGCCGTCCCGCATGACCTGCACCCGATCGCTCACCGTCATGATCTCATCCAGCTTGTGCGAGATGTAGATCACGGAGATGCCGTCCGCTTTCACCATGCGGATCAGATCGAACAGCCGCTCAGTCTCCTTGTCGTTCAGCGCCGAGGTGGGCTCGTCCATCACCAGCACGCGCACGTTGCGTGCGTAGGCCTTGCCGATCTCGACCAGCTGCTTTTCGCCCACGGAGAGCTCCTCCAGCGTGGTCATCGGATCCCAGGCGTCCAGGCCGATGATCTTCTGGATGCGCATGCTCTCCTCGCGCAGCTTCTTGTGATCCACGCGGTTCCCCTTGCCGCCCTTCACGGGCAGGCGGCCCAGAAACAGGTTTTCCGCGATGGACATGTAATTCAGATAGTTGAGCTCCTGATAGATCACGGAGATGCCGCTGTCCAGCGCCTTCTGCGGCGAGGAGACGTCAGTCTCCTTTCCGTCGATCAGAATCCTTCCGACCTCCGGAACGTAGGCGCCGCCGAGGATCTTCATCATGGTGGACTTGCCCGCGCCGTTTTCGCCGATCAGCGCCAGCACCTCGGCATGCCCCAGCTCCAGATCCACATGATCCACAGCCACTACGCCGGGGAATTCCTTGTAGATCCCCTCCATTTTCAAAAGCGGCGTCATGTACGATCCCTCCTTATGAGTGGCCGTCGCATCTGCCGGCGACGGCTTCGGATGATTGAATATGCGCCCGGAAGCATTTGTTGCCCCGGGCGCTGGTTTGCGTCAGATGAAGGTTCAGCCGATGAACTCCGCCACGTTGTCGGGGTTGATGACGAAGGTGTTGGCGTAGTTCTCGGTGGGCACGTCCTCGCCGGCCAGCAGGCGCTCAGCCAGATCGACGATCTGATCGCCGTAGGTGGCGGGGGAGTAGCACACGGTGCCGATCCAGCAGCTCTCGCCTGCGGCCATGGTGTCCAGGGCCACGGGATCCGCGTTGTGAGAGATGATCATCACATCTTCCTCGCGTCCGGAAGCCTTGGCGGCGTTGTAGGCAGCGTTGCCGCCGTCGTCGTTGAAGCAGCCGATGACGATGTGATGCTCGTCGGGATGGGCGGTCAGGAAGTCGGTGACCAGGCTCTTCATGATGGACGGATCCACAGCCGCGGCGTTGGTGCCGGAGGAATCCACCCAGTAGACGTTCTCCTCGGCCAGCTCGATGCCGGACTCGATCATGCCATCATAGATGCCGCTGTTGCGCAGCTTGACGGTGGGGCCGTTTGCCTCGCGGTAGAACTGCAGCATGCAGTCCACCTGGCCGTCCCACTTCTCCTGAACCTTCTCGGCGACGTAGTAGCCCGCGGTCTTGCCGGCCTCCACGTTGTTCACGCCGAAGAAGAAGGCGTTGTCATAGACGTTGTCCACGCAGATGACGCTGATGCCGTACTGCTCCTTGAAGTTCTTGGCCATGGTGCTGCCGGAATCCTCCAGCAGGGAGAAGTCGACGATGATGTCCGCGCCCTGGGTCACGAAGGATTCCCATGCGGTGCGCATCTTGGTGGGATCCGCCTCGGAGACGGCGTAGAGCAGCTTGTAGCCGCGTTCCTCGCACACGCGGTTCATGCTCTCCTTCACGGTGATGAAGAACTGGTCGGTATCCGTATAGTTGCAGAAGCCGATGGTGATCGGCTCCTCCGCAAGCGCGGTGAAGCCGCATGCGCAGAGGGCCAGAACGAGGGAAAGCAGCAGGGCAAAGACTTTCTTCATGGGATCTCCTCCATTTCTTTTGGTTGCGTGACGCTTGCATCGCAGTGCGACGCCCCTGGTTTCGGGAATGCGTATCACTGGAAACCGTTCCCGATAACCGCTGATTCAAGAATACACAAATTAACATGCATTGTCAATATGAATTTTGGATTCACACAAAAATTCATCAAAATAGATAGAATAATTTGTTTATTCTATCGCAATATAACGAGATGCGAAATGAAATGCGTATGAAATGAAGCGATGAAACAAAAATGGGAACGTTCCCATTATCTTGAAACTTATCTCATGCTGTGCTACAATGGATTCGTATCAAATTGACGCTTTGCGCGGGAGAGGATTTTCAATGAATACGATCATCGATGTGGCGAGACTGGCGGGCGTGAGCAAGTCCACGGTGTCGCGCGTCATCAGTGGAAAAGGCAGCATACGGCCCGAGACCCGGAAGAAGGTGGAGGAGGCCATGGCCGCGCTGCACTATGTGCCGAATCAGCTCGCGCGGGGAATCCGGACCGGAAGGACCCATACGATTGCGCTGATGGTTTCGGAGACTTCGAACCTGTATTACAACGAGCTGCTGTACCATATCGAGGCCATTGCGCGCGAGCACGACTACATGGTCATGCTGTGCAACAGCGGAACCGATTCCCAGTTGGGGGAGAAGTACATCTCCTGGCTCCAGCAGCGCAACGTGGACGGCCTGCTCTACTGCTTTTACCGCGACAACGAGGTGACGGACCGCCTGTACAGCCTGTCCTCGACGGTGCCCATCGTCTTTCTGGACAATCCGCTGGGCAGCCACACAAACACCTCCTACGTGGGCGCGGACGGGCTGACGGACATTGCGGAGGTGATCCGCGACCTGCACACCAACGGCGCGCGCGCCATTGCGTTCATCGGGATCAACGACATCTGCAACAACACCTACCGCTTCATGGGCTATCGCGCGGGTCTGACGGCCTGCGGCTACGAATACGATTCCAGGCTGGTCTACCGCATCCCTTTCGACGAGGCCATCGTCAAATCGCACTTTCAGCTCGGCTATGAGGCGGCGCAGCATCTCATGTCTCTGAAAAACAGTCCGGACGCAATCGTCGCCGCCACGGACATGCTGGCGATTGGTGCGCTGAAATATCTGAATGAGGTGGGAATTGCCGTGCCGGAGCGGGTCTCCGTGGTTGGCTACGACAACATCCACCTCAGCTCCATGCTCTCTCCGGCGCTCTCCACCATCGCGCAGCCCGTGGATCAGATCGCCAACGAGGCGATGTCAATTCTGATTCACAAGATTGAAGTGGACAACTCCTATAACAAGTCTTTTCTTGCAAAATCCACCTTTCTGAAACGGGCGAGCTCGCGCTGAGGCGGGGAAGGAGCCGCTTTGGGATTCTATACGGCGCAGTGGAAACGGAGAACGGCTGCGGAACGGAAAGAGAGTTTCCGCTCCGCAGCCGTTGTGACCGCATGATACTGCCGCGCCAGGATGGAAGCGGCCCAAAGCTTGTCGGGCGGCGGACGATCCGGCGCGGCATGTCTTTTTTCTCAGGGCTGCTGCAAAAACGCCTGCTTCATGATCCGCACGTCCTCGACGAGCAGCTCGAAGCGGTCGTTTTCAAAGGTGTTGAAGGGCGGCATGTCATAGTTGTTCTCGCTGACAATCCAGCCGGTGTAGCCGATTTCATGAATGACCTGGACGCACTCGTGGAAGTATGCGTGGCCCTGGCCGAGGTGGCAGCTGGACATCTGCGCGTCCGTGCCATCCTTGACGTGAATCTGGCACACCCGGGAGCCCAGCTTGCGGAGCATCTCGGCGGAGTTCGCGCCGTTGAAGTACACCGGGTTCTCGTTGTCGAAGTACAGTCGGAAGTTCGAGCGGTCGACCAGATCGCACAGGGCGAGGTTATCCTCCACGCTCATGGGGTTCTCGCTGCTGACGATGATGCCGTGCTTCTCCGCCTCGTCGCAGGCCTCGCGGAAGTACCCGGCGGCGATTTCCAGCTCTTCCGGGGTCTTGATGGCATTCTGCCAGAAGTTTGGCACCTGAATGATCGGAATCTTCAGGGCGGCGGCGGTATCGACGGCGGCCTTCATGATGAAGCTGCGTTCGGCTGCGCGCTGCGGGTTTTCCGGCGGCATGACGAAGCTCTTGTCCAGGGCGTTGACGGCGATGCCGCAGAAATCCACGCCGTAGCGCTGCTGCGCGTCCAGATAATACCTGCGGACGTGGGGATCCGTGAGAGGAAGGTTGTGTTCAAATTCGCCCAGATTCAGTTCGACGCCATCCAGACCCGCCTCGGCGGCCATGCGGCAGACGTCGGGGCCGGAGACCGGCACACACCAATCGGCGATTGCAAAACGATATTTACACATAGGGATTTTCCTTTCAAGGTGATAAACATCAAAGGCGCCCAATCCAGAGGAAAGGGCGCGATGAAGGATTGTATTGCTCTTACTTTCTCCAGTCGGGACGCTGGTTCATGACGTCCGGCAGCGGAACCTCGGTGGTCTCGGTCTGGAAGCCGTTGGCCTTGAATGCTTCGTAATCGAAGGCCTCCAGCTCCTTGACGGCCAGATCGTGGAACTCGAAGAAGTTCGGCCACCACTCGTAGCCGGTGCCGAAGTCGTTGTTCAGGTATGCCTCGGCAATTTCAATGCCCATCTGCGGCGCGACATAGAAGCCGCCCATTGCGAGGACGTTGCAGTTGTTGCCGGTGATGGCGCGCAGACCCGCCGGAACGGATTCGACGACGGCGGCATGCACGTGCGGGCACTTGCTGGCCGCGATGTGAATGCCCATGCCGGTGCCGCAGAAGATCAGCGCGCGCTCGTACTCGCCCTCGGAGATCTTTGCGCCGACGCGCAGACCGACGCGGTGGAACATGTTTTCGGGGCCGTTGTCGTTCTCGTTCTTGACGCCCAGATCCTCGATCTCCCAGCCCTTTGCGCGCAGATGCTTGCAGATGGCTTCCTTCAGCGGATAACCGGCGAAGTCGGCGCCGACGACGAGCTTTTTATCCTGGATGGTCTTCATGTTGGGATTGTCAACGATCTTCATAATGATTACCTCCTAAAAAAGTGAATTTGATACAGCGTTAACGCACACGCGAATATGCATACAACAATGCTCTGACTAAATCCAGTTTATCATAAAATATGCGGGATGTACAGTGGTTTACAGAAAAATAGAAATACAGTCAGATAATATAAATAATATAACGATAATTTGAATAATTGGGAAAATTTTGTTTTGATGGGAGGAAATGTCACTCGGATGCAGAAAAATGCGTGTACGGACACGCGAGGCGGCGTGGAACGGAGGATGCCGGGGCGTCCGGATTTGAGAGAGGACGGAGGAGCATTATGGATCCAAAGGTTTATCTGGCCATTGACAATTGCTATGCGTCGAAGCGTTGGATACGCCCGGCGGAGTGGCTGAAGAACATCCGCAGCCTCGGCCTGCGCTACATCGAGGCCAGCGCGGACACGGAGTGCGACCCGATGTACATGGGCGAGGCGTTTACGAGGGACTGGATTGAGGAGGTGCGCAGGGAATGCGAGGCGCAGGACATGTGCGTGAAGAACGTCTATTCCGGCCACGGAACCTACGCCACCAGCGGACTTACGCACTATGACGAGCGGGTGATCGTCCGCTTCCGCGACGGGTGGATGAAGAAGCAGATCGATACGGCCAACGCGCTGGGCGCGGGGTTCGGCTTCTTCGCCCACGGCTTTGAGGAGCTGCTCCTGCAGGACGATGCGCTGTATGCACAGAAGCTGGATCAGCTGTACGACACGCTGGCGGACGTCGCTGCATATGCCGCGCAGACGGGCATGAACTATGTGGGCCTGGAGCAGATGTACAGTCCGCACCAGCCGCCGTGGACGATTGACGGCACGGAAACGCTGCTGCGCGAGGTGTACCTGCGCAGCGGCGCGCCGTTCTACATCACTGAGGACCTGGGCCACATGAATGGCCAGCAGTTTTTTGCCATACCCGATGCGGATGTGCTCCGGGAAAAGATTGAAAACGGACGGAAGGGCGTGCGCGCGCGCCGCTTCTGGGTCGGCACGGAGCATGCGCACGCGCTCTATCAGAAGGCGGTTGCAGGTGAAATCGACACGGAGACTGCCGTCGGCGCCATCCTCGAGGATGCGCAGGCCCATCCGCACATCTTCTCCCGGCCGGAGGACTGGAGCATCGACGCATGGGTGCGGCGGCTGGGCTGCTATTCGCCCATCGTGCACCTTCAGCAGAGCGACGGAAAATCCTCGCCCCACTGGCCGTTCAGCGCGGAATTCAACGCGAAGGGCGTGGTGCGGGCGGAGGAGGTGCTGCGCGCGCTGGTCGCCTCCTATGCCCAGGCGGACGATCCCACAATGCCGCCGAAGTGCGGCGAGGTCGTGCTGACGCTGGAGCCGTTCATCAGCACCGCCGGAAATACCTTCGACCTCATGGACGACCTTAGGGAATCCGTCGCATACTGGCGGAAGTGGGTGCCGCGCGACGGAATGCATCTGAGCGCGATCCGGAGAAATCTGGAGCAAAAATAACAAAGGAAATGAGGAATGCGAGCATGAACGAGCTTCAGAGGAAATATCAGAGCCAGATCGAGGAGCTGGCAGCGACGGCCAACCGGCTGGCGGCGCTGGGCTTCGTCACCAGCCAGGGCGGCAACCTGTCGCTGCGCGCGGATGAGAATGTGATTCTCATCACCCCCACCAAGGTTGCAAAGGCCGACGTGCGCTTTGAGGACATCTGCGCAATCGACATGACCGGCAGGGTGCTGCACGCGAAGGAGGGGCGCAAGCCCACCGGCGAGTGGCCGTTCCACCTTCGCATCATGCAGAAGCGGCCGGACGTGAAGGGCATCATCCACGCCCATCCGCCGATTCTGACCGGCTTCGCCATCGCGGGCGGCGACGTGATGCAGCGCGCCTATCTGCCGGAGCCTGTGACGGAGGTTGGTCCGATGATGATGGTTCCCTACGCCGTGCCGCTGAGCGACCAGCTGGCGGAGAACTTCGACGCGGTGATTCACAAGTCCAACGGCTTCCTGATGGAGAACCACGGCGCGGTGATGGTCAGCCCCGAGGGCCTGAAGCGCTGCTTGGAGATGATGGAGATGATGGAGGCGCAGGGCAAGAGCATGGTCGTTGCGAAGCTCATGGGCAACCTGAAGTCGCTGGGGAAGGACAGCATCAACGAGCTGGACGCAGGCGTGATCAAGGTGCGCAATCTGCCGATGCCGGGCCTGCCGGGCGAGGTGAAGCAGCTGTCCGACATCTTCGTCTGCGACTGAACAACAATACAGATTTTGCGGGCCCACGGAGCGCGCTCCGGGGGCCTGTTCAGTCGTGTTTTCATGCGTTGGCGGCGCAATTTTTATGTGGAATTCCTGCGTTGAATCTGTTATAATATACGGTAAAACAGGCGGGGAAGGAAGATACGGATGGGCAGAGTGACGATTCAGACGATTGCGAAGGAAGCGAATGTTTCGGTTGGAACCGTTGACCGGGCATTGAACAATCGCGCGCGCATCAGCGAGGCGACCCGTCGCAGGGTGCTGGAGACCGCAGAACGGCTGGGCTATCATCCGAACAAGATCGCAAGCGCGCTGGGAAGGCAGCGCGAGCTTCGCATTGCCGCAATCACGCCCTGCAAGCCGTTCTTCTTCTATGAGCACATCCGCGACGGCTTTGAGGATGCGATCAAGGAGACCCTCGATTACGGCGTGTCGGTGGACCAGATTCTGTGCGAATCGTTGGGCGTGGGGGATCAGAAGAAGGTTCTGGAGACGCTGGATTACACCGCGTACGACGGCATCGTGCTGAACGCAGGCGGAGACGCGCTCACCCCCTACATCAACCGCTTCGTCGAGGGCGGCGTGCCGGTGGTGGCCTTCAATTCCGACGCGAAGAACAGCAAGCGCTTGATCTTCGTCGGAGAGGATCCCCTCATCTCAGGCCGCCTCGCCGGTGAAATGATGGGCAGGCTGCTGGGCGGCAAGGGAAGGGTCGCGATCATGACCAGCTTCTTTCATCCCGGCGCGGCGATGGACCGCAGGGATGGCTTCAAGGACGCCTTGAAGCGTTACCCGGGCATCGAAATCGTGGGCGAATACGAATACAGCGACGACGAGGACAAGGCGTTCAAGGTGGTCTGCGACATCATGCGCACCTATCCCGACCTGAACGGCATCTTCTCCAACAGCGCTACGGGCTCCTATGCCTGCGGCAAGTATGCCTATGAGCAGTGCACCCCGGAGAAGCGCCCGGTTCTGATCGGCTACGACGTGACGGAATCGGTGGAATACTATCTCAAGAACGGCTACTTCGACATGGCCATCGATCAGCAGCCGAGGCGGCAGAGCTACTATGCCATCATGCTGATGTACCGCTACCTCACCGAGCACTGGCAGCCCGAGGCCAGCGAATATGTGATTCGTGTAAATATGGTGATGCGTTACAATGCGGAGGAGCATTCCATGGCGCGCACGTTGAAAAGCAACATATTAATTTGAATAATATTGTACAAATCAACTAAAATATGCAAAGAATATTGACAAGGTGCAGAGGATGTTGTATTATCATAACAGAGATGTGAACAGGAAATGGTTTGCAATGATTCAGTCTGTTGTTGGATGCAACGAGAAATGGCATAGCCTTGTTGTTTTTTATTTTGACAGGTGCGTGTACGCACACGCAAACGCGCGTGTGAATCTGTGTGGAATTTGTTTGACGTGAAATGGGGAGCGCTGCTTTTTTTGCACGAGTGCGTGTGCGCACACGCCGAGCGATGCGCAACGCGCGGAGGCCCGTCTGATTTGCTTTGATTTTGCCACGACGATGTGGCAATAGAATAAGAAGGAGGAACCCACAATGAAAAAAATCCTTACTCTGGTGATCGCCCTGATCATGGTTCTCACCATGATCCCCGCCACGGCCGAAGGCCTGAAGGTTGGCCTTTCCATGGACGACCTGAACACTGAGTTCTGGCTCGGCAATTACAAGGCAATGCACGAGAGAGCCGAAGAGCTGGGCGTTGAAATCGTCGAAGTGATCGCCGGCGGCGATGCTTCCAAGCAGAACGAGCAGATTTCCGACCTGATTGCAAAGGGCTGCAAGGTCATCATCATTGCCGCTGTGGACAGCGCTTCCATCATCTCCGCGATCGAGGAGTGCGCTGAGGCCGGCGTGAAGACCATCATGGACAACCGCTCCTGCCCCGACGGCAACCCTGACGCCACCGTCGTCGCCGACAACGAGAAGATGGCCTACGACGAGATGTGCTGGCTGATCGACTATGCCAAGCGCAACGACATCACCTTCGAGAACGCCATCATGCTGATCGGCAACCTGGGCGATGAGAACGCGGTTCTGCGCTACAACGGCTTCACCAAGGCCATCGAGGAGAATCCGGGCGTGGTCAACGTCTGCGTTGAGATCCCCACCGAGTGGAACCAGGAAGTTGCCCTGGCCGGCCTGCAGAATGCGCTGCAGTCCAACAGCGACATCGACCTGATCATCACCCCCTCTGACTTCCTGTGGACGCCCATCCAGTCTGCTCTGGAGCAGGCCGGCAAGTGGGCCAAGATCGGCGAAGAGAACCACGTTGCAGTGATCTCCTTCGACGGCGACGTCAACGGCATGCAGATGATGAAGGACGGCTACAACTGGGCCAACGCTGCGCAGGGCGCCATCGAAGAGGGCCACATGTGCATCGACATCGCTGTCGCATACCTCAACGGCGAGGAAGTTGGCGACGCGGACATGATCGATCCCGGCATCGTCTGCAACCTGGAGAACTTTGAAGAGGTTCGCGACCTCGTCTGGGGCTGGGCCGGCGTTAAGTAATCTATTTCGGAGCGCAATTTAGATTCTTAATGGACGAATTTCAGGATTGGTCGGAGAAATCCGGCCAATCCTGAACTGGATAGGAGTGAGGGCTTTGAGCAACAAATCGAATTACGAAAAGAACCTGCGGTCCATCAAGCTGAAGCGGTTCCTTTCCGATAATGCGATCCTTGTGATATGGGTAATCTTCTTCGCTTATTCGCTGATTTTTGTCGAGGGATTTGCATCCGCATACAACATCAAGAATTACCTGGGCAACTGCGCGCCGCTTCTGGTGGTGGCCGCAGGCCTGACGATCGTGACCCTGAACGGCGGCATTGACTTCTCAACGACCTCCGTCATTTCCCTGGTCAGCACCATCAGCGCCTACATCCTGATGTCCACGCCGCTGGTGGATACGGTGTGGGGCATCATCGTCGCGATTCTGGCCAGCTTCGCCATCGGCGCGCTGGTCGGCAGCATCAACGGCCTCGCGGTTGCGAAGCTGAAGATGCCGTCCTTCGTCGCGACTCTGTCCTCAAAGTTGATTTTTTCCGGCGTTGCAGTGTGGTTTGGCAGCGTGTATTATGATAAAACCTCTCTGAGCATCAGTGCGAAGGGCTTCACGGCCATCGGCGGAAAGGGCGGCCCCTTCTGGATTCCGCTGGTTCTGGCGGCGCTGGTGTTCCTGATCGTCGATTTCATGCTGAGCAAGACCCTGTTCGGACGCAGGGTTTATGCGATTGGCGTCAACCCGAACGCCGCGAAGGTGAGCGGCATGCCGGTGCGGAAGACGATCTTCATGGAGTTCCTGATCTCCGGCCTTCTGGCGAGCTTCGCCGGCATTATGTATACCGCGAAGAACCGCGCGGGCATCACCACGATGGGCGATGAGATGTTCATCAACATCGTCGGCGCCGTCGTGATCGGTGGCACGAGCCCGGCCGGCGGCTTCGGCAGCATGAAAAAGACGCTCTACGGCGTGCTGTTCCTCAGCCTGCTGTCCACGATGCTGAACCTGCTCGGCGTGCCGTATACGCTCTACGATGTGGTCAAGGGCGTGTTCGTGCTGATCGCGGCCGGCCTGGAGCTGGTCACGCGCGAAATGAACGTCCGTGCTGCGGCCAAAGCGGCAAAGATGTGAAAGGGGGATGCCGGAACATGAGTGAATACATTCTTGAGTTGAAGGATATTCGCAAGGGATTCTTCGGCGTCGAGGTTCTGCATGGCGTAAACCTGCAGTTCAGGCCCGGCGAGGTCTACGGCCTCGTGGGTGAGAACGGTGCGGGAAAATCGACGATGATGAACATCATCGGCGGCGTCTTTCCGGCGGATGGCGGCGAGATGCTGCTCAACGGCAAGCCCTATGCACCCCAAACGCCCCGCGACGCCAAGAACGCGCGCATCGCGTTCATTCATCAGGAGCTGAATCTGTTCTCCAACCTGTCCGTGGCGGAGAACCTGTTCATCGACGAGCTGCCGAGGAACAAGGCGGGTCTGGTGGACTACCGCTACATGCGCTCCGAGGCGGGCAAGCGCCTGAAGGAGCTGGGCCTGGAGATCAGCCCCCGCGCCATGGTCAGCGACCTGCCCATGGGCGTGCGGCAGACGGTGGAGATCGCAAAGGCGCTGCTGATGGACGCGCAGATCATCCTCTTTGACGAGCCGACCACCTCCCTCTCCCAGAAGGAGAAGGAATACCTGTTCAACACGATCCGCGCGCTGAAGCAGAAGGGCGTTGCCATCGTCTACATCTCCCACATCCTGGAGGATGTGTTCGAGCTGTGCGACGAGGTTGCCGTGCTTCGCGACGGCGCGATCATCGGCAAGCGCCTGAAGGCGGAGCTGAACAACGACGACATCGTCAGCATGATGGTTGGCCGCAAGCTGGAAAATGCGTATCCGGTGGTCGAGAAGAGCATCGGCGAGGTCATGTTTACCGCAAGGAACGTGGTGGCGCAGGGCGTGAAGGGCTGCTCCCTCGAGCTGCGGCACGGGGAGGTGCTGGGCATCTTCGGCCTGATGGGCGCGGGCAGAACCGAATTCGTGCGCGCGCTGTACGGCCTGGATCCCATGGTCAGCGGCGAGATCACCATCAACGGCAAGACGATTTCAAAGCCGAACCCCAAGCTCTGCATCGACGAGGGCATGGCGTTCATCTCCGAGGACAGGCGCGGCGAGGGCCTGCTGATGCCCAAGCCGGTTGAGGACAATCTGATCCTCGTCAAGCTGGACGACATCGCGGGCAGGTTTGGCAAGATCCCCGAGAAGAAGGTGGACGAGCTGACCAACCATTCCATTGGCGATCTGAGCATCAAGGTCAGCGACAAGCGCCTGCAGCTGGCAACCAACCTGTCCGGCGGCAACCAGCAGAAGGTTGTCGTGGGCAAGTGGCTGATGAAGACCCCGAAGATGCTGATTATGGACGAGCCCACGCGCGGCGTGGACGTTGGAGCGAAGTACGAAATCTACAGCCTGATTCTGGATCTGGCGAAAAATGGCTCCGGCGTGCTGTGCATCTCCTCGGAGATGGAGGAGCTGATCGGCATCTGCGACCGCATCCTGGTCATGGCAAACGGACGCATCACCGGCGAAGTGGAGATGAAGGATTTCAATCAGAAGCGCATCATGGAATATGCATTGCAGGGGGGAGAAGAAAATGGCGAAGAACACTGAAAGGCATAGCTCCACAGCCGTGCGCAAATCCTCGCTGGAATTCATTGTGAAATACGGCGTGTATTCCATCTTCCTGGTCATGTTCGTCGTGTTTTCCTTCAGCAACAAGAACTTTCTGACCATCCGCAACATCATGCTGCTGCTGGAGCAGAGCGCTCCGATCATGATCGGCGTCATCGGCATGGCGTTCGTCATGATGGACGGCGGCATCGACATCTCCGCAGGCAGCAACATGTATCTCTCCGCTGCCACGGCGGCGCTGCTGATGAAGAAGATGACCGAGAGTGGAAACATGATCGATACGCTGGGCGAGTACCTGTTGGTCGTCGCGGTGGCGACCCTCGTGGGCCTGCTGATCGGCCTGTTCAACGGCGCGATGATCTCCCGCTTCCACATCGTTCCCTTCATCGTGACGCTGATTACCACGAGTCTGGCGCGCGGCATCGGCATGTACATCACCGACGTCAAGCTCATCATCATCAACACCATGGGCTTCAAGTTCAACGACAAGTCCTTCCTCGGCGTATCCCTGCTGGTGTACATCGCGCTCATCATGATCGTGATCTTCCATCTGGTGATGCGCTACAGCGCCTATGGCTGCCAGCTGAAGGCGCAGGGCAACAACCATGACGCCGCTGCGAAGCTGGGCATCAATACCCGCCGCAATACGCTGATCGCCTACATCATCTGTGGCGCGCTGTGCGGACTTGCCGGCATCATGTCGGCGGGCGAGGGCGGCTCCGTTCCCAGCTCCTTCGCGGACGGCAACGAGTTCATCATCATCCCTGCGGCAGTTCTGGGCGGCATCTCCCTGTTCGGCGGCAAGGGTACCATCTTCCCCGGCGCAATCATCGGCATCCTGCTGATCAACACCATCGTGAACGGCCTGACAATGATGGCGGCCAATCCTTACGTCTATACCATCGTCCGCGGTGTGATCATCTTCATCGCGGTCATGGTTGACAGCATGAACTACAAGGGTGAAATCCGTTAGAGCGCGGGAATCGCAATGGGCTCCGGCGAAGGTCGGAGCCATTTTTGGAAGGAAAGGCATTCTGGAGGGTCAATATGAACAACCACATCACATTCAATCAGGCGAAACGGATGCTCGAATCGCAGAATATTGCCTATGAAGTATTGCAGCTGGACGGAAACTGGAAGGCGATCATCACCCAGTACGGCGGCCGCCTGATCGGCCCGTTTGCCGGCGATGAAGCGGAGAGCGTGCTCTGGGTCACGGCTGCGATGAAGTCAGAGGAGGAGTTCAAGACCTTTGTGGAGAACCGAACGTGGTGCCTCGGCGGCGAGCGCTTCTGGGTGAATCCGGAGCTGCGCTTCTTCTGCAAGGCCCCGGAGCTCTTCGACGAGACCTACACCGTGCAGGAGGCCATCGATCCCGGCCACTATGCGCTGGAGGCCCGTGAGGACGGTGTGCATCTGTCCATGGACGTGCAGCTCGATGACCTGAACAACGGAAATGAGAAGGGCTTCTCCATCCACCGCCGCTATGCGCGCGCGATGAATCCGCTGCGCTACATCAAGTCCTGCAGGGAACTGAAGGTGGATTACTGCGGTTTCGTGCAGGATGTGGATCTGAAGGATCAGACGCCGGGAACCGAGATGTATCTCGAGCCCTGGACGGTGACACAGGTCAATCCGGACGGAAAGTTCGTCACGCCCTTCTTCGGCGAGTTTGATTTCGTGGACTACTACACACCCGTGGAGGAGATGCAGAAGGTCTGCGACGGCTATGCCGAGCTGCGCGTGACCGGAGACCGCAAGTACAAGGTCTGCTACCGCTCCGCGCAGACCTTCGGCCGCATGGGCTTCGTGAAGCGCTGGGGCGACGGCTGGCATCTGATGATCCGCAACTATTACAACGATCCCTCGATTCCCTATTGCTCCGAGCCCTGGGGCGACCTTGGAAACCGGGGTTGCTCCACCTATTATTATAACGACGACCTGTCCAACGGCGGCTTCGGCGAGTTTGAACAGGGCGGTGCGACCATCGGCCTTGACGCAAACCGCACGGAATCCCACAGCACCAGCTCGCTCTGGTTCTTCTTCGGCAGCCAGGAGGACATCGGCAGGATCATGAAGACCCTGCTGGGCGTCGACTACAAGTTCGACTGACGCTGTGTTCTCGGACAGAGGAAAGCCCTGTCCCCCGCTATAGGGGACAGGGCTTGTCTCGTCCGGATTTGCTTCTGCGTCGGCATTCTGATGCAAAGCCGCTGCGGGAACCCTATGCCGGGCTGTTATCCTCAAACAGGCGAAGGAAATCGGGGTAGTGCCGGTTCCATTCGTCGTAGGCCTTCGGGGCGAATTCCATGAAATCGAAGCTGCTGTGAATGACGGCCTTGGCTTCCTCCATGCCGCTCAGCTCGCCGTGCGCCAGCATCTGCACCACGATGTTGCCGATCGACGAGGCGTCGATGGGCCCGGCGACGACCTTGCGCCCGCACGCATCCGCGACGAACTGATTGCAGAGCCGATCCTGGCAGCCGCCGCCGAAGATGTTGACCGTGCCGTAGCTGCGGCCGACGGCGGTCTCCAGCAGCTCGATGCAGTAGCGGTACTTCATCACCAGCGCCTCGTACACGCAGCGGAAGTATTCGCCGGGCGTTTCGGGCGCGACGCCGTTCAAGCGCTGGCTCACGTCGCGAATCTTCCGGCGCATGTCGTTCGGCAGGTAGAACTCCGGCGCGTCGGGGTCGATCGGGAAGCGGAAGGGCGCGGCCTCGAGGGCGAGCCTCTGGATGGCGGGGAAGTCCAGCTCCAGGCCGTCGAGGGCATAATCCCTGCGCAGCTCCTGAATCAGCCAGGAGCCCATGACGTTGCGCAGCAGGCGGTGATGGCCGTCCAGTCCGCCCTCGTTGGCGATGTTGGAGCGATAGGTGAAGTCGTTCACCACGGGCGCGCCGGTTTCAAGGCCGACCAGCGCCCAGGTGCCGCTGGAGATCAGGATCGCATCCCGATCCAACGGCGAGGCCAGGAAGGCGGAGGCGGTGTCGTGCTCGCAGACGTTGACGAAATCGAAGCCGCGCAGGTGATGCTGGGAATTGAACTCCGGCGTGGAGGGGCCCAGTATGGTTCCCGGCATGCGCAGCTCCGGCATCAGGCGGCGGGGAATGTCGTAGGCGGCAAAGATGGGCTCGATCCACTGCTTTGTGGCGAGGTTCATTAACTCTGTCTCGGCGGCAACGGTGTATTCGATGCCGGTTCTTCCGGTGATGTAGTATCCCAGCAGGTCGGGCAGCATCAGCAGCCGGTGCGCGTTTTCCAGCAGGAAGTGCTGGCCGTTCAGATTCATGGCGGCGAGCTGCATCAGGGTGTTGAAGGGCGCGATCTGGTTGCCCGAATGCATGTAGACCTCGCGCATGGGCATGATCTCGAAGATGGCGTCCCAGTGCTTCTGCGTGCGCGAATCGCGATAGGAACGAAGCGGGATCAGCATCTCGCCGTTTGCGTCGATCAGCGAAAAATCATTGTTGTAGCTGTCTACGCCCAGAGAATCCACCTGCCCGCTGGCCTCTGCGCGGCGCAGGCCGGCGACCAGCTCGCTGAAGATGCGCAGAAAATCCCAGTACATGCCGTCCCGCAGGCAGACCACTCCGTTTGGAAAGCTGTAAACCGGCGCGATTTGCAGGGAATTGCCGCGCAATTGGCCTTCAAACAGCTTGCCGCTGCTGGCGCCAAGGTCAAATGCCACATATTTCATGCGGGAAAACCTCCTGTAAAAATTGAAAGCCCACAAACGCAGATTTGAGGGCTTTGGTTTTGCTGGATATCAGTCGTTGTCCGGCAGGGGCATGTCGGGCCACATCACGCTCTTGGCGAGGTTGCAGAAGGCGTCCGCCTCGATGCGCTCCAGCATGGAGTACGCGCCGTAGATGGTGGGGCCGGAGACGACCACGCCGTGCTTGGGCATGATCATGCCGATCGGCTTGCGCTCGGCCAGCTCGCGGCGATCCTCGAAGTACTGATACACGTTGTTGGCCAGATCCTCGGAGTACGCCTTGGTCCACGGGATGCACTCCACGTAGCCGCGGCCCATCGTGGCCTCGGTCACGTTCGGAATGGGCTGGGAGAACGCGACGAAGGGCATGCAATAGAAGGGATGGGCGTGGATGGTCGCGCCGATGTTCTTGAAGTTGGACAGGATCAAAACGTGCATCTTGCCCTCGCGGGAGAGCTTGCCTGTGCCCTCGAGAATGTTTTCATCGTAGTCGATGAGCAGGAAGTCCTCGGGATTCATCTCGCAGTGCCGGTGCTCGGACATCATGGAGGGGGAAATCAGAATGCGGTTCTCGTCCACGCGCACGGCGAAGTTGCCGCCCGCGGCGTTGGTCAGGCGACGCTCCCACATCAGCTTGGCAACCTTGCTCATTTCAACGCGCATTTCATAGTAGGAAAGATTGGACATGACAATTACCTCCCGATCGTAATCAATTAAAGCCGCTTGATCTTGACAGCATTCATGAGCTCCTCGGAGCGGGGCACATCAAAGAACACGGAGAGCGCGGATTCGGCGGTCGCGGCGGAGACGGCCGTCGCATAGCGCAGCGTGTCCTCGATGGACATTCCGCACTCGAAGCCGTGCAGCAGGCCGCCCAGATAGCAATCGCCGCAGCCGACGGTGTTGTAAACATTGACCTTTGGCGGATGGACGCGGTAGAGCGCGTCGCCTGCGCGGACGATGGAGCCGTCTCCGCCGAGGGAAACGGCGATGATCTCAATGTGATACCTGTCCAATTCGTTGATGGCCCCGATGACCTCTGCGTCGCTGACCAGCTTGCGCCCGAGCAGGGTGGAGAGCTCGTCGGTGTTGGGCTTGATCAGGAAGGGACTCCGGGCGATGGTGCTCTCGAAGGTCTTACCGCTGGCGTCGAGAAAGACGCGCAGCTTGCGGTCGGAGAGCAGGTCGATGAGCTTGTTGTAGATGCCCGGGTCGGGGAAATTTGAGGTGTCGCCGGAAAAGACGAGATAGTCGTCGGGCTGCACCGTTTCCGACATCATCCGGCAGAAATCCTCCACCTGCACGTCGGTGGGCAGCGGCCCCTTGTCGGAAATCAGCGTCGCATGCTTGGTCTCTTCCTCCACCAGGAGATAGTTTGTGCGGCTCTCGCCGTTTTCGTCGTAGACGAAGTAGGGCTCGACGCCGCCCTCCCGGAGCATGTCGATGATTTTTTTGCCGGTTGCGCCGAAGCCGAAGCCGAACGCCCGGGAAGGGGAGCCCATGAGCTTCAGGTTTAGCGAGACGTGCGTGCCCTTGCCGCCCATGGTGATCCGTGTCGCGCGGATACGATTGGTGATGTCCCGTTCAAATCTGTTCAGATAGATGATGTGGTCGATGGCCGGGTTCAATGTGATCGTATTTATCATGAAGGAATCACGCTCACTTCTGCACAGTTCTTGGGTTGCGTTAGCGAACACGCACCCACATGCATTATACCAAATTTCACCTGTTTTCGCAAGAGGAAGGCGGCGCGCTTTGGCGGGAATTGTGATATAAAATAGGTGGCTTCACGAGCGCTTCGGTTAGATTTGCAAGCCTAAGAGTTTTCTAAGGCAAAAATACCGCATGTGCGGGCCGGATTCCCCTGAAAAAAACAGAAATATGCATTTCTTTCCCGATAAATTGCAGAATGGCAATTGACAATTCCTGTGATTTGATATATATAATATAAAATAGGGCGAAGGTTTGGCAAAGTATTGTTTGCCCTCGCTTTTTCAAGTCGGGACAGGGAAGGGGGAGAGCCACATTCGCTTTCAGGAGATGCCCTACCGCCGCATCAGCTTTGAGGAGATCGAGCGGCGGTATCGGGAGCTGATACAGGATTTTCGGGCAGCGACGGACGCGGCGGCATGCATGGATGTGCTGCGGCGGCGCGATGCGCTCCACGCGGACATGACCCCCATGGAGCTGTGCTACGTCCGCCACGATATGGATGTAAACGACCCGTTCTATGCGGCGGAGCAGGCCTACTACGACGAGATCGGCCCCCGCGTGAGTGACCTGTCCAGCCAGCTGGACGCGCTGATCGTAAATTCACCCTTCCGGGGGGAATTGGAGAAGATCACAGGGAGACTTGCCATTACCATGATGGAGGAGGGCCTGCGGGGCTCCGACAGTCGACTCATCCCGCTGGCGACGGAGGAGAACGAGCTTCTCAGCAGGTACAACCATCTCACTTCCAATGCCGCGGTGCAGTGGGAGGGGAGGGCGGTCAAGCGCAACCTGATGACCGCGTGGACCCAGTCCGAGGATCGGGAGGTTCGCAGGCGCGCCGCCCTGGCGGTGTCCGAGTCCTGGGAGGCGCAGCGCTGGGAGCTGGAGGCGCTCTACGGGCAGCTGGTGGACAACCGCAGCCGTCAGGCGCAGGTTCTGGGCCTGAAGAGCTATGTGGAGCTGAGCTACCACCGCATGTACCGCATCGGCTACGGCCCGCAGGAGGTCGGTTTGTTCCGCGATCAGGTGAAGCGGCATCTGGTTCCCCTGCTAAGGGAGCTGGATGAAAAGCGCCGGGAGAGGCTGGGGCTTACGCATCTGTACAGCTACGACTGCTCCGTCAGCTTCCCCAACGGCAACCCCGTGCCCCTGGGCGACACGGCGGCATGCCTTGCGGCGACCCGGGAGATGTACACGCGCCTGTCGCCGGAGACGGCGGAGTTCATCGCGTTCATGCTGGACGACCATCTCTATGATGTGGAGATTCGCGACGGCAAGCGCGGCGGCGGCTACATGATGACCTTCGAGAAGTACCGCGCGCCGTTCATCTTCGCCAACTTTGACGGCACCAGCGAAAACGCCTACATCATGTGCCACGAGGGCGGTCACGCCTTCCAGACCTGGCTCAAGCGGGACGAGGACGTGCGGCTGCGCTGCGGCTACACCTCGGAGGCCGCCGAGACCCACGCTATGTCCATGGAGTTCTTCACTTGGCCCTACATGGAGCTGTTCTTCGGCGATCGGGCGGAGGACTACCGTCGGATGCACCTGGAGCGCGCCGTGCGGCTCGTCGCCCGGGAGTGCCTTCAGGACGAGTTCGAGCAGCGCGTCTACGAGCAGCCGGAGCTGTCCCCGGAGGAGAGGAACCTTCTCTGGCAGCGCCTGGAGAGGGAGTACGTTCTCTGCGACGACCACAGCGGCAATCCCAATCTGGAGCAGGGCTGCGGCTGGCAGCGCATCCCGCACGTGTTCCAGTGGCCGTTCTACGCCGTGGACTACGCGCTGGCGCAGGTGTGCGCCCTGCAGTACTGCCAGTGGATGCATGCGGACTTCACCGCCGCCTGGCAGAGCTACCTGGGCTTCTGTCGCAGTACCGGCAACCTGAGCTTCCCGGAGCTGGTGCGTCAGGCGGGGCTGAAGGATCCCTTCGCGGAGGACACGCTGTCCTCGCTGGTGGACTGGCTGCGGCGCTTTCTGTGAGCGCCGGATGAAGCTGTACCCCCTGTGAACCGCCCCGGCGGTTCATGTGACAATAAATGATAAGAAAAGAGGACGATCCATGAGAGCGAAACGGTTTCTTGCGCTGGTTCTGACGCTGGCGCTTTGCATCTGCCTCGCGGCGACCGCACAGGCAGAGGGAGATACCTACACCTTCAACAGCTACGCGGGCACCACCCCCACCACCTGGAACAGCCATGACGCCTCCGTGGTGGAGTTCATCACCGACTACACCGAGATCAACATGTGGGAGCTGGTGCTGAACGAGAGCGCCGACGGCTACGAGTGGGCCTGCGAGATGGCCTCCGAGGAGCCGGAGGACGTGACCGCGCAGTACGCGGGCGATCCAAAGTGGGGCGTCCCCGCCGACGCCACCGAGGGCTACGCTTGGCGCGTGACGCTGAACCCCGAGGCGCGCTGGGAGGACGGCACGCCCATCAACGCCGACAGCTACATCTACTCCATGCAGCAGTGCCTGAATCCCCAGATGAACAACTATCAGGCCTCCGTGTACTACTCCTCCCTGCCAATCTACAACGCGGAGAACTACGCCAAGGCCGGTCAGGGCTCCGCCATGTACCTGCTGGCGGACATCGAGACCTACGAGTTCGCCGACTGCGGCGACGCGCCGCTGTACATCAGCTTCACTCAGCCCACCAGCGCCTTCTGGGGCTACTCCGCTGCGGACTACTATCCCGGCAGCGAAGCCTGCTACGTCAACGAGGCCGGTGAGGATCTGTATGAGAAGTACGGCGGCGAGGACTACGTGCCCGTCACCGACGAGGTCATCGCCGACGTGAACTACATGCTGGCCTACGGCTGGGAGTGGGGCGAGGACCCGAGCAACTACCTGTACATGGCCTTCTACGAGCAGGAGCTGGAGGCGGCCTCCTGGGAGGATGTTGGCTTTATCAAGACCGGCGACTACGAGCTGACCGTCATCCTGAAGAACCCGCTGACCCCCTACTTCTTCAAGTACAACAGCTACGCCTACGGCCTGGTCAACGAGGCGCTCTATGAGGCCGGCAAGCAGCCCTCCGGCGACATGATCAAGACCAACTACGGCACCTCTGCCAGCACCTACATGTCCTTCGGCCCCTACAAGCTCGCCAGCTTCCAGGCGGACAAGGAGTATCGCCTGACCCGCAACGAGAACTGGTACGGCTGGACGGACGGCAAGCACGAGGGCGAGTTCCAGACCACCGATATCGTGGTTGCGGTGGTGGAGGAGGGCGCAACCCAGGAGCAGCTGTTCCTCCAGGGCAAGCTGGATTCCCTGGGCCTGAACGCGGATACCCTGCGCACCTATCAGGGCAGCGACTACATTGTCTACGTGGGCAATCCCTACCTCTACTACATCAACATCAACAATGACATGGATCTGCTCAAGGAGCGCGAGGAGCCGGGCGTCAACAAGACCATCCTGACCTACCTGGACTTCCGCAAGGGCATCTCCCTGTCCATCAACCGCCCGGACTTCGTGGCCCAGCAGGGCTACGGAAAGCCGATGTACGGCCTGATCAGCGACTACTTCGTCTACGATGTGGAGACCGGCGCGCGCTATCGCGACAGCGAGGCCGCCATCGAGACCCTGAAGGCCTTCTACGGCGTGGACGATCTGGACGAGATCACCGGCTACGATCTGGATGCTGCGCGCGCCTGCCTGGTGTCCGGCTACGAGCAGGCGCTCTCCGACGGCGTGGTCAGCGAGACCGACAAGTTCGTCTTTGATTATCCCACCTACAGCAACAACGACGCCTGCACCCGCGAGGTCAACTTCATCCAGAACGCGCTGGACGCCGCCACCAAGGGCACCGCGCTGGAGGGCCGCATCACCATCAACATGGTGGTTTCCGAGGCCTACTACGACCTGCTGGACAGCGGCAATTATGACATCTGCAACAACGCCTGGAACGGCAGCGCGTCCGATCCCTACAAGCTGATGTGCTTCTTCGTGACCACCGACGACTCCGGCTCCCCGCAGCCCTACTTCGGCTTCGACGGCCAGAGCGAGACTCTGGACATCGAGATCGACGGCAGCGTGGTGACCAAGACCTACTACGACTGGTATCAGGCGCTCTACTACGGCGAGTACGCCATCGCGGACGTGGAGGTCAAGAACCAGATCATGGCGACGATGGAGCTGAACCTGCTGCTGAAGTACCGCGACTGCCCGCTGTACAGCCCCAGCACTGCCCAGCTGTTGAGCATGAAGGTCAACTATCCCACCTATACCGAGGTGTTCGAGGTCGGCTTCGGCGGCATCCGTCGCATGACCTACAACTTCACCGATGCGGAGTGGGAGGCCTTCTGCGCACAGAACAACTACCAGTTGAACTACAACTAAGCGTTCAATGGCTGCATTGCGCGGCCCGCGTCGGAGATTTCCGGCGCGGGCCTGCCGCGCGTATACATGCCTCGATACTGCTCTTTGATAAAAAACTTGCGCGCATATCGGGAGCTTTTTATCAAAGAGTAGTAGGATGGCGCAAATGAAAGGGCGAATGCCATGAAACACATGTGTAAGTACATCGCAAAGAGAATCGCATTGATGCTGTTCGTCTGCTTCATCATCATGACGATCTGCTTTGTGATGATCCGTATGCTCCCCGACCAGCTGCCGCGCGGAAACGGCGACCAGGCCGCCGCAGTGTTGGCGATGCGGAAGGCCTGGGGCTACGACGAGCCGATCCTCACCCAGTACGTCATCTTCCTGAAGAACGTGCTGACCAAGTGGGACTGGGGCTTCTGCACCAACGTGGGCACCTTCCTGAACCCCGTGACATCGCACATCGCGCAGAAGCTGCCGCCGACCATCGCGGTCAACCTCTGCGCCATGATCGTCAGCATCCCGCTGGGCCTGATCTTCGGCATCTATGCGGCGCTGAAGAAGAACAAGTGGCAGGATCACGTCATCTCCGTGGTCATCATGCTGTTCATCTCGGTTCCGGCCTACGTCTACGCCTTCGTGGTGCAGTACTTCCTGGGCTTCAAGCTGGGCTGGTTCCCCATCGTCGTCAACGCCGGAACCAACTATCTGGAACCGGCCATGCTCAAGTCTATGGTGCTTCCCATCATGGCCATGTCCTTCGGAACCATCGCCAGCCTGATGCGCGCGGTGCGCGCGGAGCTGACGGAGACGCTGACCAGCGACTACATGCTCCTGGCCCGAACCAAGGGCCTGACCCGCCGCCAGGCCACCCTGCGCCACGCCCTGCGCAACTCCATGGTGCCCATCATGCCCATGATCGTCGGCCAGTTCGTGGCGGTGCTGTCCGGTTCGCTGATCATTGAAAAGATCTTCGGCATTCCCGGCATCGGCAGCACCTACATCTCTTCGATCCTGGAGCGCGACTACGCCCTGTTCCTGGCGGTCAGCATGTTCTACACGGTCATCAGCCTGGTGGCAACGCTGGTGATCGACGTGAGCTATGGTCTGGTGGATCCCCGGATTCGCATGGGAGGTGGCAAGAGCAATGACTAATCAAGCTTTCCCGGAGCGCGCGCCGGAGAAATTCGTCTTCGTGCAGCGCCAGGAGGACATCCACGACGCGAAGTTTGAGACCAAGGCCGTGGGTTACTTCGGCGACGCGTGGAGCCGCTTCAAGAAGAACAAGGGCTCTGTGGTCGCAGCGATCATCATCGTGCTGCTGATCCTCTTTGCGGTGCTCACGCCCATCTTCTCCACCTACAACATGGCGTTTACGGACGTCTACTACACCTACGCGCTGCCCAAGAGCAAGCTCATGAGCCGCTTCGGCTTCTGGGACGGATGCAGCAGCAAGACCGTGAACCAGCAGACCTACGATTACTACGAGGGCATGGGTGCCATCGTGGAGGTCAAGGACTGCTACGAGTCCACCGTCAACGGCCGCACCAACACCTACTACGACGTGGTGCTCGACTCCTACCGCGCGGTGGGCTACACCTACATCAACCTGACCCCGTCTGAGTATCAGGCGGCGCTGGACTATCAGAATGCGACCGGCGTTCAGTTGTTCTATCCCCTGGTCAACACCTCCAAGGTGATGCAGGAAATGAACAAGGACAACGCCAATTACTGGTACGAGCACGATGCCAAGGGCATCGCCAAGCGCGATGAAAACGGCGAAGTGATTCCGATCTACAAGAAGGACGAGACCAGCCCGGATGGTCTGGCCTACTGCGCCACCAAGATGGGCGGCAGCCAGTATCAGGTGCGCGTCTACTACTACGACTGGTTCACCTACATCAACGGCCAGGAGCCCTGCTTCCTGTTCGGCACGGACAACCTGGGCCACGACATCCTGTCCCGCCTGGCCTCCGGCGCGCGCTTCTCCCTGATGCTCAGCGTCATCGTCTCCGCCCTCAACTTCCTCATCGGCACGATCTACGGCGCGATCGAGGGCTACTACGGCGGCAAGGCGGACATGGTCATGGAGCGCATCGTGGACGTGCTCTACTCCGTTCCGTACATGGTGCTGTTCTCCCTCTTGCAGCTGCGCTGGGGCAAGGAGATCGGCGTGGTGGGCGCGCTCCTGCTGGCCTTTGTGCTCACCGGCTGGATCGGCGTGGCCAGCACGGTGCGCACCCAGTTCTACCGCTTCAAGGGCCAGGAGTACGTGCTGGCCGCCAGAACCCTGGGCGCGAGCGACGCGCGCATCATCGCCCGGAGCATCCTGCCCAACTCCCTGGGAACGATCATCACGGCCTGCGTGCTGATGGTGCCCAGCGTGATCTTCACGGAATCGTCCCTGTCCTATCTGGGCGTTCTGAACCTGGACTCCTCCACGCTGACCAGCGTGGGCACCATGCTTTCCAACGGACAGACGGCGCTGTCGACCTATCCCCATGCGATCTTCTTCCCGGCGCTGTTCATTTCGCTGATGATGATTTCCTTTAACCTGTTCGGCAACGGCCTGCGCGATGCGCTCAATCCCACGTTGAGAGGAGCGGAGGAATAATATGGACGAGAGAGAAAAGATCCTTCAGGCCCAGAACCTGACGGTATCCTTCCGCACCAACGAGGGCATGGTGCGCGCCGTGCGCGGCGTCGACTTCGACCTGTACAAGGGCGAGACGCTGGCCATCGTGGGCGAATCCGGCTCCGGCAAGTCGGTCACGGCGCGGTCGCTGATGGGCATCCTCGCCCCCAACGCGGTGGTGGACGCGGGCTCCATCCTCTACGACGGCGTGGACCTGCTGAAGCTCAAGGAGGACCAGCTCCACAAGTACCGCGGCAACAAATTGGGTATGATCTTTCAGGACCCGCTGTCCAGCCTGAATCCCATCATGAAGATCGGCAAGCAGCTGACCGAATCCATGCTGCTGAACGAAAAGATTTCCAGGAAGGACGCGAAGGAGCGGGCGCTGAAGCTGCTGGCTGGCGTGGGCATCTCCGACCCGGAGCGCAGGTTCAACCAGTACCCCTTCGAGCTGTCCGGCGGCATGCGGCAGCGCGTGGTCATCGCCATCGCCCTGTCCGCCAACCCGGAGATCCTGATCTGCGACGAGCCGACCACCGCGCTGGACGTGACCATTCAGGCGCAGATTCTGGAGCTCATCAACTCCATCAAGGAGGAGCGCAGGCTCTCCGTCATCTTCATCACGCACGACATGGGCGTGGTGGCCAACATGGCCGACCGCATCGCCGTCATGTACGCGGGCAAGATCGTGGAGTACGGCACGGCGGACGAGATTTTCTACCACCCCGCCCACCCGTATACCTGGGCGCTGCTGGCGTCCATCCCCGATCTGGACACCAAGGAGAAGCTGGAGTCCATCCCGGGCACGCCGCCCAACATGCTGTTCCCGCCCAAGGGCGACGCCTTTGCGCCCCGGAACAAGTACGCCATGGCCATCGACTTTGAGGAGGAGCCGCCGCTGTTCCAGCTTTCGCCCACCCACTATGCAGCCACCTGGTTGCTGCATCCCAATGCGCCAAGGGTGGAGCCACCGAGAATCGTCACGGAGCGCATCCGCAGAATGCGCGCGCTGGGAGGTGAAGCGTGATGTCCGCTGAAAACAGGGAACTGCTCCGGGTGGAGCATCTGCGGCAGTATTTTGCGTCCGGCAGGGCCGTTACGAAGGCTGTTGACGATGTGAGCCTCACGCTGAACAAGGGCGAGATTCTGGGCCTGGTGGGGGAGTCCGGCTGCGGAAAGACCACCACGGCGCGCTCCATCATCAAGCTCTACCAGCCCACCGGCGGCAAGGTGTGGTTCGACGGAGAGCTGATCTCCTCGGGCGCGTGGGAGCAGCAGGAGGCGGTGCGTCAGGCAAAGAAGAAACTTAAGCAGGCGGCCCCGGAGCAGAAGCAGGCGGCCCGGACGGCGCTTGCACAGGCCAGATCGGAATGCCGCAGGGCGGAGGCCGAGTCAAGGGAGCTGCGGAGGAAGTATCCCTCCGTGACGCAGATCCAGATGATCTTTCAGGATCCCATGGCCTCGCTGAATCCCCGCATGACCATCAAGGAGATCATCGCCGAGGGTCTGCGCATCCGCGGCATGAAGGATGAAAAGCAGATCGACCGGATGGTGATGGACGTGCTGGGCAAGGTAGGCCTGCTGCCGGAGCACGCCAACCGCTATCCCCACGAGTTCTCCGGCGGCCAGCGCCAGCGCATCGGTGTGGCGCGCGCCATCATCATGGAACCCAAGATGATCATCGCCGACGAGCCGGTGTCCGCGCTGGACGTGTCCATTCAGGCGCAGGTCATCAACCTGCTGGGGCAGCTGCGCGAGGAGACGGGCATCTCCATCCTGTTCATCGCCCACGACCTGTCGGTGGTCAAGTACTTCTCCGACCGCATCGGCGTGATGTACTTCGGCCATCTGGTGGAGCTGGCCACCTCGGACGAGCTGTTCGCCCGCCCGCTGCACGGCTACACCCGGGCGCTGCTGTCCGCCATTCCCATGCCCGATCCGCACTATGAGAAGCGCCGCCGCCGCATCGTCTATCAGCAGCCGGAGTACAGCCCTGCGGAGCAGGAGCGCCTAATGCTGCGGGAGATCTTCCCGGGCCACTTCGTGCGTTGTACCGAGGCCGAGGCGGAAGCGTTCCGGGGGCAGGCATGAGGCGGCATCTGGGCAAGCTGATCGCCCTGCTGTGCGGCGCTGCGCTGTTCCTGCTCAGCATGCTCTATCAGAAGCCTGCGCAGATCTCCGGCGCGCGGGAATGGCTGCGCATCCTGAGCAATGCTTTTCTCCTGCCCGGCGTGTTGCTCAGCGGCCTCAGCGCCCTGCTGTGGATCTCCGGGGAGGGCCTGTTCGACGGCCTCCGCTACACCATGTCCAGCCTGATGGCGCGGCTGCGCGGCGTGGACAAGAGGTACGCCTCCTATTTCGACTACACCCAGCGGGAGAAACGCAAGCGCACGGGCAATCCGCTGCTGCTGCCCGGCTTGTTCTTCCTCGCCGCGGCGATCCTGATGACGCTATTCTACTATCTGTAAGACGAACCGTCCTCCTGCCGATTCATCCGGCTGGGGACGGTTCATTCTGCATGCAGGTTGCATATCCAAAAACAAGTGCGCCCCCTGCGCGAGACGCTGACTCGCACAGGAGGCACAGTTCGTATGGCTTGGTGCAGGGCTTACTTCTTGTGGCCGATGCGGGACAGGAAGGGGATCTGCACCTTCTGCTTGGAGATCACGTCGAAGGCGACGGCCGCCAGCAGAACCAGGCCCTTGACGACCTGCTGGGCGTCCTGGGAGATGCCCAGGATGGACATGGCGTTGTTCAGCACGCCCATGATCAGCGCACCGATGAGCGCGCCGCCCACGGTGCCCACGCCGCCGTAGGCGGAGGCGCCGCCGATGTAGCAGGAGCCGATGGCGTCCAGCTCAAAGCTCTGGCCGGCCTGCGGGGAAGCGCCGTTCAGGCGGGCAGAGAAGGTGATGCCGGCCACCGCCGCCAGGAAGGACATGTTCACATATGCCAGGAAGAGCATGCGGTTGGTGTTGACGCCGGAGAGCTGGGCAGCCTTCTCGTTGCCGCCGATGGCGTAGAGGTGGCGGCCCATGACGGTCTTGCTGGTGATGAAGCTGTACACCAGCAGCACGATGGCCAGCGTGATGAACACGGTGGGGATGCCGCGATAGCGGGACAGGGTGTAGAACAGCCAGAGCACCGCTGCAGCGATGACCACGGAGCGCAGCACGGTGGACACGATGGACTCCAGCTCATAGCCCTTCTTCTTGCGGTTGATGCGGTTGTAGAACTGAAGCGCGACGTAGACCACGGCCATGAGGATGCCCACGACCAGGCAGATGGTCTTGCGGCTGTCGGCGGTGCCGATGAAGCCGGTGGTGAGCAGCATGTAAGAATCCGGGAAGGGCGAGATGGTCAGGCCCTTGAGGATCATCAGGGTCAGACCTCGGAACACCAGCTGGCCGGACAGGGTGACGATGAACGCCGGGATGCGCACGTAGGCGATCCAGAAGCCCTGCCAGAAGCCGATCAGGATGCCGATCAGCAGGCACAGGATCACGGAGAGATAGGTGTTCCAGCCCCAGGTGATGATAAACGTGCCCGCGCAGGCGCCGATGAGCGCCACGGTGGAGCCGACTGCCAGGTCGATGTTGCCGCCCGTCAGGATGCACAAAAGCATACCGACGGCCAGGATGACGATGTAGGCGTTCTGGTTAATGAGGTTGGAAACGTTCATGGGCTTGATCAGGATGCCACCGGTGAGAATGGTGCCCAGCACGATAATGGCAACCAGCACGATCAGCATCATGTACTGCTTCAGAAGTTGGGTTACGGACAGTTTCTTATTCATTTGCCGATCTCTCCCTTGCTCGCCTGCATAATCCGATCCATGATCTTCTCCTGCGTGGCCTCCTCGCGGGTGAATTCGCCCACGATCCTGCCCTCGCACATCACATAGGTTCGGTCGCACATGCCCAGAATCTCAGGCAGCTCCGAGGAAACCATCAGAACCGACTTGCCCTGGGCGACCAGATCGTTGATGATGCAGTAAATTTCGTATTTTGCGTTGACGTCGATGCCTCGGGTGGGTTCGTCCAACATCATGATGTCCGGCTGTGCGAACATCCACTTGCCGATGAGCACCTTCTGCTGGTTGCCGCCGGACAGATTGCCCACAACCTGCTCCACGCTCGGCGCCTTGACCCCCAGCTTCTTCTTGTACTCGTCCGCCGCCTGGTACTCCTTGTCCACGTCCACCACACCGCGCTCGCTGACGAAGTCCAGCCGCGCCAGGGTGGTGTTGTGCTTGATGGAGTCGCTCAGCACCAGGCCGTCGCCCTTTCTGTCCTCAGTGATGTAGGCGAGGCCCGCCTGAATCGCCTCGGACACGCTGCTTAAGTAGACCTCCTTGCCGTCGATGAGCAGCTGGCCGGAGATCTTCGTGCCGTAGGCGCGTCCGAACACGCTCTTGCACAGCTCGGTGCGGCCCGCGCCGATCAGGCCCGCGACGCCCACGACCTCGCCCTTACGCAGAGTGATGGACACGTCGTCCACGACCTTGCGCTCGGTGTAGAGGGGGTGATAGACAGTCCAGTTCTTGACCTCCATGGACACCTCGCCCACCTTGGGCTGCCGGGGCGGGAAGCGGTTGGTGAGGTCGCGGCCCACCATGCCCTTGATGATGCGCGGCTCGGAGATCTCGCCGGCGTTCTTGTCCAGCGTCTCGATGGTGGAGCCGTCGCGGATGATGGTGATCTTGTCCGCCACGTAGGCGATCTCGTTGAGCTTGTGGGAGATGATGATCGATGTGATGTTCTTCTCCTTGCGCAGGCGCAGCAGCAGATCCAGCAGGTTCTGCGCGTCCTGCTCGTTCAGCGAGGAGGTGGGCTCGTCCAAAATCAGCAGGCGCACGTCCTTGGCCAGCGCCTTGGCGATTTCCACCAGCTGCTGCTTGCCCACGCCGATGTCCTTGATCAGCGTGTTGGGATTCTCGTGAAGGCCCACAACCTGCAGATACTGCGCGGCGCGCGCGTAGGTCTCGTCCCAGTCGATCACGCCGCGGCGGGCGCGCTCGTTGCCCAGGAACATGTTCTCCGCAATGGAGAGGTAGGGCACCAGCGCCAACTCCTGATGGATGATGACGATGCCCAGCTTCTCCGAATCCTTGATGGTCTGGTGGCGGCACTCCTTGCCGTCATAAATAATTTGGCCCTCGTAGCTTCCGTAGGGATGGATGCCGGAGAGCACCTTCATCAGCGTGCTTTTTCCAGCGCCGTTTTCGCCGCAGATCGCGTGGATTTCGCCCTCTTCCACCACGAGGTTGACGTTCGACAGCGCTTTCACGCCCGGAAATTCCTTGGTGATGGATCGCATTTCCAAAAGCGTTTTGGCCATTCGTGTTCCCCCTTTTCATTCACCGGAAGTGCATCCGGTGAAGCGCAGGGCCGATGCAACAGTTGCCGCGCCCCGCGCCTTTTCTTCAGACTACATCGAAAGTGGTCTGAACAGCAAAGGGCGGATATAATCCGCCCTCAGACCACTGACAAAGCCCGCAAACGCAAAAATGCCTACTGAAATAATGAAATCAGTTGGTATTTTTGCTTACTGCGTCAGCTACGACTGCAAATTGCGGTCACTTACGTCCGTGTAAGCTCCCTTATTTGCAGTCTTGCTTCCTTGTCTTGCAGACTTTCTCAGCGTCTGTCAAAGCGTCGACTTTGTCAACGCTTTGAGGGCGGATATAATCCGCCCTCTGCACGATTGACTTGGAATTAGCCAGCCAGCTGGTCAGCGGTGTAGTAACCGGAGTCGATCAGCAGCTCCTGATAGTTGTTGACGTCCGCGAACACGGGCTCGCAGAGGTAGGACGGAACGACCTTCACGCCGTTGTCATAGGTCTCGGTGTCGTTGACCGGAACTTCCTCGCCGGACAGGATGGCGTCCACCATCTTGACCACCTGGGTCGCCAGGGTGCGGGTATCCTTGAACACGGACATGGCCTGATAGCCGGCGATGATGTTCTTGGTGTTGGTCACGTCGCAGTCCTGACCGGTGATGACCGGGAACTCCTCAAGGGTGAAGCCGGCGGCCTTCAGGGAGTTGGTGATGCCCAGGGCCAGGGAATCGTTGGGGGAGAGCACGATGTCCGGGGCAACGCCGTCGGAGTAGTAGGCGGTCAGCAGGTTGTCCATGCGAGCCTGAGCATCGTCGGTACCCCAGCCCAGAATGGCGCAGGTCTGGAAGTCGGTCTGACCGGACTTCACGACCAGCTTGCCAGCCTCAACGTAGGGGCTCAGCACGTCCCAAGCGCCCTGATAGAAGTACAGCGCGTTGTTGTCGTCCGGAGAGCCGCCGAAGACTTCCATGGTGTAGGTCTCGGTGGTGTTGTCCAGATCGAACTTGTCCTTGATGAAGTTGCCCTGGATGGTGCCGACCATGTAGTTGTCGAAGGTGGCATAGTAATCCACAGCGTCGGTGTCGGTGAGCAGGCGGTCATAGGCGATGACCGGGATGCCCTCTTCCTTCGCGGAGGCCAGCACGGTGCCCAGCGCGGAGCCGTCGATGGAGGCGACAACCAGAGCGTCAACCTCGTTGAGGATCATGTTCTCAATGTCGGAAACCTGCTTGGCAACTTCGTTGTTGGAGTAGGTCAGAATGACCTCGTAGCCGGCCTCTTCCAGCTGAGCCTTCATGTTGGCACCATCCTGGTTCCAACGCTGCAGGTCCTGGGTGGGCATTGCAACGCCGACCTTGCCTTCCGCGAACGCAGCGCCGGCCAGAACCAGCATTGCGACCAGAACGAGAGAGAGAATCTTCTTCATAGTTACTGTCCTCCTTGAAAATATATCTAAGGGCACCTGCCCCAGATTGCAAAACAAGTTCGGATCATATTGTAACATATTATATACACAATGTCAATCAAAAATTCTACAAACTGCTGAATTTTGGTCGTTTTGCGCCTTTTCGGACGTTGCCGGGGATGGGAGGATGGCGTTGGACGCGCGCTTTCGGCACCCAGCAATATGAATCATTTCTGCCTTCTTCCTTCACCACCATCCCCAAGACAAGAATTCGCCTGAAAACCACTTGTGTAATGATAAACTAAAACTGGACACGAAAGGGTGCAATCTTGGACAGAGGGTACGCTGCCCTCATTTGCTGAACGAAGCTGGAAACAGAGAACGAGCAGGTGGCGACGTTTCATCAGTATCCACAGATAAAATCCAGTCCGAGCTGACGCGCCTTGCGGCTGATGTAATCTGTCGCCTGATCGTATTCGGCTTCGCTGTGTAGATGCTCTGCCAAAACGGGAAGATCATCGTTCAGTTTTGCACACTCGGTGAGGAGTGCGTCATAATCAAAGATTCCCTCTCCGGGAATGGCCTCATGGATACACATTGTAAGCGTATCACCAATGCACGTATCCTTTGCGTGAACAAACTTGATTAACGGACCAAATTCGTGGAAGAATGCGCGGGTCATATCCCCAGTTGCGTATACTTTCTCGAAGGAATTTACCATGTTGCACATGTCGACGTGTACGCCAAAGGCACTGCGGTTGACAGCATTTATGAGTTTGTGAAGGCTGTCGATATCGTAGGGGAACATCCATGGCATCGGTTCAACGGTATAAAATGTATTCTGCGGTTTTACGGCGTCAATGATGTGTTGAATTGATTCCACGACCATGCCGAACATCCGATCGCTGCAATTATCGGGGTGGGCACCATCCCATAGGGTGGGATGCAGGGAGCCGGAGATGTTAACGCAACATTTTGCTCCCACGCGATCCGCAAGCTGAAGCTGGCCGATGCAGTACGTCATATTGTCTTCGCGTTTTTGGGGGTCGGCATCAAACAGGTTGCGCCAGGCACCGACCTCGGCGATGACGAGGCCATGCGCCTTTGCGGAATCGCAATAGCTCTGGATGGTTGCGTCGTCGGCGGTATAATCAATCGTTTCAAATGGCCAGTATGCTGCGCCGTAGCCCTTTTGGATATGAATCTGCGCCCACTCCTCAGGCGTTTGGTATCCAAACACATATGCTCCCAGTCTCATTTTCGGCCTCCTTATCCATTGTGATTCTTTGAATCGGTAGAATAGAATTCCTTGATTTCACCAAAATACAAAGTGTGAAAGTTGTTGCCGGAGTATCCGGCATAAGTCTGAATGCGGCGCAGGCTTTCTGACATGTGCTCGTCGGTAATGTCCTGCTTTAGCACGGTTCTGCATTCAAGGTGAAGGGGACATTCGCTTACGATGCAGCCGTCCACAGATCGTGTCGAAGCGGCTGTCAGATCGAGCACCGCAAATTTATCCTGATCCCTTCCGGATGCGGTGCCGGCGTATCTCAGTTCTTTTCTGAGTGTGCCGGGATGCGGTATGCTCACAGTGAAGTCATCGTTCTGGTTCATCATCTCGTGGGTATGACGCATGGGGCGTACCAGAGCGATAAACACGCGCATGCCCCAAATCGTGCCGATTGCACCCCAGCCAATGGTCATCGTATTGACCCGGGAGCCATTCTTCACTGTCAAAAAGGCGCCGCCACTTTCCAACTGCTGCAAAACGGATCCGCTGCATTCCAGAATTGAAGTATCTGCCATATGTGAATTCCTCCCTTCCTTAAACAGATTATAGCAGAGTACATTTTTAACGTCAATCGCTTGATGAATTTTGTGACAGCTTTTTCATATAATATTTCATGAAAATTTTATGAGGGGTAGCGAAAACGTTTGGAATAAGTATGCCATTGGTAATAATGGAATGAGCATATAAGAAATAGAATAAATTAATACTGCAATATATATAACGGGATATATTTTTGGTATAACATACTATATACTGTATTTATGGCGTGTGTTCGTCAAGTGAAAAGTGACGCAAAAGGTCACCCAAAAAGTTAGCAGCGT
>JAUNNK010000069.1 GCA_030537335.1 Clostridia bacterium | reverse complement strand
GCACGACGCCGCCGCCAAGGTCGAACGTGGTGGCGCCATCGATGGCATGCAGGTGGGAGACACAGCCTGCACTCTGCGGATCGAACGAGAGCAGCAGCTCCAGATCCCGTTCAGACATGTAAAACGCATCTACCTGATCCAGAAAAGCCGCATGATCCGGGTGGCCATGTGTGATGATCAGCTTCCACGGCAGCGGCGTGAGCTTCCGCACCAGCGCAAACAGATCACCGCCGCAGGGAGTTCCTGTATCGATGACCACCGCCGCATCGCTGCCCTCCACCACGTATATGCAGCTGCGCGTGGGCGTTCCATCCTCAATCATCCAAACGCCATCCATTAGCTTCCGTACCGCATAGGGCGCATATGAAACGTCTGCGGGACAGGAATTCATCACTACATCCAGTTTCATTGTCTTTCCTCCTGTTCAAATGTTCTGCCTCACTGTGCACAAAAGGGCGGGCGCAGCGCCGCTACGACCTCTGCATGGGCATGGGCGTACGCTTTCGCGGCCCCTCCATTGTGATCAATATGTTCAGCAATTCCGGATTTGCGAGCCATTCTGTGTATTCAAAGATCTGGTTGCCGGTTTGGGAAGTCCGGTTGAACAGCAGCAGCGGCGCTCCTGGCTCCACATTCAGGATCCTGGCGTCAAAAAAACTCGCAAGCTGCGTGGAAATGAGCTGTCTCCCACTCGAAAAGACGATATTATACTTCCACTCAAAGAAGCTGTATATATTGTACATGTACTCAATCTTTCCGCTATACTCATCCAGCCCCGGAAACAGGTCGCAGCGAAAGAAGTTCCGGCAGAGCATCATGGGCTGCTCGTTGCGCGTGATGAGTCGCTCCAGGCGGTAGACCTTCGTGCCGTCTTCTAGATTCAACGCTTCGGCGATGTGCGGCGGAGCGGGTATGATGTCGATGATGCCGCCCTTAACCATGGTGTCGCTGTCATTGCTGGCGTTCGGAAAAAAGTGCGTCGCATTTGTGACATTGTGGAACAGGATAAAGGCGCCGTTCGGTTCCTTCTGTAAAAGCACCCGCGTGCCCAGTCCCTGCTTGACATCCAGAATTCCATCCTTGCGAAGCAACTGGATCGCATGACGCAGCGTCGTTCGACTCACCTGGTACTGTTGCATCAACTCCTGCTCCGTCGGCAGGAAATCCCCATCCTTGTAGTTGTTGTAGATATCCGCTTTCAGTGATTTATACGTTTGAATGTACTTTGCATTTGAATTTGTGTCCAAATCTCGTCCCTCCCGCGTCGATAATATGATTATATCATATCAATGTTTTTTTGTCAATAAAGGTATCATATAATTCTCAAAAACAGAGATGTAATTGTGAAGTATTTGAGTTTAAACTTCTAAACACAAGCTGTATATTTTATATAAATTGCACTATATATCGGGATTCACATAAATTATATCGTGCAAATTGTGTCAAAAATAATATATTGACATGTCTATTTGTTTGTGATACACTCAGATTGAAAGGTACTTTGTAAAAAACAAAATGTACCTAAAAACGCAAGGAGGTTTTACCTATGAAAAAGATGTTTGCACTGCTCCTGGTACTCGTGTTGGCGCTTGCTGTCACGCCTGCATTCGCCGAAGAACCCCTTCAGGTCTACGGCGTATCCGTCATGGCCGGCGGCGCTGCCTGGGGACGCTTTGAGGACGGTCTGATGGCTGCCTGCGAGGAAAACGGCTGGGAAGGCCACTATCTTGCTCCCGTTAATGCGAATGACTACACCGCCATGGTTCAGCTCTGCGAAACCGCGCTGAACAACGGCGCGGATGCGCTGCTGGTTGCCGTCACTGAGCCGACCCTCTTTGAGGAGGTTCTGGCGCGCGCAAAGGCGCAGAACGTCATCATTATCGGTCTGTGCGTCGGCCTCGAGGGCTACACCGAGTGCGTCGTGGGCACCGACCCCATCTCCTTGGGCGAGAATACCGCCATCGCGCTGGCCGAGCTGGCCGGCGACGAGCAGATCAACGTCACCTCCGGCCAGACCCGTCTGGCGGATGCGACCCAGAACATGCAGGTCGGCGCTTTTGAGAGCAAGCTGGCCGAGCTGGCTCCCGACGCTGTGATCGTGGATCGCTTCGAGTGCAACTCCAACGCCTCCACCGCAGCGGACAAGCTCTCGGCTCTGTACGTCGCCAATCCTGAGCTGAACGCCTGTGTCTCCTTCGACAGCTATGTGGGCGTTGGCGCAGCCTCTTTCGTTGGCGATTACGGCATTCAGGACAAGTTCATCGCGCTGGGCATCGATGACGGCGCAGAGATCCTCACCGCCGTGAAGTCTGGCACGCTGGATGCGACCATCGCACAGCAGTGGTTCGAGATCGGCCGCCAGAGCGTCAACTGCGTCGCCAAGAAGCTGGCTGGCGAGACCCTCGAATACAACCAGGGCGTTCCCACCGTCATCATCTATCCGGACGATGTGGATGCATACGCTGCTGAAAACGGAATCGACCTGACCTGATCCAGGCAACGCCTTGCCTGCGCGGCAAGACAAATCTTCGCTGCAGGTGAATGCGGAGGCGGCGGCAGACCGCCTCCCGTATCCCCTTCGACCAGAGGTCAGCAGCCCGTATGCGGACGATTGAGCTGCATACGGGCATTTTCGTAAAGGAGATAGGGCCATGAGCAAACAAAAAAAGTCAATCATCAAGTCGATTCTTTCCATGAAAGAGTCCGGCGCGGCAATCCCGCTGGTCATTCTGGCGATTGTCGTCGCCTGTATCAACCGCAACTTCTTCGGCATCTTCAATCTGATGGATATCCTTCGCACCGCGTCCTTCTATCTTATGGTTGCGGTTCCCGTCACCTTCCTGATGTCCGCCGGGGGCATGGACCTGTCTCTGGGCGCTGCGACCAGCCTGGGCGGCGTGGTCTGCGGCACGCTTCTGAAGGCCGGCGTGAGCATTCCTGTCGCCATCCTGTTGGCGCTGCTCACCGGCATCGTGGTGGGCCTGATCAACGGTGTGTGCATTGTGCGCTTCGCTCTGCCGCCGTTCATTCTCACGCTGGGCACGCAGTACTGCGTCAACGGCATCATCAACGTGTGGACCAACGGTCTTTCCACCACCAACTTCCCCAATGCTTACGTCAAGCTGGGCCAGTACCGCGTGGGCGGCATCATTCCCATGCCCATCATCTATGCCCTTGTCATCGCGCTGATCGGCTATGTGCTGCTCCAGCACACCAAGTTTGGCCGCAAGGTGCTCGCCATCGGCGGCAACCAGGAAACCGCCCGTCTGGCCGGCATCAACGTGATTGGCGTTCGCATTTCGACCTACGTCTGCGTTTCCGCAATGGCGGCGCTCGCCGGCGTGATCTACGGTGCGCGCTTCGCAACCGTACAGCCGGCAATCGGTACCGGTACGGAGATGACCATCATGGCTTCTGTCATCGTGGGCGGCACCTCCATGGCCGGTGGCGTTGGAACCATCATCGGAACCTCCATCGGCTGCGTTCTGTTGGCAATGATTACAAACGTGCTGATTATGCTCGGCGTGTCCGCTTACTGGCAGAGCTTCGTATTCGGCCTGATTCTGATCCTCTCCCTGTTCATTGACAGATATCGTCAGAGACTGCTCAAGGCCTAATGTATACCGAATATCTGGATAAGGAGATGAGAAGATGAGCGATTTGGTGCTGGAAATGAAGCACGTTACCAAACGCTTTCCGGGTGTGACCGCGCTGAAAGACGTGTCCATCAGTCTGCGCAAGGGCGAAGTAATGGCCATATGCGGAGAAAATGGCGCCGGAAAATCCACGCTGATGCGCGTCCTGAGCGGCAGCTACACCTACCGCGAATACGAGGGCGAAATCTGGATCAACGGTCAAAAGCAGCAGTTTTCCGGCATTCACGATGCGGAGAGCTGCGGCATTGAAATGGTCTATCAGGAGCTGAACATGAACCTGGTGGGAAGCGTTGCCGAAAACCTGTACGTGGGCAACCTGCCCGGGAAAGGCCCCTTTGTCAACTGGAAGAAGCTGTACGCAGACACAAGCGCCGTACTCCGGCGCATCTCGCTGGATTTCATTGATCCCCGCACACCTGCCGGCATGCTCAACAGCGGACAGCTGCAGCTGCTTGCCATCATGCGTGCGGTCATCAAGAAGCCCAAAATCATGGTGCTGGACGAGCCGACAAGCTCCCTCTCGGACAACGAAACAGCCATCCTGTTCAAGCTCATCCGGGAATTGAAGGCAGAGGGCGTGTCCATCGTGTTCATCACCCACAAGCTCGACGAGGTGTATGAGCTCTCGGACCGCGTGACTGTCATGCGCGACGGAGAATTCATTTCCGTGGACAAGATTTCCGACGTGGATGAGAACATGCTGGTGGAGCGCATGGTGGGACGCAAGATCGAGAATCAGTATCCGAAGGTGCGCGCCGAGATCGGCGAAGAGGTGCTGCGGGTCGAGCATCTTACGGTGCCCCATCCCAGCATCAAGGACCGCAACATTGTCGAAGACATCAGCTTTACCCTGCACAAGGGCGAGATTCTGGGTCTCGGCGGACTGGTTGGCGCCGGACGCAGCGAATCCATCGGCGCAGTGTTTGGTCAGATCACCGACGGCGTAAGCAAGAAGGTCTATGTGCGCGGCAAGGAGGTTCTTATCCGGCGGCCGGGCGATGCAATTCATGCGGGCATGGGCTTTCTGACCGAGGAGCGGAGAAAATCCGGCCTGGTTCCGGTGTTCTCCATCTGCCACAACCTGACCCTGTGCATTCTGGACAAGCTGGCTGGCGGAAAATTTATCCGGGCAAAGGCAGAAATGGATACGGCCAAGGGCGTGTTCGACCGGCTGCGCATCAAGGCGCCTTCCCTGCACACGCAGGTGATCAATCTCTCCGGCGGCAACCAGCAGAAGGTCATCCTCGGCAAGTGGCTGCTGGATAGCCCCAGCATCCTGTTCATGGACGAACCCACCAAGGGCATCGACGTTGGCGCCAAGGCGGAGATTTACACCATCATGTGCGAGCTGGCTGCCCAGGGCGTTGCAATCGTGCTGATCTCCTCGGACATGGGCGAATTGGTTTCCATGAGCGACCGCTGCCTCGTCATCAGCAACGGTCGCATCACCGGAGAGCTGTGCGGAGATGAAATCACGCAGAAGAATGTCATGCGCGCAGCCATCGCGGATTGAGGATGCAGCCTATGGAAAATACACTACACCTATCCAACCAATATCTGGATGTGGAGATCCGGCTTCCAGGAAGTACCCCCGAAAGCGAACGCTTCGACGCATGCGCGCAGATTCAACAGGTCGTACTGAACGGCAGACACCGCTTCTGTCAGCCGGAGCAGCTGCGCCCCGAGCGCGTCACCTGCCACGGCATCGGACTCTGCTCTGAATTTGTCATGGATTCCGTCGGAGAAAAGGTGCGGGCCGGAGAACTCTTTCCCAAGTTTGGGGTGGGACAGATGCGGCAGATTCGCGATTTTTTGCCTTACGACATGTGGTCGCACTACGAAATTTCGCGCTTTTCCACGCACTGGCGGCACGGAGAGGACTGGATCGAGTTCGAGGAGGAGCCGGAGACCTGTCTGGGCATGGCCGCGCGCATCCTGCGGCGCGTTCAGTTGTTCTCTAACACGTTGAGCGTCTCCACCACCATCATCAACACGGGGAGAGAGCCGCTGGATTTCTTTGAGTACCAGCACAACTTTGTCTCCATAGACGATCTTCCCGCCGGCCCCGGCTACGTCCTTGAGATTCCCTATGATGGAACCATCTCCGATCTGGAGCGCTCCTTCCGCAATCTTGCGGATCTCACCCCCACGGACGCATCGTGTGTGAAGGTGGAGGGGCAGCAGATCCGCTGGACGCAGTCCCTGGATGGCTATACCTATCACAAGGTGACCGAGGCGGAGGACATTCTGCCGCAGAGCATGTACAAATGGACGCTGCGCCACAGCGGTAGCCCTGTCAGCATCTCTGAGATCAGCCACTTTCAGCCACAGCGGATCGTTCTGTGGGGGATTGAGCATTGTATCTGCACGGAAGTGTACCATCGCATTCAGGCGGCGCCGGGTTCCAGCCATCATTTTTCCAGGACATGGATCTTTCGGGATGACCGCACACAGGAGGCATGATCTATGAACAAACGGGCAATTGTTACTGGCGGAAGCCGCGGTATCGGTCGTGGCATCACCATGGCGCTGGCGCAGGAGGGCTATGACGTCGCCTTCTCCTATGCAACGCGTGCCGACGAGGCTCAAAAGGTGGCGCAGGCCATCCAGGAAAGCACGGGCAGAAGTTGCTTCTTCCGCCAGGCCAGCCTGCAGAATCCCGGCGAGGGTGAAGCCTTTTTCAAGTGGGCCGTCGAGGAACTGCGAGGGGTGGATGTCCTCGTAAACAACGCCGGAACGACCATCTTTGAGAGTGTTGATCAGATCACCGACGAAAACATGGATCTGATGATTCAGCTGGATTTCCGCAATTATATCGTCATGATGCGCGAAGCCAGCCGTTACATGACCCAGAATGGCATTCGGGGCAGCATCATCAACATCACCTCTTCCCGCGGCGAGCAGTCCTATCCGGGAGACGGCATCTATGGCGGCCTCAAGGCGGGCCTGAACCGTGCGATCCAGTCCTTTGCGCTGGATGTTTCCGCCCACGGCATCCGTATCAACAACGTTGCGCCGGGTGCCATCCGCATTCGCACGGAGGAAGAGCTCAAGGGCAGCACCCAGGAATACCTGCTGGGATTCTGGGATGAATTGGGAACGCGCATCGCGCTGGGGCGCTCCGGTCTTCCGGAGGACATCGCCCAGGCGGTCGTCTTCCTCGCCTCGGAGAAGGCGTCCTACATCACCGGCGTTACCCTGCGCGTGGATGGCGGGCTGATCCTGCCCGGCATGCCGGAGCTTCTGGATGACGATCTGAAGCCCGGGGAGTGGATGTCCCAATCCAAGAGGGGACTAACCCAAAACCGTAAATAAATTATTGGAGGATACAAAAATGTCTGACGTTACAATCCGGGACATCCGGACGATCACAACAAATCCGCGCGGTGTGGATCTGGTTTGCGTGAAAATTGAAACCTCTGAGCCGGGCCTCTATGGTCTCGGATGCGCGACCTTTACCCAGCGCTACACTGCCGTTGTTGCGGCCGTCAACGACTATCTCAAGCCGCTGCTGATCGGAAAAAAAGTAAACAATATCAATGATCTTTGGCAGCTGTGCATGAGCAACTCCTACTGGCGCAACGGGCCCGTGCTGAACAATGCCATCTCTGGCGTTGATCAGGCGCTCTGGGACATCAAGGGCAAGATGGCGAACATGCCCGTATACGAGCTGCTGGGAGGCAAGTGCAGGGAGGCCGCCGCCGTGTACCGTCACTGCGAGGGCTCCGATATGGATGAGATTGATGCGCAGATTCAGCAGTACATCGACGAAGGCTACCATTACATTCGCGTGCAGCAGGGCTCCTACGGCGGAAATATGAATCCCTCCAACGGAGGCATGCCCGTCAAAGCGGGACAGCAGATGATCTGGAGCCCCGAGGGGGCGCCCGAAGGCGCCTATTTCGATCCGGATCAGTACATGGATGCTGTGGTCGAGACCTTCCGCCACGTCCGCGAGAAATTCGGCTACGGCGTCCACTTCATGCACGATGTGCACGAGCGCCTTTCGCCTATACAGGCCCTGCGGCTCGCCAAGGATCTGGAGCCCTATCGCCTCTTTTTCCTGGAGGATGCGCTCCCGCCCGAGCAGGTGGAGTGGTTTGAGAAGCTGCGCAATCAGTGCGCCGTGCCTCTGGCCATGGGCGAACTGTTCAACAATCCTCTCGAGTGGAGGGATCTCGTGCAGAAGCGCTGCATCGATTACATCCGCGTCCATCTCAGCCAAATCGGCGGACTGACGCCGGCCATCAAGCTGGCAAACTTCTGCGAGGCCTATGGCGTGCGCACCGCCTGGCACGGCCCCTATGATCTTACGCCGGTGGGAGCCGCCGCTCAGCTGCACCTGGATCTAGTGACGCCGAACTTCGGAATCCAGGAGTTCGCCGGCTTTACCGATGAGGAGCGTGAAATCTTCTCCGGCGTGCCCGAGGTGCGCAATGGCTACCTCTATCCCAACGACAAGCCCGGCTTCGGCGTCGATATCGACGAAGCCGCCGCTGCAAAGTATCCCTGTTCCCCCAAGAACTACAAGTGGCTGCGTCCGCGTCTGCCCGACGGCACCTGCGTCCGCGCCTGATCGGGACATAGGAACCGGCGTTGTCCGCAAAAGGACAGCGCCGTTCCTTCAGATATGAAAGAAGGATGGAAATGAAGGCTTTTTACATTGGTTCCTATGCGCCTGCCGGCGAAAACAGCATCTTTCAAGCGGTTCTGGACGAGAGGACTGAAAAGATGCAGATTGCGCCCGTATGCAGCTGCGCCGAAAACCCGTCTTACCTGTTGGCGCATCCCAACGGACAGATTCTTTACGCCGTGGAGGAGCGCGTTCCAGACGGCGGGATCGCAGTCTTTCGCCGTGATGAAGGAGCGCTGACGAAGCTTGCTGCATTACCATCGGGCGGTTCGGCACCCTGCCATCTGGCGCTCGACGACCGCGCAGATTTCCTCTTTGTAAGCAACTACATGAGCGGTTCCCTGGCGGTATTTGCGTTAAATCCCGAGGGCCTTATCACGGGAATGTGCGATCTGAAGCAGCATATTGGGAGCGGAATGAATCCGCTGCGCCAGGAAGGACCCCATGTGCATTCCTCCAGATACCTGAACGGATACCTGTACGTGTGCGATCTGGGCCTGGACACGCTGTTCTGCTACCGGCTCGATCCGTCGACCGGCAAGCTGGAGGAGACCGGCAAAAATCTGCGTCTGGACGCCGGCAGCGGTCCGCGTCACAGCTGCTACCTGCAGTGCGTCCCCAACCTGCTGTACGTGGACGCTGAACTGTCCGGCCAGGTCTTTGTTGTTGATCTGGAGGAGAACAGGATACTTCAGCGGATTCGCGCCGTGCCGGATGCACTGCAGACCGGCTTCACCGTGGGCGCAATCTGCGCGCAGGGCGATCTGCTCTACGTATCGAACCGAGGTTTTGACAGCTTCGCCGCGTTCAGAATTCTGCCGGACGGGCTGCTGCAGCTGCTGAAGATCACGCCGCATGCGGGCAGAACGCCCCGCGACTTTATCTGCACCGGCGATTACCTGCTGTCCGCCGATCAGGATTCGCAGCGGTTGAGCCTGCTGAAGAGGGATGCGGACGGCGGTCTAGTCAGTGTCGGCGCATGGGACTTCTCCCCTGCAATGCCGAGTATCATTCAGCCGCTGGAGATTCTCTGAAGCAGGATCAGGCACGCAGACGCAGCGATTCAGGGAAGCCTTGCGGTTGTTGCTGTCGGTCTCGATGGGGAAGTAGTTCGCCTCGTCGCCGAACGCCTCATACCCGAAGCGCTGCATGCTCACCTCGTTACCCCAGTCGGTGCAAACGGTGTTCATGAACGCCTGCAGCTTGTCCGCCACGGAGCGCTGCTCTGCGGTCAGCAGCTTCGTGATGCTCATAATGTCCTGCGCGCCGAGAATGTGGTTGTCCGCCTGCGTGATCGTCTTTCCCTTGGTCTTGATGTCCGCAATGCGCATGCCGCCGCCCAGCAGATGCCCGCGGGCCTGCGCGCGCTTGTTCAGGCAGTACAGGCTCATGATCTGCGCCGTGGTCATTTGCACGCTCACGCCGCCCAGCTTGATCTCGTGCAGCTCCTAGCTCCACGCGCGCACCTGCTCCGTCGTGTAGCAGCTGTTGGCGTAGTCGATCAGCCGCCTGCTGTTGAAGACCAGCCTGTCCCAGCCGTCCATCAGGCCCTCGAATACGGCCTTGCCGCCGTCGCCGAAGCGCTTGAATACGTAGTAGGGCGTGGCGTTCGTCCAGTCGAGGAAGCCGCCCGCCTTTTCCAGAATCGCGTTCCGGACGGATTTCGCGCCCAGCCTGGAAAGCGTCCGTATGCTGTCCTGCGCCGCGCCCGATACCGTCTGATACCTTCGGTTGGCGAGGAAGCTGTTCGCCTTGCGCACCGCCGTATTGATCGTGCGGATCATGTTGGATAGGGTTTTGAGCTGCTCGGCCGTCATGCGGTTGACCGGAATGTCGGTTCCGCCCTGCTCAAGCGTGGCCCGGATGTCGGCAACCGCCGCGTCAAATTCATCCGCAAAGCCCTGCGGCAGGTCGAGATAATCCCGGAACAGGCTTTCGCTCCAGCCACTCTTGTGGAACGGGATCACAAAGTCGATGCGCGGATCCGCCAGTGCGGCGCGGATGTGCGCATCGCTCTTGCCGACGAGAACCGTACCAACGTTTTTGGAATACTTCTTGCGGAGTCTGAATGCATCCTCGGCGGGCATGCCCTCGATGTCATCGAAGATCAGGTTGCCGTCGGCGTCTACACCCTCGCCCTTTGCGATCAGGCTCAGGTTGATCTTCAGCCCTGTGCGGCCCATCGCCTCGGCGAAGTTCGGCACTTTCGTGTACGCCTGCCCGCTCAGGCCCACCTGCGCCATATCCGTGATCACCTGCATCATATCGATCAGATGCACCACTTCAAAGTCGCTGAAGCTCTGGATGCGCAAGCCGCCGTTGCTCTGGGCGCTCACCTTCACATCGAAGGTCGGAAGCCTGTAGCCCATGTCCATGCCGAAGTCCACGCCCTGCGCCTGCGGCCGCATGCTGCGGTTGTCGAAGCTCAGAAACTGCTCGTCGCCCATTTCGCCGGTGATGCGGAACTGACGGGGCAGGTCGTAGAACTGCCGGATCAGCTCGAACTCGTTCTGCTCCAGCACGCAGGGAATGATGGCGGACAGGCTCTGCGCCGTCTCCCGGTCGCTCTCCTCGCGGGGGAGCACGTTGGCCTCCGGGATGCTCTGAATGCCGTCGGCATGCTTGGAGATGATGACGTTGAACAGCCACGCGCTTGCGGTCTGCATATCGCCCTTCACGCCCTTTTCCTGCATCCACTCCCAGTGTCGCAGCTTCCACCACTGCTCCACCTCCACCAGCCGGGACTCCAGCCGGGCCTTGCCCGCCTTGTACTTCAGCAGCGTGTCCATGGCCCTGCGCACGCGCTCCTGCGTCATCCTGCGCGCAGAATTGCGCTCAGCGCCCGCCAGCACCTGTGCCGCCGGAATTGGCTCCTGCGCGCTCTGCGGGGGCTGTGCGGCCCGTTGCTGCGCGCCCAGCATCGCCTGCAATGCGTCCGGCGTAAGGCCGTCGCGCTGAAGATTCTGCTGCGTTTCATCCGCCGTGCGGTTGATCTCCTGCGTGTCCGGCTCCCTGCGCCTCTGCGGGGGTCTCTTATCCTTTGCCATTATTGCTCCTCCAGTCGAATCTGTGTGGTAATGATGCGCCCGTCGCGGCGCGCATCCCGCATCTGGTTCAGCGGGTCGCTGGTGAACTGCACCTCTGCGCGCTGCGGCAGCACAGGCTTGATCGGCCTGCTCATGCACATGTAGCGCCACTCGTCGGCGATGTGGTCCTCGCCGTCCGTGTCCAGATCCTCCACCTTGTGCTCGTCGTACATAAGCCCCGGGATCGTGCGCCGGAAGCCCGCGCAGGAACTGAACACATACATCATCGGATAGCCGTTGTCGTCGAAGCGCAGCCGGTAGTGGCACTGCATCCAGCCGGGGATGCGCTCGTGGTCGCCGGGGGTGAACAGCACGCCCTTGCGCGCCGCCTCCTCAGCGATGCTCACGCCGTGGCTTGCGTCCCATATGGCGGGATCGGCCACGCCCGTGATGTGTCGCCCTGCCAGCCAGGGGTGCTCGCGCTCGATGCGGGCGATCTCGGCAAACTGGCGGTCGGGGGCCCACTTCCGGCCCTCGTTGGGCGTGCGCGTGCAGCCGTACAGTTCGAGAATGCGGTAAATCACGCCCTCATAGTCCACCGCCCACCATGCGCAGGAGAAGGGCTTGTTGTAGCCGAAGTCGTAACTGCGGCAGATCGTCCAGCCCTTGGGCGGCTCGAAGGGCTCGATGACGTGCGTCCAGCGGCGCTGCTGCATCAGCTCCTCCACCGTCACGCCCTCCTCGGCGGCCTTCGCCGGGTCGGGGGAGTCCCGGAACTCCTCGAAGAACTGGCCCTCGAAGATGTCCCAGCGCCCATATAGCCACGCCTCGCGCAGCTTGGGCGGCAGCGCCTCCAGCTGCCGCACGTAGTCCGGGTCCTTGGCCATCAGCGCCTTGTTGTCCGTCACCAGGCTCTGAATGAAGCTGTACTCCTCGGGGTTCTCGCCCTCCTCGAAGCGGCGGTCGATGAAGATGCGCTTGATGTAGCCGTGGCCCTGCCCACCGGGGTTCATGGTGTAGTAGATGCGCTTGGGAAAGTCGTTCGCACCGCGCACGCAGGCCCCGATCACCTTCATCTGGTGCTCCGAGAGCTGCGTGGCCTCGTCGAGAAATATCACGTCGTACTCCACGCCCTGAAGCCTGTCCAGGTCGCTGTCCTTGGCGCAGTACATGAAATTGATCGTGCTGCCATTGACGAACTTGAACACCTTGTCCTTGTCGTTGTAGCGCGCCACGTCCCGCAGCAGCACGCGCAGCTGGTTGATGTGGTTGTTCACCAGCTCCGGGTAGGTGCGGCGCACGATCAGCATGCGGATGCCCGGGTACTCGAACGCCAGCAGCACCGCCTTGGTGCGCACGGCGTGGCTCTTGCCGCCGCCTCGCGCGCCGCCGAAGCCCACATGCTTCGTGGCAGCCTTGTAGAACTGCACCTGCTTCGGGCTTGGAGCCTCCAACGCAAGATTCACTTTGCCATCTCCTCCCAGCCGTCCGCCAGCACCACCTTGATGCTCTTGTCCGTGCCGCTCTCCGCATCCACCCTGCGCTGCTCCAGCTTGAGCCGTTCGGCGGCGATGCGCTGGGCCTCGGCCTCGGCCTGCGTGGGCAGGTTGTACAGGTTGCGCAGCACCTGCGTCATATCCTTCAGCGCGCCGGTCAGGTCCTTGATCGCGCGGCTGTCCACCTTGTCGAAGATGCGCTCCACAGTCTCCTCGTCCTTGTCCTGCCGGAGCGGGACAAGATGCCGGTGGAACTGCTGCCCGTCCTCAAATACGCCCTCGATCACGTCCGCCATGGCGTTGGCGGCGTTGATGATCTTCCCAAGGCGGTCGGCCTCCTGCGCGATGCCGGAGGCGATGGCGCGCTCTGCGGCCTCGCGCTGGTAGGCAACGCGCTGGGCGGGCCATTCCTCATCCTTGCCGTGCGCTCGAATCTTGGAATAGCTCACGCCCATCTCATTGGCCACCTGCCGATAGCTCTTCACGCTGGAGATGTACGCCAGGCGTACAGCCTCCCAGTCCACAAACGGTGCGCCCATTGTATCTCACCTCCCGCGCGCGTAGTTCGCGCCCTGTCTTTGCCCTTCGCACTTAAATGCATCTTAAAAGGCAGCCAAGCGCAATACTGCGCTCAGCTGCCCAGCCCCCGATTCAGAATCACTCGCCCGGAGCCTACCCGGGCACAGAAGCTCCTCGGGGTTTGCTTCTTTGCGTATGAAAGGAGGAATGCTCCCCACTTATATATAGGCATTTTTGAGGCCCTTTTTATGTTAACTTGAAATTAAATTTGGTTCAGACCCCAAACCTGAGGCATTTCTTTTGTCAAAACTACAAACCGAAAAATTTTTGTAGTCGCTCAAAACGCCTGCGGCACAGGGCTTTTCGGGCTTCAAACTACAAAACTACAAAAACTGCACCTATTTCCTATAAAGCGTTTTCTTATCTCATACTTTTACTCTTCCATTCTCCATACCCGATTTTATCTCTATTATATATATTTTGTAGTT
>JAUNNK010000068.1 GCA_030537335.1 Clostridia bacterium | reverse complement strand
CGGTCTTTTCGGAGAAGGTGTCGATGTCCATGGCGTCGCGGCTGGCGAAGTGGCTCAGGCGCATCACGATCTGGGGCTTGCAGCCGTCCCGATTGGGACAGAACAGGTGCGCGCCGTTCTCCACGAGCGCCGTGCCGCAGGCCGGACAGACCTCCGGCTTTTGAACCTCGCGCTCGCCCTCCACGAATTCGTCCACCCGGCCCATGATCTCCGGGATGACCTCGTTGGAGCGGCGAATCCACACCTTTGCGCCGATCTTCACCCGCTTGCGCTGGATGTCCTGCCAGTTGTTCAGCGTGGCGCGCTTGACTGTGGCCCCGGCCAGCTCCACAGGCGACACGTGGGCCAGGGGCGTGAGCTTGCCGGTGCGGCCGATCTGCCAGGTCACGTCCTCGAGGGTCGTCGTGACCTCCTCGGCCTCGAACTTGTAGGCCACCGCCCAGCGGGGGAACTTGTCGGTGTAGCCCAGCGCGTCCCTCGTGGCAAAGTCCGTGATCTTGATCACCGCGCCGTCGATCATGTAATCCAAATCCGCGCGCGAGGCCTCCACCGCGTGCACCGCGTCGATGGCTCCGTCCAGCGTGTCGGCATACACCTCGCAGCCGGACACCGGGAAGCGGTTCTCGCGCAGGAAATCCAGCATCTCGCGCTGGTCTACGAAGCGCTTGCCCTCGATGTAGCCCACGTCGTAGAAGCAGGCAGACAGCTTGCGCGCAGCCGTGACCGCCGGGTCCAGGTTGCGCAGCGCACCTGCGGCGGCGTTGCGGGGGTTCTTCAGCGGCTCCTTCGCGGTTTTGTTGTACGCTTCCAGCGTGGAGAGCTTCATGAACGCCTCGCCGTGCACCTCCATGCGGCCCTCGTAGGGGATGCGCACGGGAATCGTGCGGATGGTGAGCGCCTGCTGCAGAATCTCCTCGCCGGTCACGCCGTTGCCGCGGGTCGCCGCGCCCACCAGATGGCCGCCCTCGTAGGTCAGATTCACCGTCAGGCCGTCGAACTTGTGCTCCACCACGTACTGAAGCGCCGGAAGCCCCGCCTCCAGCCGCAGCTTCTCCGCACGGTTCGCCCAATCCCGCAGCTCGGCGATGGACTGGGCCTTGCCCATGCTCCACAGCCGCGCCAAATGGGTGTGGGGCTCGAAGCCCGGCAGCACCGCGCCGCCCACGCGCCGCGTGGGGGAATCCGGCAGGCGCTCGCCCGTCTCCGCTTCCAGGCGCACGAGCTCGTCGTAGAGCGCGTCCCACTCCCCGTCGGTGATGGTGGGCGCGTCCAGCGTGTAATACTGATATGCCGTTTCGTTGAGCCGGTCCACCAGCTCGCGCATTCGGTTCATCGCGGAACCTCCGTTCTCAGGTTTGATTCTTCCATGCAGATTGTTGCCAGATTATATGGTAGATATTCCTATAAGAGCCCAGGCGGCACGCCTCAGTTCAGCTTGCGCAGCGGAGCGATGTTCGCAGAGAAGCGCTTGCGCGCGCCGCTGTCGAAGTCCACGATCACCTTCTGATCGCTGCCCTCGCCCGAAACCTCGCTCACCTTGCCGCGACCGAACACGGCATGAATCACGCTGTCCCCCACGCGGAAGAGCTTCAGGCTCCGCTGGGGCGCAGACTGTGCGCCGCCGAAGCCCTTTTGCAGGCCGGGGATGTTCAGCGCGGGCTTGCCGGACGGTTTTTCCGCGCTTACTTTGGGTGCAGGCCGGGAATTGTAGCCGCCGGAGCGGGGCGCGTCCTCGTAGGACGGCCTGCGCGGCGGCATAGGCACGCGGGTCTGGGATTTTACCGCGCCCTCCTGAATCAGCCGCTGGGGAATCTCGCTGACGAAGCGGGAAATCTGGTTCGCCGAGCGCGCGTTGTACAGCATGCGGGTGTGGGCGTGGCTCAGGTACAGCTTCTTCTTCGCGCGGGTGATGCCCACGTAGGCCAGCCTGCGCTCCTCCTCCAGCGCCGTCTCGTCGAACAGCGCGCGGCTGAGGGGGAACACGCCCTCCTCCATGCCCACCAGAAACACCGCGTCGAACTCCAGGCCCTTGGCGGAGTGTAGCGTCATAAGCGTCACCGCGCCGGAGGTCTCGTTCAGATTGTCCACGTCGGTGATCAGCGCCACGTTCTCCAAAAAGTCGGTCAGCGTGCCCTCGGGGTTCAACTTCGCGAACTCCGAAACCGCGCCCTCCAATTCGCGGATGTTCTCGATTCGGGTCTGGTTCTCCTCGGTCTTGCTCTCCTCCAGCGCCTTGACGTAGCCCGTCTTTTCGATCAGCGCCTCGGTAAATTCGGTGATGCTCATGGTGTACATGGCCTCGGTCAGCTCCACCATCAGATCGGCAAAGCCGCCCACCAGCCGCTGCGCGCGGCTGCTCAGCCCAGCACCCTCGCTGTCCAGTGCCGCGGCCATCAGGGACAGATCGTTCTCCCCGGCATAGAGCGCCAGCGCCTCCACGGTGCTGTCGCCGATACCACGCTTGGGCTCGTTGATGATGCGCCGCACGGACACGTCGTCGTCCGGGTTTACCAGCGCGCGCATGTAGGCGATCAGGTCCTTGACCTCCTTGCGGTCGTAGAACCTCTGTCCGCCGTAGATGCGGTTGGGCACGCCCGCGCGCACGAAGGCCTCCTCAAGCACGCGCGACTGGGCGTTGGTGCGGTAGAGCACCGCGATCTCGCCGGGGCGCATCCCCTGGTTCATCAGCTTCTTCGACATCAGCGCCGCAAAGGCCGCCTCATCGCGCTCGTCCATGGCGTGATACAGACCCACCTTGTCGCCGGGATCGCACTGGGTCCACAGCGCCTTCTCCTTGCGGCCCGCATTGTGGGCGATCACCTGATTCGCCGCGTCCAGGATGTTGGCGGTGGAGCGGTAGTTCTGTTCCAGCTTGATGACCTTGCAGTCCGGGAAGTCCTTTTCGAATTCAAGGATGTTGCGGATGTCCGCACCGCGCCAACCGTAGATGGACTGGTCGTCGTCGCCCACCACGCACAGGTTGCGCTTGCCGCCCGCCATCAGCCGCACGAACTGGTACTGGGCGATGTTCGTATCCTGATACTCGTCCACCAGCACGTAGTCGAACTTGTCCTGGTAGTATTGCAGCACCGGCGGATGCTCGCTCAGCAGCTCCAGCGTCTTGATGAGCAGATCGTCGAAGTCCAAGGCGTTGTTGCCGCGAAGGGCGATTTCATATTTTTCGTATGCCTCGCACAGCTTGCGGTTGCGGAAGTTGTCGCCCGCGTCCTTCAGCCACTCGCGGGGCGTGAGCATGCGGTTCTTCGCATCGGAGATGGCGGCCTTGATGGCCTTCGGGGGGAACTCCTTGTCATTGAGTTCCAGCGCCTTCGCCACGCCCTTGATCACCGTCATGCGGTCGTCCTCGTCGTAGATGACGAACTCGCGCTTGTAGCCCAGCTTCTCGATGTCCCGGCGCAGGATGCGCGCGCAGCAGGAGTGGAAGGTGGACACCCAGGCGTCCTTGCCGGACTCGCCGGTGAGGGCGTCCACGCGCTCCACCATCTCCCGCGCCGCCTTGTTGGTGAAGGTGATGGCCAGAATCTTCCACGCAGGCACGCCGCTGTCGATCAGATGGGCGATGCGGCAGGTGAGCACGCGGGTCTTTCCGCTGCCCGCGCCCGCCAAAACAAGCAGCGGCCCCTGCGTCTGTTCGACGGCGGCGCGCTGCTCGGGATTCAGCTTATCCAAATAATTCATCGGTTCAATCCTTTTATCTCAATCCTCTTGACCCCTGAGTTTTTCAATCACGCGCTCATATCCGCCCGCGCCGTAGTTCAGCGCACGGTTCACGCGACCGATGGTCGCAGTGGAAGCGCCCGTCTTTTCCACAATCTCGTTGTAGGTGATCTTGTCGCGCAGCATCATGGCGATCTCCATGCGCGAGCTGAGATCCTGCACCTCCCGGATCGTGAACAGATCCTCGAACAGGCGATAGCAGTCCTCCATGCTCTCCAGCGCCAGAAACGCCCTTGCCAGCAGATCCGCCCGCTCGCTCTGCAACCTGGATTCAAACATCTCAATGTCACCGGCTTTCACGCTTTAATGTATGAATAATTCCATTATATCCGACAAACCGCCTTCCGTCAAGTTCAATTCCCTGTACGAAGCGCCGGAGGAAAGCGAAAGGACAGAATCCCGACGGAATTCTGTCCTCACTTCAGCTCGTTGTATTCGATGATGCGGTTGGAAATCTCCCGCAGCAGCTTGCGCTGGTCGTCCGAGAGCGACTGATCCCGGTCGCCCAGCAGGTCGCTGTCCAGCGAATCCTGAAGCAGGAGGCTCGGCGACACCTGCAAGGCGTTGCACAGCTTGATAACCGTATCCAGACTCGCCTTGCGCGTGCCGCGCTCGATGTGTCCCAGAAATGATAAGCTGATGCCCGCGCGCTCGGACAGCTTTTCCTGCGTCATCTGGAGCGCAATCCGCTGCTGACGCACGCGCCGGCCAAAATCTTCATACAGCATTTTTACACTCCACCACCTTTTTTTCAGTTTATCGAATTCCAGCGCCCGTTGGAACAGTCTTATAGAATTATATGCTTCCTTTGGAATCATATATTTGAAATTTTCTTCCACGCAGTTGTCAGGAGTCGGATTCTAATGCTATAATGATGATTAGGCAAGCCGCAGGCTTGGCCGGGTCGCTCACGCCTGCGGGAGCGACAATCTCAAACGACAATACGGCGTGATCTACAGATCGCGAAAAGGAAAATGTGCTTGAAAAGTATGCAAAAAAAGGCCCCGCCGCGCAAGAGGAGCCGCCTTCGCTGGCTATGGGTGTGGCTGATTCAGATCGCAGTCACGCTGCTGATCGCCCTGCCCATCTCCCTGAGCCTGTGGCTGGGCGGCGCGGTGCACGCCGTGTGCATGTGGGGACTCTCCCCCATCCTCGGCTTCATCTCCGGACTCATCGCCACGCGCAGGGGTCTGCTGAACCATGCCGCGTGGATTGCGCCGCCGGCGATGCTGTTCGTGGGCTATGAAATCTCCTGGGGCTATCCCCCGCCAGTGGGCCCAGTGTTTCTGTGCGGCTTCATCTCCCTGGTGGGCGCGGCTACGGGCGAGGTGCTCAACCAGCGGCAAAAGAAAAAGTGACAAAGGAGTTCCAGCATGGAAAAAGACCTGATTCTCACCTGTGACGCCGGAACCACCGGCTGCAAGTGCTCCGTGTTCAACCTGCGCGGCGAGGCGCTGTGCTCAGTGCGACGCGACTATCCCACGCTGTACCCGCGCCCGAACTGGTCGGAGCAGGAGCCCGACCGCATCCTGGACGCGGTGTACGACGGCATCCGGGAGCTTTTGCAGCAGGTCAGCCCCCAGCGCATCGCCTGCGTGGGACTCAGCGGCTCCATGAACGGCTGCATCCCCGTGGATGCGGAGGGCAACGCGCTGCACCCCAACATCATCCACTCCGACAGCCGCACGGGCGCGCAGGTGGAAAAGATCGGCAGCGTCATCAACAAATACCACTTCTACACCCTCACCGGCAACCGCCTGGATACCCACTACACCCTGCCCAAGATTCTCTGGTTCAAGGAGAACCTGCCGGAGGTGTACAGCCGGGCGCGCTGGTTCATGAACATCAAGGACTACATCTACGCCCACATGACCGGGCGCATCGGCTACACGGACTACTCCGACGCATCGTTGACCACGGCGCTGGACATCAACAACCGCTGCTGGGCGGAGGATTTGCTCCACGATCTGGACATCGACAGCAGCCGCATGCCCAAGATCATCCCGGGCCACGACATTCGCGGCAAGATCACCCGGCAGGTGTACTACCGCACGGGCCTGATCACCGGAACGCCGGTGGCCATCGGCGGCGGCAGCGGCTGCTGCACCGCCCGGGGCGCGGGCATCGTCAGCCCCGGCAGCGCCTACACCTACATCGGCTCCAGCGCCTGGGTCTCCCAGATTCAGGATCATCCCGTGCTGGATCCCAAGGCCCGCATCTTCAACTATCTGGATTCCGACGGCAAGGCCTGCCACGTGATCGGCAACGTGCAGACCGGCGCGGCGGCCTTCGATTGGGCGCTGAAGAACCTGCTGGGCAGCCGGGAGGGTTCGCTGGACATCTCCCGGGTGGAGAACATGGCCCGGCAGATTCGCCCCGGCGCGGAGGGTCTGCTGTTCCTGCCCACGCTGATGGGCTCGCGCACGCCCTACTGGGACCCCAACACCCGCGGCGTGCTGATGGGCTTCACCCTCTACCACGATTCGCGGCACATCGCCCGGGCGGTCTACGAGGGCATCGCCTTCGCGCTGAACAGCTGTGCGGAGATCATCTCCGAGTACGGCACGCCCATACAGTCCATGATGCTCACCGGCGGCGGCGCGCGCAGCGGCCTGTGGCCGGACATCCTGGCCGCCGTGTTCGGCATGACGACCAAGGTGCACCGGGCCCCCGGCGAATGCACCTCGCTGGGCGCGGCCATCCTGGCGGGCGTGGGCGCGGGCATCTTCGCCAGCTATGAGGACGCTGCCTCCGTCATCACCACCCGCTCCACCCACCCGATCAACCCCGGCTGGAAGCAGGCCTATGACGAAATCTATCCCATCTACAAGGACGTCTACGAGCGCGTCCGCCCGTTGAACGACCGCATCGCCGGTCTGGGCATCGGAGGTTGAGCATGGTTCGCAGCGACAGCGAGGAATTTCAGATTTACTTCAACCGCATCCGGCCGATCTATCCAGAGCTGTTCAACCTGGCCCACGCCGTGACTGGCTCAAGCGCCCAGGCGGAATACAGCTTGCAATACGCCATGCTGGAGTGCTGGAGCCTGGGCGAGCTGCCCTCCAGCCGCCACGGCTTCCGCGAGGCCCTGCGCAGCGCCACCCTGCACGCGGCGCTGAAGAATCCCGGCGACGCGGGCAGCGAGGACGACTGGGACGGTCTGCGCACGCCGTCGAACCCCGACGACCCCATCGCGCGGCTGATCGCCCAAGAATCAATAGAGCTGCGGCGCATGCTGGCGCTGCGCTGGGGCTGTGGACTTACTCTGCGCAAGAGCGCCCGCCTGGCTGGAGTGGAAACCCGCCGCGCCCGTCAGCTTTTGCAGCGCTTCGAGGCCCGCGCACGACGCGCGCTGCCCCCGGCGGATCGCAGGCGCTTCGAGCTGCGCATCGCTCGCGCCGTCCGCAGCGGCCTGACCCAGCCCAATCCGCTTGCACCGGAGCTGAACAGCATGCTGCGCACCTTCCAGATGGACGCGGCCTCGGTGGCGCGCTCCAGCCGCCTGCCCGGACGCATCCTGCGCCTGATCGTGGCGGCGGTGCTGATGCTGGTATGCATGCTGGTGTTCTGGCTCGCGGCCGTGCTACTGCAACCCGCCGTGCTGGAGGAACCCGCCGCAACCAGCGCCGTCGAAACCGCCGTGCCCGACTGAAAATGCAGAATCCACGTCCTTACGCACTGTGCGTCGGAACGTGGATTCTTTTTGCTATTATGCAGGCAGCTCGACGATCACCGGACGGCCATCGGTTTCAACGATGCCGCCGCGAATCTCCACCGGACTGCCGTCCAGCAGGTTCGTGCAGGATAGATTTCCCTTGAAGCGCTCGATGGGCATGCGCACCGGCACGCCCTTCAGGCTGAACAGCCCCAGATAGCGCCGGCCCTCGCCGCCGAGCTGGGCGCAGATCGCGTGCTGATCATCGTCGGCGACCCCGCCAAACCAGCAATCCGCCGGAAAGCGCTTCTTGAGTGCGGCGAGCCTGCGCAGCTCCTCCGAGATATCCCGCCCGTCCCAGTGCACCGGGTCGCGGTCGAACAGGCTGGGCTGGTTTGCGTCGCACCTCTCCTCCCCGGCATAGAGCAGCGTCGCACCCTTCTGGAAGAACAGCAGGGCGTGCCAGTTGGACAGCGCCAGCGGTTCCGACACGCGGGAGGCGATGCGGGGCTGATCGTGGTTCTCCAGGCATCGCATCTTGATGTAGTTCTTCGGGAAGCTGATCTCCTGGCGGTTCAGTGCCTCCACCCACTCATGCAGCGGCCGCTTGCCCGCCCAGTAGTCGTCCAGCAACTCGCGGATGTCGTAGTCGTACTCCAGATCGAAAGCGGCGTAGCCCTCCGCATCGGAGTAGATCATCTCCATGCCCTCCCGGCGCGCGGCGAGCTGGAAGCTCATGTGCACGCTCTCAGCCAGCCAGATCATGTCCGGATTGACCTCCGCGCAGGCCCTGCGGGCCTCCTCCCAGAACGCCACCGGCACCAGCGATGCCACGTCGCAGCGGAAGCCGTCCACAATGCCCGCCCACATCCTGAGCGTCTCAATCTGGTAGTCCCACAGGCCGCGCACCCGGTAGTCCAGGTCGATCACGTCCGCCCAGTCGCCGAAGCGGTTGCCGAAGCCGCCGTCCGGCTTGTGATAGAAGAACTCCGGATGGATGCCGCGCAGCGTGGAGTCCGGCGAGGTGTGGTTGTACACCACGTCGATGATGCACTTCATGCCGTTTGCGTGAATCGCATCCACCAGATGCCGAAAATCCTCCATCGTGCCGTACTCCGGATTCACCGTGCGGTAGTCCTTATTGGCGTAGGGACAGCCAAGACTCCCCTTCTTGCCCTCCACCCCGATGGGATGAATCGGCATCAGCCACAGGATGTCCGTGCCTAGGGAACGGATGCGGGCCAGGTCGTCTTCCAGCGCCTGGAGCGTTCCCTCTTTCGTATGATTGCGCACGTACACGGAGTAGATCAGCGCATTGCGCAGGGAAAGATCAGTGTTCTGTGCCATATTGCACCTCCGAATTTGTCAATCATCCATCAGCTCCAGCACCACGCTGTCCTGAAGCTCCAGTCCCACGGGCGTGAGTCGCAGAAAGTCGCCCTCAATTTCGATCAGGCCATAATTCTCAAGCTTCCGCAGTTGCCGGGCGTGGCCCTGCACGAATTCCTCGCCGAACTCCGCCCGCCAGCGCGCCATATCCAGCCCCCGCAGCGTGCGGGTGGAGAGCATCAGAACCTCCTCGCGATGGTCGCGCAGGCTGCGCACGGTCCGCTCACACATGCGCTCCCCCGCCAGGTAGCGCGCAAGCTCCGGCGGATTGGAGAAGCGCTCGTTCTCCACCAGCGAGTGCGCCGCGCTGCCCAGCCCCAAGTAGTCGCCGTCCTGCCAGTAAGTCAGGTTGTGGCGGGATTCATAGCCCGCTCGAGCAAAGTTGGAGATTTCGTAGCGCGCAAAGCCCGCCTCCGCAAGCCGGTGCACCGCAAGTCGCTGCATCTCGTTCACCAGATCGTCGTCGGGGATGTGCGCCTCGCCGCGCTCCACCCTTTGCTCCATCTCGGTGCCCGGCTCCACGATCAGGCTGTACGCGGAGATGTGCTGAACGGGCAGGGCGACCGCCTGTGCGAGGGTCTCCGACCACTGGGCCATGCTCTGCCCCGGCAGGGCGTACATCAGGTCGATGCTGAGGTTCTCAAAGCCCGCCTCGGAAGCCAAGCGCACCGCACTCGCCGCCTGTTCGGGCGTGTGGATGCGGCCCAGCTCCCGCAAGAGCGCTGCGTCGAAGCTCTGTACGCCGATGGACAGCCGGTTTACGCCCGCACATCGGTAGGCTTCCAGCTTGGCCGCCGTCAGCGTGCCCGGATTGGCCTCCAACGTGATCTCGCAGTCCGGGGAAAGGGGCAGCAGTCGCCGCAAATGGTTCAGCGCGTCCTGAATGTACGCTGCGGGCACCAGCGAGGGCGTGCCGCCGCCGAAAAAGACGCTGCGCGCCTCGTAAGCGCGCAGGCGATCCACCCATGCGTCCATCTCGGCATGCAGGGCGGCAAAGTAGTCGCTCCACGCGTCCTCCCGGCCCGCAAAGGACGCGAAGTCACAGTAGGCGCACTTGCGGGCGCAGAAGGGCACGTGGATGTAGATTGCAAGGGGTTTCATCGTTTCTATCCTCAGATGCGTCACTTCCGCCGTTTATGTCTGCGACGGCGCTTCCTCGCGCGCTTGTCCAGCGCCAGGACGGCGATTCCCAGCGCCACCGCGCCGCCCAGCATCGCCAGCAGCAGACCCATGCCGCCGGGTGCGCTCTGCTCCGCAGCGGGAACCGTCTCTGCCGTGGGCGCGGCGGTCGGCCCCGCCGTCAGCACCGGCAGCACGATCTGCGCCGTCGGTTCCGCTGTGGGAACCGGCGTGGGGGTAATTACGGGGGTGGGTGTCGGCGAAGGCGTTGGGGTGATCTCCGGCGTGGGCGTGGGGATGTTTTCGAACATGTCGTTCGCGCCGCTGTCCAGGCCCACCGTGGTGAAGTACAGGCCGAAGATGGAATTGTCGTACTTGCCGCCGTCCTCGACCTGAAAATACTTCTGCTGGGAGGCGTGCTCCGCATAGCCCAGCCGCGCCACCTCCAGCGGCGTGCGACCGCCCAGCTCCTCCAGCGGAACCTTCCAGGGCATGTTCACCTGATTCTCCCCGTAGAGGTGGATGTAGAGCTTCTTCACCTGCCACGTGCCGTACGCCGCCGCGGATTCGGGGAAGCGGGAGGCATCCGCCGCGGCATCGATGGCCTGCTGCATCAGTCGGGCGGTGATCTTGTGCTGGTTGTGGCCGTACTCGCCGTCGAGATCGTGGGTAACGATCACCTCAGGCCGGTAGCAGCGGATGCACGCCGCCAGCTCCTCCAGGACGTGATCCTGACCGCCCCAGAGCTTCAGGCCCTCCTCTATGCTCTTTACGCGTTTGTCCTTCAGGTTGATGAACTGGGGATAATTCCGAACGCCCATCGCCCACAGGCCGTTGAGGGCCTCCTGGCGGCGGGAACGCCCGCAGTTCGCCATGTAGACCACCACCGTGGGCCGATTCTGGGCCACGGTGTAATAGGGAATCGTGCCGCCAAAGAAGATCAGCTCATCGTCCTGATGGGTGGAGACCACCATCAGCTCCGCCTTTTCCACCGGGGGATTCCAGACATGCACGTTTTCCGGCAACTCACCCGGGCCGAACACGCGCAGCTCGGCGATGGCCTGATCCGGCGCGGTCATCTGCAGAAAGACGTACTTCGTCTCCGGCAGCAGATCGACGCAGGTCTCGATGCAGGGAAAGCTGAAGGCCGAATCCCGCGTGCGCAGCAGGTTGCGCTCCGCGTTATACTCCTCCACCTGATAGGCGCTGGGCTCGAAGTCCCAGCCGATTTGCAGCGTGCCTCCCGCAACGCTGTCAGGCAGCTCGATGCCCAGTCGCGCATCGCTGCCCGCATATGTCCAGCTGGATCGGAAGCTGTCATCGGTCAGGTTCCCCTTCTTGCCCTCGCTCACCCAGAATGCGCACTGGCGCGTAATCTCCGCGGCCTCTGCGAGGCATGTCGAGCCAAACAGCAACAGCGCAAGCAGCAGGGATGCGATTTGCATCCAAATCCTCGTTCCGTTCAATTCTCAGTCCATCTTCAGAACCGCCATGAACGCCTCGCTGGGCACAGACACGGTGCCCACCTGGCGCATGCGCTTCTTGCCTTCCTTCTGCTTCTCCAGCAGCTTCTTCTTGCGGCTGATGTCGCCGCCGTAGCACTTGGCCAGCACGTCCTTGCGCAGGGCCTTCACCGTCTCGCGGGCGATGACCTTGCCGCCGATGGCCGCCTGAATCGGAATTTCAAACATCTGCCGCGGAATGGCCTCCTTGAGCTTCTCCGCGATGGAGCGCCCGCGGGGATAGGCCCGGTCGCGGTGCACGATGATGGACAGCGCGTCGCACTGATCGCCGTTGAGCAGCATGTCCAGCTTCACCAGATCGCTCTTGACGTAGCCCTTGAGCTCGTAGTCGAAGGAGGCGTAGCCACGGGTGCGGCTCTTGAGCTGGTCGAAGAAGTCGTAGATGACCTCGTTGAGGGGCATGTCGTAGCTGAGCAGCACGCGACCGCCCTCGATGTACTTCATGTCCCGGAAGATGCCGCGCTTGTCCTGACACAGCTCCATGATCGCGCCCACGTAGTCCTGGGGCGTGATGACGGACGCGTCCACGAAGGGCTCCTCCATGGATTCGATCTCCTGCACCGGCGGCAGGTTGGTGGGGTTGTCGATCATCACCTGGGTGTCGTCGGTCTTGTTGACCTTGTAGACGACGCTGGGCGCGGTGGTCACCAGATCCAGGTCGAACTCACGCTCCAGGCGCTGCTGGATGATCTCCATGTGCAGCAGGCCCAAAAAGCCGCAGCGGAAGCCGTAGCCCAGCGCCACGCTCGTCTCCGGTTCGTAGGACAGCGCCGCGTCGTTCAGGCGCAGCTTCTCCAGCGCGTCGCGCAGGCTCTCGTAGTCCGCGCCGTCGGCGGGATAGATGCCGCAGTACACCATCGGCAGCACCGGCTTGTAGCCCGGCAGCGGCTCCGAAGCCGGATTGTCCGCCAGCGTGATGGTGTCGCCCACGTGCACGTCCGCGATGTCCTTGATGGAGGCCGCGATGTAGCCCACCTCGCCGGCGCGCAGCTCGTCCTTCGGGGCGTAGCCCAGCGGGCGGTACGCGCCCACCTCGGTGACCTCGAACTCGCACTTTCCGGCCATCATGCGGATGCGGTCACCCACCTTCACCCGTCCGCTCTTGAGCCGCACCGAGGAGATCGCGCCGCGGTAGTTGTCGTAATAGGAATCGAAGATCAGCGCCTGAAGCGGCCCGTCCGCGTCGTCCTCCGGCGCGGGGATCTTCTCGATCACCGCCTCCAGCACATCCTCGATGCCAATGCCCTGCTTGGCGGAGATCAGCGGGCAGCCCTCGGTGTCCAAACCGATCTCGTCCTCGATCTCCTGCTTCACCACCTCGGGCTGGGCGCTGGGCAGATCGATCTTGTTGATGACGGGCAGGATCTCCAGATCGTGCTCCAGCGCAAGGTACACGTTGGCCAGCGTCTGGGCCTCGATGCCCTGGGAGGCGTCCACCACAAGGATCGCGCCCTCGCAGGCGGCCAGCGCGCGGGAAACCTCGTAGTTGAAGTCCACATGGCCGGGGGTGTCGATCAGGTTCAGCTCGTAGGTCTTTCCGTCCTTCGCGGTGTAGTTCATGCGCACGGCTTTCGATTTGATGGTGATGCCGCGCTCCCGCTCCAGATCCATGGAATCCAGCACCTGATCGGTCATCTCGCGCAGCTGCATCGCACCCGTCTTTTCCAGGATGCGGTCCGCCAGCGTGGATTTGCCGTGGTCGATGTGGGCGATGATGCAAAAATTGCGTATTCTGCTCTGATCAAATTCGGACATATGGAATCCTCCGCCTATCTATTCATTTTAATGATACAGGATTCCAATGTAAAAATCAAGTCCACCCCGCGGTTCAGGGTGGACTTTCGGTTCAAATATGCACTTTTCAGCCGGGAACTCAGGCAGTCTGCTTCTTGCCCAGCACCAGCTGGAGCACCACGCCCAGGGCGATCAGCGCGAGGCCGATCACGTCCGTCAGCGTGCCGGGGATGATCAGGCACAGGCCGCCGGCGATGGTCAGCACGCGCTCGACCACGTTCATCTGGCGCACCAGATAGCCGCTCAGGCCCGCCGCAACGCCGACCATGCCGATGGTGGCCGTCAGCGCAATCAGGATCACGTCGTACCAGACCACTTCGCCCACGAAGAGGATCGACGGGCTGTAGGCGAACACGAAGGGGATGATGAACGCCGCAATCGCCAGCCGCGTGGCTGTGATGCCCGTCTTCATCGGATTTCCCTTCGCGATGGCCGAGCCTGCGTAGGCCGCCAGCGCAACCGGCGGCGTGATATCCGCCACGATGCCAAAGTAGAACACGAAGAAGTGGGCCGCGATGGTAGGAATGCCCATCTTGATCAGGATCGGCGCGCAGGTGGAGGCCATGATGCAGTAGTTCGCGGTGGTGGGAACGCCCATGCCCAGCACGATGCAGCACAGCATGGTCAGCACCA
>JAUNNK010000067.1 GCA_030537335.1 Clostridia bacterium | reverse complement strand
AGCCTGCTAACTTTTTCGCGCCCTTTTGCGTCACTTACATTTTAGCGAATACACCATGAAATAATGTAACATGTTTTCTGTGCTTTTTCAACGGCCCGCACTTCAACAATTGTTGATCTTGGATTGTTGGAGAGTTGTTTTTTGATCGCTATAATTGGGGTATAGGTGGATAGACGCGGCCCCGCCGGCTCGATCGAGTGGGGTGCGCCGCGTCGGAGCATTGCTGTAGCGTCGGGAGGTCGTTTTTCATGTCGCGGAAAAGTGCAAGCAGGGCCAGCGAGATCATCGGCAGAATACTGTTCTTCACGCTGCTGGCGTCCATGGTGTTTTCGCTGGTGCGCTTTCTGACGGCGCCGGAGGCCCTGGCACCGGGCGCGGAATATGAAAAGACGAAGAGCGACTATCTGCTGACCCTGAGCCAGTGCGTGCTGGGTATGGTCGTGATGCTGCTGCCCTCGGTGATCGACCGCCGTTGGAAGCTGGGCATCGCAAACTTTATCTACATATTGTATTACATCTTTCTGTACTGCGCGGTGTTCCTGGGGGAGATGTTCGATTTTTACTACCGCTTCCCCCACTGGGACACCCTGCTGCACTTCTTCTCCGGCGCAATGCTGGGCGCGCTGGGCTTCATCCTGGTGGACCTGCTGAACCGCAACGAGCACGTGCGGGTGTCGCTGAGCCCGCTGTTCGTATCGCTGTTCGCGTTCTGCTTTGCACTGGCCTGCGGCGCGGTGTGGGAGATCTACGAATTCAGCGCGGACGGCCTTCTGGGCCTGAACATGCAGAAGTACATTGCCGCCCAGGGCGAGGCATTGATCGGGCGCGCAGCGCTGGTGGACACCATGGACGATCTGATCGTGGACGCACTGGCTGCGCTGGCGGTGTCCGTGGTGGGCTACTTCACCACCCGGCGCAGGCGAGAAAGCACAAATTCGGATATACGGGAGGCGGTCGCATGAAAATACATTCCCCGATCGGAGGCTTTCACAGTCTGACGAAGCTGTGCGGCGGGCTGCACATCCTTCGGATTCTGCTGCTGGTTCCGCTGACGGTTCTGCTTCACCTGCGCAGGGCCGCCGCTGCCGCGGTTCTGGCGCTGATGCTGCTGATCGACCTGGCCGCAAATCTGCTGGCGCGGCGCTTCGACCTGGCGGATGATGCTGCCGCCGTGCTGGAGTCCATCGCCGATTTGCTGATTCAGGCGACGCTGCTGTGCGCGCTCGTACCACGCTTCCCGGAGCTGGGAATTGCAATCTTGGCGCTGCTGGCGCGGCTGGCGCTGGCGCTGGTTCCCGACTGGATCGCCCTCATGCGCAATCGCAGCGCAAGGCTGTGCGGCGGCATGGAGAAGGCGCTCTGCTGGCTCGGCTGTGCGCTTATGCTGGTTCCGCTTGTACATCCCGGCCTGTCCGCAGGCGGCGCGCGGACGCTGGCCATCGCCCTGAGCGCGCTGAACATCGCCGCCATTCCCCTGCGCGCGGGCTGCATCCGACGGAGCTGAGCCGCCTGAAAGATCATCGTTTGCACAGAACGGGGGCTGTCTCAAAGCATTTTGTCGTTTTGAAACAGCCCCATAATTGCAATGCGGCGGGGTGAGGACACCCCGCCCTACGGTGCAGAGCGAATCCAATCAGTATTCTCAAAACCAGACGTTAGAAATTCAGTCCATTCTTGCCGGACTGAATTTCGGGGTCACAGCTACAGAACCATATGGAAAGAAGCACAGCCCCTCTGCCCCTTGAATCTATGGGGGCAAAGGGGCGTTCGCTCAAACGCCGACAGGCAACCGGTTGCAGGCCCAGCCTGCTGGCCGCGGCCGCTCGCCGCCCTATGCCTTTTGCAGAACCTGCTCCGGAAGCCTTCCCACCTGGGTGTCGTCCCGGCTGCGGTCCCGCAGCGGCGGCACCGGATTGGGCGCGGTCTCGTAGCGGTAGTCCTGGCCCTTCTGGCGGATGTACTCCTCGATGACCGTGTGGCTGGTCACGTTCTCAATCGGCTGGTTCACCTGCCGCTGATAATCGGCGAAGGTGCCGTTTCGGGGCAGGCTGTCCACGGGCTCGTAATATTCCCGCAGCGCGGTGTTGCACACCGTGCCGCCCAGAATCTGGCGCACGTAGGGGATGTTGCTCTCCAGGCGCAGCGGATGGGGGAATTCGCCGTCGGGGATGACCTGATGCCACTCCTTGCCCTCGCACTCCTTCAGCAGGCCCTGCGCGATGTGCAGATGCATCAGCTCCTGCTCGAATAGGAAGCCCCAGATCTCCCGGATGCGCGTGTCGGTCTCGGTCTCATGGCAGCTCCAGTACAGCCAGCACTCGGTGTACTGGTGCACCAGCAGGTTCTCCAACCAGCTCAGGTTGGGGTTCAGCAGGCTGCCGTACTGGGACACGTGCTCCTCCTCCACCATGCCGATCTCCTGATACAGCCGCTTGCCCGTCTCCTCGGGATAGTTCGCCGCCACGTTCATATAGTAGTTCATGGTCTGCTGCTCGGCGGCGGTGATGACGTTGGCGGCCAGCACGTCCAGCGTGGGCGGATTTGCGCCGGTCATGGGGTAACGAATGGAGTCGTAGGGGTGGCGGTGGTGGGCGATGGTGGGGCGGCCGGGCATGATCTCGGTGTAGCGGCCCACAAGGTTCTCCGCCTTCTCGCCGGACTGCATGTCCAGATAGTCGGCGTAGCGATAGAGGTGGTCGAAGTCCTCCAGCAGCGCGAAGTCCAGCGCGTTCTTCAGCCCCGCGTCGCTCACCCGCTTGGCAAGATGTGCCGTCAGATCCACCGCCAGCTGCTCGTAGCCGATGGTGTGCTCCAGCATCGTCTCGTCCAGCGGCTTCAGGTGGCACAAGAGCTTCTGTTGCTGCTGCTCGCTGCGGCGGATCAGCGCGAGCTGGCGGCGAACCTCGTTGTCCACCGTGTGCCGGGAGAACTGGTGGGAGAACCACACGTTCTCAAACTCCGTGCCGTTCATCAGAATCAGGCGCGTGCGGGTGTAGGGATCCACGCTGCGCTTGTCGTAGGGCTCGGGGCGAATCGCCGCCCAGTCGAGGATCAGCTCGGCCTGCTTGCCGGGCCGCATCTCAAATGGATTCATAAAATATCCCTCCTTTTGCCGTAGTTTGCGCCCGCAATGCGCGTTTCATTCCCGATTGCGCCCTTTTTTCCGGGGCAAATCTGTGCTATACTGAACAAAATGACTCCCCTTTCAGAAAGGAAGCTGAACCCATGAAGACAGGACTTGTGCTCGAAGGCGGCGCGATGCGCGGCATGTTCACCGCAGGCGCGCTGGATGTGATGATGGAGCGTGGCGTGCGCTTCGACGGCCTGATCGGCGTGTCTGCCGGGGCCTGCTTCGGCTGCAACTACAAGTCCAACCAGCCGGAGCGCGCCATGCGCTACAATCTGAAGTACATCCGCGACCCCCGCTACTGCGGCATGCGGTCACTGATCAAGACCGGCGATCTCTACGGCGCGGACTTCTGCTACCGGGAGATTCCGCTACATCTGGACCCCTTCGATTCCGAGACCTTCCGCAATTCGCCGGTGGAATTCTACGTGGTGTGCACCGACGTGCACAGCGGCGAAGCGGTGTATCAGAGACTCGATAAGGGCGACGAGGAGGACATGGACTGGATCCGGGCCTCGGCGTCGATGCCCATGGTGTCCCGGGTGGTGCACGTGGGCGGGCGCGAGCTGCTGGACGGCGGTGCGGCGGATTCCATTCCCCTGCGCTGGTTCCAGAGCATCGGCTACGAGAAAAACGTGGTGATCCTCACCCAGCCCCGCGACTTTATAAAGGAGAAGAACAGCATGCTGCCGCTGATGCGCGTGGCGCTGCGGAAGTATCCGAAGCTGGTGGACACCATGGCCCACCGCCACGAGGTCTACAACGCATCCACCGCCTACGTGCGCGCCGAGGAGGCCGCAGGTCGGGCCTTCGTGCTCGCCCCCGACGCACCGCTTCCGATCAAGCGCACCGAAAAGGATCCCGAGAAGCTGCGCGCCGTGTACGAGCTGGGCCGCAGGAGCATGGAGAAGAATCTGGACGCGATGCTGGAATTTTTGAAGGGATAAATTGGGGCTGTCTCGGAGCATTCTCTCTGTTTTGAGACGGTTCAACAATTTCAATGCGGCGGGGTGAGGGCACCCCGCCCTACGGCAGTATCGAACGAAACTGCGTAGTAAAAAACCCAGACGCAAGAAATCCAGTTCATGCCGGACTGGATTTCGGGTAAAAACAGACATATCAATTCGGAAAGAAACACAGCACCCCTGCCCCTTGAATCTATGGGGGCAGAGGTGCGATCGATCAAACCGCGCCAGCGATGTGGCCGTGGCGCCACGCCACTTTTCAATGCAGCGGAAAGCCCAGGGACACCATCATGGCCTCGCTGACCTTCTGCATCACCTCCGGCTCCAGCGAGCCGATCTTCTCCCGAAGGCGGCGCTTATCCAGGGTGCGAATCTGCTCCGCCAGCACCACGCTGTCCTTTTGCAGTCCCGTGTTGCCCGCCGCCACCGGCACATGGGTGGGCAGGCGGGTCTTGTTGACCTGGCCGGTCACCGCCAGCACGATCACCGTCGGGCTGTAGCGGTTGCCCACGTCGTTCTGCACCACGAGCACCGGGCGAATGCCGCCCTGCTCGGAGCCGACCACCGGATCCAGGCACGCGCTGAACAAATCTCCTCTCATAATCATCATCGGTTCACGCTCCGCATAGAGTGTCTGATGCATCCTATGCGGGGTCGTGCGGGCGGGTGAGTAGGTCGTATCCACAGCTACATCACCAGCGTTCCGTTCGATTTGGAGATCACCTGCATCAGCTCCCGCTCCACGCCGTTGCGCGCGTCCACGTACACCAAGAAGTCGCCGTCGGCATTTGCCGCGCTGATCTCATAGCACAGATACTCCGCGCGATTCTGAGGAATGACGCACAGCCTTGATGAGATCGCCGTCAGCTTCGGACTGATCCTGCCCAGCGCCTCCTCCTCGGTCAGCACCGGCTGAGCGAGCGTGCGCTGCGTGTGGTTCTTCAGGTAGCTCTTTGCGTCCAGGCCGATGACGCTGCCGTCCTTCATGGACATCTGGATCTTGACCAGATCCGGATAGAGGATCACGCCGTCCTGCACCGCCGCGTAGTTGATGGTGAGAATCCCGCCGTAGCGGCTGTAATAGCTCATCTCCATGGCCCCGTAGCCCCGGGAGATCAGGAAGGCCCGGGCGCGGTCGCACAGCTCCGCCTCGGTCATGTTGACCTGCGTCTCCTGGGAATCGGGCAAAAGATACAGCAGCTCGCCGCCCATTTTGGTCACGCTTGCGGACATGCTGTAACCGTTGGACACGATGCGGAAGTCGTAGCAGTCCACCTCGGGGTGGCTCTCGCCCAGGTACGTCAGCTCCTCCACCGGCACGAAGGCGCGCAGCTTCGCCTCGGCCTGCTCCCGCGTGACCTCCTCCATGGCGGACAGGAATTCAAAATCGCCCACGGTCGCGCCGTCGGAGAAGGGGCCGTCGTAGAGCAGCACCGGATATTCGGCGGCCTCGCCGGTGAGGGGATAGAGGCTCTCGTCGCCGGTCTCGGCGAAGTCGTCCGCGCTGAACACCGCCTCGCCGCGCTCGTAGCGGTTCAGCAGCTCCTCCAGGCCCAGGGTGAAGCGCGCGGCGCTGTCGGAGAGCGTGACCATGGTCTGATAGTCGTTATCGGACACCTCCTCCCCCGCCGCCAGCTTCTGGGACAGGGTCTCGGCGAAGTCCTCGGCCTGGTTGATGAACTTGATGGTGGCGGAGACGGTCTCCTCGCCCAGCGGCAGCAGCGCCAGGTTGCCGCTCGCGCCCTGGGTCTCCCGGCTGATGTCGCCCAGCAGCACCTGCATCTGCGCGTGATCGCCCGCCACCAGCAGCTTGCGGTAGTTGGCCGAGATGGCCTCGGTCAGCTCACAGGTCTCGTAGAAGGCCTTCTGGTACACCGCGTTGATGCGCGTCTGCGCCTGCTCCAGCTGCTCCGACTGGGCGAAATTGAACACCGCCAGGGAGAGCAACAGCACCGCCAGCATGGCGCAGACCGCGCCCAGCCAGTTTCGCTTCCTCAAACTTTCCATGCGCACCTCCTCAGATGGCGAAGGAGTGGTTGCCGATCACCGTCTGCACCGTCCGGGAGAAGATCCACTTGTCCTGAGCGGTCTTGGCGTTGTAGTAGTACAGGCAGCCGCCGGTGGGATCCCAGCCGTTGAGCGCGTCCAGCGCCGCGCGGATGCAGCTGGAGTCGGGCGTGTTGTTGATGGAGCCGTTGCTGACGCAGCTGAACGCGCCGGACTGGTAGATCACGCCGGAGACGGTGTTGGGAAAGGACGAGGACGATACGCGGTTGAGCACCACCGCCGCCACCGCCACCTGACCCTTGTAGCTCTCGCCACGGGCCTCGGCGTACACCAGCTTTGCCAGCAGACGATGATCCGAGGACACGTAGCTGGTGGAGGACGATGCGGTGGTCGACGCGGACGAGGACGACGAGGAACCCGACAGCGTCACGCCCATCGCTGCCGCCGTGGCCGGGCCCACGCGGCCGTCCGCCGTCAGCCCGTTGTTGCGCTGGAAGCGGATCACTGCGTTGCGGGTGGCCTCGCCGTAGCGGCCGTCGGCGGTGCCGCTGAGATAATCCCACTGGATCAGGCGGTTCTGCACCTTGATTACGTCGCTGCCCCGGGAGCCGACCTCCAGAACCGTCGCGCCCCGGGCATCCACGGCCCAGGCGACGGCGATCAGCAGCGCCATCAATATGGAAAAGATTCTCTTCTTCATTGCTTGCCTCCATAGAATCAGTCAAATCCGGCCGCGCTACATCCAGTCCGCGAGCCTTGCGCGCAGCCAGTTCCACACCCGGGAGTAGCTGGGCGCGTCCGCCGAAGCCGCGTCGGCCTCGTCGATCACGCACAGCGACGGATACAGCACGCACCACCAGTTGTGACCCGCACCCGCGCCGATGGTCACGCGCAGCGCGCGGTATTCCCCCGCGGGCACCTTCACCGCTCCATAGACGCGATCCGGGAAGTCGAACGTGCCGGTCTCGGCGCGAATCTCCCCCTCGTAGCCCAGCTCCCGGGCGCGCTCTACGCAGGCAGCTTCGAAATCCGCCAGGTGATTCTCCAGGCGGCGGTAGGCCTCATCCGCATCCTCCGCGTCCGACAGGCAGACCTCCGCGCAGCGCAGACACACGTCCCGCAGCTCCAGCTTCAGCGCCTGGGCCTGGGGACTGTCATCCGCGGCCACCACGTGCAGCCGCACCAGCTCCGGCAGCATCTGGGCCGATGCGCAGCCGCACAGCAGCGTCAACGCCAGCAGCGCGCACAGCATCCGCTTCTTCAAGAACGAATCCTCCTTCTTCGGGAAAATCTGTCTCTATCCTCGGCAGTTTTTGCCGGATTTATGCACCCGTTCGCCTGCGATGGATGCAAAAATGCATCTAAGCGCCCCGCCCGCTTTTCTATTGGCAAAAGCTTTCCCTCTGTGATATAATTGTTGCAAAGGTAAATTTCACGAAAACGCTTTTGAAGGGCGGTGCAGATATGAAGCGCAGGTCTGTGGCGCTGCTGCTGATGCTGTGCGTGCTGCTGGCGGGCTGTTCAAGCGGCACGACCCCGGTGGAGGAGTCCCCGGAGCAGTCGATCCTGCTGGGCTTCTCTCAGCTGGGCTGGGAGAGCGCGTGGCGGCTGGCGAACAGCGAATCCATCAAGGAAGCCGCGGAGCGCGCGGGCGTATCGCTGATGTACGAGAACGCGGAGCAGAAGCAGGACCGCCAGATCAAGGCCATCCGCTCCTTCATCGCCTATCAGGTGGACGTGATCGCCTTCTCCCCCATCGTAGAGACGGGCTGGGACAACGTGCTTCAGGAGGCGAAGGACGCGGGCATCCCCGTGCTGACCACCGACCGCATGGTGGAGACCGAGGACGAGAGCCTGTACGCGGGCTTCATTGGCTCGGACTTCTACCAGGAGGGTGTGGCCGCCGGAGAATTCCTGATCGAAAAGGCAAAGCGCGAGGGGCTTACGGATCTGAACATCGTGGAGCTGTCCGGCACGCTGGATTCCACGCCCATGCTGCAGCGCGCCGAGGGCTTCCGGGACGCCATCGCGGACGTTCCGGGCCTGCACCTGATCGACAGCATGTCCGGCGATTTCCTGCGCCCGAAGGGCAAGGAGTGCATGAAGGCGCTGCTGGAGAAGCATCCGAAGATCGACGTGCTCTACTCCCACAACGACGCCATGACGCTGGGCGCAATCGCCGCCATGGAGGAGGCCGGGCTGGTTCCTGGCAAGGACGTGATCATCATCACCGTGGACGGCGAGCAGGCGGCCATCGACCTTCTGAAGCAGGGCAGCATCAACTGCGTGATCGAGTGCAAGCCGCAGATCGGCGACATGGTAATGGAGCTGGCGAAGAAGCTGGCTGCGGGCGAGGAGATTCCGCGCTGCACCTACTCCGAGGAGCGCGTGTTCACCGAATTCGACGCGGATCTGGATTCGATTCCGCCCCGGGGCTACTGACATGCGCGGCCTGATGGAGCGCGCCTTTGCGCGCCTGCACGCCGGGGAGAGCATCTCCGACCGGCTGCGCCTGTCCTTCATGATTCTGATGGGGCTGCTGATCGTCCCGGCGCTGGTGAGCCTGGGCATGATGATGCACTACGCCCAGAGCTACTACGGCGTCATTCATCAGGTGGAGCGGGTGTCCTCGCTGAAGCCCTTGGTTCAGACCCAGATCGCCGACGAGATGTGGTACGTGGTCGCCGGCCACAAGACCTTCGACGGCGGCGAGCAGTATCAGATGATCGACCACGTGAACAGCGAAATCGACGCGCTGGTGCGCTCCGCCGACCCCGCCAACCTGAAGGCGCTGGTCGTGGCCCGGCGCACGATGGACACGCTGGTGAACTACATCGACCGCATGGGCGAGCTGATTCGCACCGAGCAGCCCATCGCCGAGAGCGAGGCGCTGCTGGAGGAGGTGCGCAACGTATCCTCGCTGGTGGCGGACATGCTGGCGGAGTACGCCGACGGCGAGATCAGCGCGGCGGCGCGAGCCAGCGACCGCCTCCAGGCCACGCTGAACGTGGTGCTGGTGATCCTGCTGGCGCTGCTGGCGGTGACGGTGCTGTTCTCGGTGCTGGCGCAGCGCTCGCTGGCCCAGGCCATCCACACGCCCATCGCGCGGCTGGAGAAGTTCGCGGCTGCGCTGGCGGGCGGCGATTTGCAGGCCCGCGCGCCGGAGACGGCAGTGACCGAGCTGCACGAGCTGACCCAGAGCCTGAACTCCATGGCGGGCCGCCTGCAGGACCTGATCGACGAGAACCGCCGGGAGCAGGAGAACCTCAAGAAGAGCGAGCTGCGCGCGCTGCAGGCCCAGATCAACCCCCACTTTCTCTACAACACCCTGGACGCCATCGTGTGGCTGGCGGAGGCGGGTCAGAGCCGCGAGGTCATCCACATCACCCGGGCGCTGTCGGACTTCTTCCGCATCTCGCTGAGCCAGGGCAAGGACTGGATCCCCCTCTCCGAGGAGATCAAGCACCTCACCGGCTACCTGACCATCCAGAAGATCCGCTACCGGGACATTCTGGACTATGAGATCGGGATTCCGGAGGAGCTGGGCAGCTGTCAGGTGCTCAAGCTGCTCTTGCAGCCACTGGTGGAAAACGCCATCTACCACGGCGTGAAGCACCGCCGGGGCCGGGGTCTGGTACGGGTCACCGGGCGCATGGAGGACAGCTGGCTGATTCTGGAGGTCGCCGACAACGGCGCGGGCATGACGGACGATCGCCTTACCCAGGTGCGCGACGGGCTGTCCGGCGATGGCGGCGAGAGCGCTGGCTACGGCCTGTTCAACGTCAACAAGCGCATTCAGCTCTACTACAACCAGCCCCAGGGAGTCTGGATTGAAAGCCAGGTGGGCGAGGGCACCACGGTGACGCTGAAGCTGCCGGTGCGCAGCCTGCCGCCGACATAAATTCCAAGGAAACCGCGACGCAGGAGAGGGGAACAGAGCATGTACAAGGTTTTTCTGGTGGACGATGAGATCGTGGTGCGCGAGGGCATCCGGTCCAATTTTCCCTGGGACGAGACGGATTTCGTGCTGGCGGGCGAGGCCCCGGACGGCGAGATCGCGCTGTCCATGCTTCAGGACGTGAAGCCGGACATCCTGATCACCGACATCCGCATGCCCTTCATGGACGGCCTGGAGCTCTGCCGACAGGTCAGCCGCAGCATGCCCTGGATCTACATCGTGATCCTCTCCGGCTACGATGACTTCGCCTATGCCCGAGAGGCCATCTCGCTGGGCGTGAAGGAGTACCTGCTCAAGCCGGTGAGCGGTCAGGAGCTGCGCACGGTGCTGGAGCGCATCGCCCTGCGCATTCAGGAGGACAAGCGCCAGCAGGCCAGCCTGAACGCCTACCGGGAGCAGCTTGCCTCCTCCAGCCGCTTTCTGAAGGAGAAGCTGCTGACCGAGCTCTACGGCGGTGCAAACGGCGAGCGCATCCTCAAGAGCGCCCGTTCCATGCAGATGAACCTTCTGGCGAACCACTATCTGGTGATGCTGCTGCACCCCTCGCCGGAGCCGGACTCCGAGGAGGCCATGTTCAGCGCCCAGCGCGTGCTGGAGCGCCTGGCGGAGGGCAGCGGCGGCGCGGCTCACCTGTGCCGGGGCTTCGGCGGCTTTTCGCTGCTGGTACTGGGCGACAACCCCGCCGATCTGGAGGAGCGCGCCTACGGCCTGGCCCAGGCGGCCCGCTACGACGTGGAGCGCAGCGCGAACGTGAAGCTCCTGGTGGCCATCGGCGCGGACGTGGAGAACCTTGCGGACATTCCGGCCTCGCTGAGCGACGCGCGGACGATCATGGAAAGGCTCAAGGCCGGCAAGGCGGAGAACGATCCCCGGCGCATCATGGGCGCGCAGGACATCTCCCGGGAGCCGGAGCTGACGCTGCCGGATCTGGACGCAGCTCCCATCGCGGAGCAGCTGAAGTACGCCACCACCGCCGACGTGGACGGCATCCTTGCGCGGTACGTGGAGGGTCTGGGCGGCGCGGCGGCGCAGTCCGTGATGATGGCGAACTACTTCTTCGTGGAGATGATGCTGGCCGCGTCCCGCATCATTCTGGACAGCCAGGGCGAGCCGAAGGAGGTCATCCCCGAGGCCTTCCGCAAGCAGGGCACCCTGCTCAGCGTGGACGAGGTATTGCCCACCTGCCGCGATATGCTGCGCCGGGCCATCCTCTACCGCGACAGCCAGGAGTCGGCGCGCTACGGCGGCGTGATCCGCAAGGCCCGCGCCTTCATCGCGGAGCACTACGCCGATTCCAACGTAACCCTGCACGACGTGGCCAGCCACGTGGCGCTGTCCAACAACCACTTCTGCACGGTGTTCTCCCAGGAGATGGGCGTGACCTTCACCGAGTACCTCACCGCCACCCGCATCGCCCGGGCAAAGGAGCTGCTGACCACCACCTCCATGCGCACCAGCGACGTGGCCTACGCCGTGGGCTACAACGATCCCCACTACTTCAGCTACCTGTTCAAGAAGAACACCGGCATGTCCCCCCGTGATTACCGCAAGGATGGAAAGTCCGGCGGAAAATAATCAACTATTTGCGGAATATTTTCAACAAATTCGGAACAATGTGCAATATGCCGCTGGAAAAAACTTAAAAATCCGAACCAAAATGGAGAAAGCTTTAACTTTTGATAAAACCAAAAATCCGATATAATAGAATCAGATGGGTGAACGCTCGAAAATCCGCACGTTGCCATTTTTGCATGAAGTGGTCCCCTAAATCGTCGCCTTTAACTCCCACCCGGGAGTAAAATAAAAAGGAGGTTTCTCATCATGAAGAAAGTTCTCGTTCTCGTGCTGTCCCTGGTTCTGGTTCTGGGCCTGGCAGCCAATGCATCCGCTCTGACCGTTGCATTCTCTCAGATCGGTCAGGAATCCGACTGGCGCACCGCCAACACCGACAACGTTAAGGCCGCAATCGAAGAAGCGGGCTGGGAACTGGTCTATTCCGATGGCCAGCAGAAGCAGGAGAACCAGATCGCTGCGCTGCGTTCCTTCATTACCCAGGGCGTTGACTACATCCTGTTCACCGGCGTTGTCAACACCGGCTGGGAGGAAGTGCTGACCGAGGTCAACGATGCGGACATCCCGCTGCTGCTGCTGGACCGCATCCCGGACTGCGCAGATGTGATCGACTACAAGGTTGCCTTCGGCGGCGACTTCGTCGAGGAAGGTTATCGCATGGTCAAGTGGGCTGGCGAGTATCTGAAGTCCATCGGCCGTGACGAAGAAGTGAACGTCGTCATCATGGAAGGCACCACCGGCGCTTCCGCGCAGGTCGACCGCACCACCGGCAACCTGAAGGCTCTGGAGGAGTATCCGAACATGAAGCTGGTTGGCCAGCAGTCCGGTAACTTCACCCGCGCCGAAGGCCAGGCCGTCATGGAGAGCTGGCTGAAGTCCATCGACAAGATCGACGTGCTGTTCGCGCAGAACGACGACATGGCTCTGGGCGCCATCGACGCCATCAAGGCCGCCGGCCTGGTTCCCGGTCAGGACATCATCATCGTTGGCTGCGACTCCGTTAAGGCTGCCTTCGAAGCGATCGTTGCTGGCGACATGAACGCCACCATCGAGTGCACCCCCCTGTACGGCCCCTTCGTCATCGACGCCATCAACAAGCTGGAAGCCGGCGAAGAGTTCGACAAGACCGTCATCCATCCCGAAGAGGGCGTGTATGACTGCGTTGGCGGCATCGAGTGCGGCGGCAGCGTTGCTGTGACCTCCGTCAAAGCTGCGGACGTCATCGATCAGCGTCAGTACTAATCCTACTGATTTCGATCCCGAAAGGGCTGCTTATCCAGCAGCCCTTTGCGCAGGGCGGACGGGCGTTTGCCCCCGCCCTGCATTCGTATGATTCGTACTTAGGAGGGGATACTCTTGCCGGAAAAGAACATTCTGGAAATGCGAGGCATTGAGATTCAGTTCCCCGGCGTCAAGGCCCTGGACGGCGTTGACTTCGACCTGCGCGCAGGCGAAGTTCACGCGCTTTTGGGCGAAAACGGCGCCGGTAAATCCACGCTGATCAAGTGCCTCACGGGCGTGAACAAGATGGACGCTGGCACCATCACGCTCGACGGAAAGGAAATCCGACCCACCAGCCCGCAGCAGGCGATCGACGAAGGCATCTCTACGGTGTTCCAGGAGATCAACCTGTGCCCCAATCTGACGGTTGCCGAGAATATCTTCGTGGGTCGCCAGCCCATGAAGCACGGTTCCATCAACTGGCGCGAGATCAATCGCCGCGCCGCCGAGCTGATGGAGCGCTTCCATCTGGACATCGACGTCACCCGTCCGCTCTCCCAGTATTCCACTGCCGTGCAGCAGATGGTCTCCATCGCCCGCGCCGTGGACATCAACGCCAAGATCCTGATTCTGGACGAGCCCACCTCCTCGCTGGATGAGAACGAGGTGCAACTGCTCTTCTCCGTCATGCGCGAGCTGAAGGAGAGCGGCATGGGCATCATCTTCATTACCCACTTCCTGGATCAGATCTACGCCATCTCCGACCGAATGACCATCCTGCGCAACGGCCATCTGGTGGGTACCTACAACATCGACGAGATCAACAAGCTGGAGCTGGTCACGAAGATGGTCGGCAAGGACATGGACGTCATCTTCAACCTCCACCGCAATCCCGTCGCCGAGGACGCTACCTACACCATTCAGGCCGAGAAGATCGGCGTGCCGGGCAAGGTAGAGGAGATCACCATCGAGGTCAAGAAGGGCGAGCTGATGGGCTTCGCCGGTCTGCTGGGCTCCGGCCGCACCGAGACCGCCGAGATGCTCTTCGGCGCAACGCCCAGCGCCAAGGGCGAGATCAGCGTAAACGGCAAGAAGGTCAACATCAAGAACCCCCACGAGGCCATCGCCAACCGCATCGCCTTCTGCCC
>JAUNNK010000066.1 GCA_030537335.1 Clostridia bacterium | reverse complement strand
GCTGATGGCCGGATTCGAACCGGCGACCTCATCCTTACCAAGGATGCGCTCTACCGACTGAGCTACATCAGCACGTCGTCTTCCCTTGACGCGAGATTGATTATACTACATCTCCCATCAAAAAGCAAGGGGATTTTCAAAGTTTATTGTAACTTTACAATAGACGCGGGAGAGGAGCGGGTGCAAGACCGCGACTCTGCCCAGATTCCGTCAGCCTGGATGGTTGGTCGACATGGGCCGGTGGGGGAGGAGGGGCGCACGGCTCCGCTGGAAAAACATGAGATGGGCGAAGCGTTTTCCATGGAGCGGCCCGTTTTCATGCAGATATATTTTCAGGTTAAATCTGGGTTGACATATTTGGTATAAAGCTGTATAATTTTTTACAACAGCGCGTGGGAAATGACTTCGTGTACGTGCAAAATGTTGGATTTTTAATATGACCCTGGAAAATGATAATGGAGGTAGAAGAAAATGGGAAGACCTGTAACGCTTTGCACCTGCCAGTGGGCGGATCTGCCGTTTGACGAATTGTGCGTGCTCGCCAAGAAGATGGGCTACGACGGCCTGGAAGTGGCCTGCTGGGGCAACGGCATCGATATCGACCGCGCTCTGACGGACGACGCCTATGTCGCCTGGATCAAGGAGAACCTGGAGAAGAACGGCCTGATCATGAAGGCGCTGGCCTGCCACATCATCGGCCAGTGCGTGGGCGACGCGCCCGATCCGCGCCTGAACAACTTTGCGCCCGCAGCGCTGGCGGACCAGAGCGAGGCCATCCGCAACTGGGGCATCGAGACCATGAAGAAGGCCCCCGCCGTGGCGGAGAAATTCGGCGTGAAGATCATTACCGGCTTCACCGGCTCCCCGATCTGGCGCTATCTCTACTCCTTCCCGCAGACCACCGAGCAGATGGTCGAGGACGGCTTTGACGAGATCGTTCGCCTGTGGAGCCCCATCCTGGACGAGTTCAAGAAGCACGGCGTGGTGTTCGCACTGGAGGTGCATCCCGGCGAGATCGCCTTTGACTACTATTCCACCAAGAAGCTGCTGGCGAAGTTTGCGGACCGCCCCGAGTTCGGCCTGAACTTCGACCCCAGCCACCTGATCTGGCAGGGAATCAAGCCGCACCTGTTCCTGCAGGACTTCATCGACCGCGTCTACCACGTCCACATGAAGGACGCCGCCGTCACGCTGGACGGCCGCAGCGGCCTGCTGGGCTCCCACATCGACTTCGGCGACCTGCGTCGCGGCTGGAACTTCCGCTCGCTGGGCCACGGCGATGTGAACTTTGAGGAGATCATCCGCGTGCTCAACGCCGCAGGCTACGACGGCCCGCTCTCTGTGGAGTGGGAAGACAGCGGCATGGACCGCATCGACGGCGCCACCGAGGCGGCGGCCTTCGTGCGTAAGGTGGACTTCAAGCCCTCCGCCTTCAAGTTTGACGACGCGATTGCAAACTGACCTGCGTGGATAAGGAGATAGAATATGGCTAAGAAGATTCGTTACGGCATGGTTGGCGGCAGCATGCAGGCCTTCATCGGTGAGGTGCACCGCAAGGCCATCAACTTTGATCCCCGCGTGGAGCTGGTCGCAGGCTGCTTCAGCACCCGCGAGGCGCTCAATAAGGAAACCGGCGAGACCTACGGTCTGGATCCCGAGCGCGTGTACGCTGATTACAAGGTGATGGCCGAGAAGGAAGCCGCCCGCGACGACGGCATCGACTTCGTATCCATCGTGACCCCCAACAGCACCCACTATCCGGTGGCCAAGGCCTTCCTGGAGGCCGGCATCAACGTGGTCTGCGAAAAGCCGCTGTGCTTCACTGTGGAGCAGGCGGAGGACCTCAAGGCGACTGCGGAGGCGAAGGGCCTGCTGTTCGGTGTGACCCACGGCTACACCGGCTACTGCATGTCCCGCGTCATGCGCGAGATGGTCGCCGAAGGTAAGATCGGCAAGGTCGTGTCCGTCAATGCGGAGTACGCCCAGGACTGGCTGCTGGATGAGCTGGATCCGGACAACAAGGCCGAGCTGAACATGGCCGTGTGGCGCACCGATCCCAAGATGACGGGCGCGTCCAACTGTGTGGGCGACATCGGCACCCACATCGAGAACTACGTGGCTTTCATCACCGGGCTCAAGATCAAGCGCTTGCTGGCCACCACCAACACCTACGGCAAGGCCCTGGATCTCAACGCCAACATCATCGTGGAATACGACAACGGCGCGAACGGCGCGTACTGGTGCAGCCAGGTGGCCGCGGGCCACTGCAACGGCCTGGCCGTGCGCATCTACGGCGACAAGGGCTCGTTGGAGTGGGCCCAGGAGACGCCGGACGTGGTGCGCTACACGCCCAAGAACTGCGCGCCGCAGCTGATTCAGCGCAATACCGCCGCCGTCACCGAGAAGGCCGGCGCCTGCGCGCGCATCCCCTCCGGACATCCGGAAGGCCTGTACGTCGCCTTTGCCAACCTCTATCAGAACTACGTCTCCGCGCTGATTGCCAAGCGCAACGGCGAGGACGCCTCCCAGTTCATCTATCCCACCGTGGACGAGGGCATCGAGGGCGTGAAGTTCGTGCACGCGGTCGTGGAGAGCGCCGCGAACAACTCCAAGTGGGTTGAGATGTAAGCCAAACCGGTACATAAACGACTATATCGGCACATTGCCGATAAAAATAGGAGGATAACCATGAAGAAGATTGTTGCTCTGTTGCTCGCTCTGATGCTCGTGTGCTCTGCCGCCGCTATGGCAGCCACCGACATCGCCATTCTCGTTCCCAATGCCGACCACGGCTGGACCGGCGCGGTTCTGACCTACGCTGAGGAAAAGGCCGAGGCCATCAACGCCGAGGGCAAGTACACCGCCAAGGTCATCTCCTCCGCCGATCCGGCGAACCAGATCACCCAGGTTGAGGACATCATCGACAACGAGTCCGCCAAGTCCATCGTCATCCTGCCCCAGGACAACACCCTGGAGACGACCATGAAGAAGCTGGCTGACTCCGGCATCCCGTTCGTCATGTTTGACCGCGTCATCGACACCGTGGCCGAGCAGGCGGTTGCCTCCGTCAAGGGCGACAACGAGGGCATCGGCTCCGAGACCGCGAAGCGCTTCATCGCTTCCGGCATGGTTCCCGGCGACAAGATCCTGATCATGCCCGGCGACAACTCCTCCGTGCCGCAGATGCGCAACGACGGCTTCTTCGGCGTGCTGCTGGAGAACGGCTGGACCCAGGAGCAGGTGGACGCCATCGAGTCCACTGCATACACCGGATGGAGCCGCAGCGAAGGCAAGAAGCTCTTCACCGAGTGGCTGGACAGCAACACCGTTGAAGAGATCAGCGCCTGCAAGTGGATCTTCACCCACGACGATGAGATCGCCATGGGCATCCTGGAGGCCCTGAAGTCCTCCGAGATCGACACCGCCAAGAAGGAAGCCTTCCTCACCGCCGGTGTGCACCTGGGCACCTCCTCTGGCCTGAACGAGATCTACTCCGTGCTGAAGGGCATCCATCAGAAGGACTACAGCGCTGAGGTTGCCGGCCTGGCCGACCTGTTCTCCGTCACCTACGATCCGGCCATGATCCAGATCGCCTGCGACGACATGATCGCCTACCTGGATGGCGGCGAGGTCACCAAGGATCACGTCATCCCGGTGTCCGTTGTCGACGCGACCAACGTCAACGACTTCCGTGGCTTCGGCGACGCCGTTGCTGCCGAATAATCCCTGACTGCGGGCGCGGCCTTGCTGCCGCGCCCGCGCAACAGTGGGGCTTATCGAGCGCCCGGCGGGTCATGCTGCCGGGCGTCTTTAAAAAGCAAGGGGAGAATGGAACATGGATATACTCCAAATGTCAGGGATCACGAAGGCATTCTTTGGGGTGACCGTGCTGGATAAGGTGGATTTTTCGGTGCGCAAGGGCGAGGTGCATGCGCTCCTGGGCGAAAACGGCGCGGGCAAATCCACCCTGATGAACATCTTGGCCGGCGTGTATACCCGCGATGCCGGCAAGATCATCTTTGACGGCCAGGAAATGGATCACGTCACGGTTCAGTCCTCCGAACAGGCGGGCATCGCCTTCGTTCATCAGGAGCTGAATCTTTTCAACGATCTCAAGGTCTACGAAAACATCTTTCTTCGCAAGGAGCTGCTGACCAAGGTCGGCACTCTGGACAAGAAGCGCATGATCGCCCAGACCCACGAGCTGTTCCGGGAACTGGGCGTGGACATCGACCCCACCGCCATGGTAAGCGAGCTGGAGACCAGCAAGAAGCAGCTGCTGGAGATTGCGAAGGCGCTGCACGCCAACGCCAAGCTGCTGATTCTGGACGAGCCCACCACGGCGCTGAACAACAAGGAAATCGAGCACCTGTTCGGCATTGTGCGCCATCTGCAGGAGAGCGGAAAGTCCTTCATCTTCATTTCGCACAAGATGACGGAGATCTTCACCATCGCGAACCGCTACACCGTGCTGCGCAACGGACAGATGATCCGCAGCGGCGAAATCGCCGAAATCACGCCCACTGAGGTGACCAAGCTGATGGTGGGCAACAGCTACTCCGATTCGGACATCTACACGCCCCGCGAACTGGGCGATCCGATTCTTGAACTGGAAAATTACTCCGGCCACGGCTTTGAAAATGTGAATCTCTCTATCCGCCGCGGCGAGGTTGTGGGCTTCACCGGCCTGAAGGGCGCGGGTGTGAGCGAACTGATGCAGACCATCTTCGGCGTGATGCCGGAGGCCGGCGGAAGCTGCAAGGTCATGGGACAGGCGGTGACGGGCAACCGCATTCACAAGGCGATGCGCAACAGGATCGCCATGATTGCCGCCAACCGCAAGGAGAACTCCATCCTGCCGGATTTCACGCTGCTGGAGAACAACTATGTGTCCGAGCACACGCTCTCGGCGAAGAAGCCGCTGATCCGCAAGAAGATGGAGAGGCAGAAGTTCGAGCGCCTGCGGGGCATGCTGAACATCCGCTGCAACGGCGATGGGGATCTCATTACCAGCCTCAGCGGCGGCAACCAGCAGAAGGTGATCCTCGCCCGCTGGCTGAACACGGAGGCGGACATCCTGCTGATGGACAATCCCACCCAGGGCATTGACGTCGGCGCCAAATCCGAAATCTACAAGCTGATTTTGCAGCTGGCGCAGAATGGAAAGACCATTCTGGTCAACACGCTGGAGATTCCGGAGCTGCAGAAGGTGGCGGACCGCTGCGTGGTCTTCTACCACGGCAACATCCAGAGCGTGCTGCGCCACGAGGAGATCAGCGAGGAGCGGGTCATGCTCGCTGCCACAAATGCCATCAACGCTGGGGAAGGGGCGGTTGGACAATGAACACCACAAAGCGCAACAATCGATCGATCACCAAAATACTGGGCAATTACAGCTTTGTATTGATTTTCGCCTGCATCCTGATCGCCTATCTGATCATCAATGCCGGCGCGACCACCCTGAACGGCGTGATGAACATTCTGCGCCACTCCGCCGTCGTGGGCATCATGGCCTTCGGCATGGGCCTGGTCATCATCACCGGCGGCATCGACCTGTCCGTCGGCTCCATGCTCTCGCTGATTGGCGGCATCGGCGTGGTTGTATTCAACTCGATGAACTCCATCATCCTCACGCTGCTGGCGGTGCTGGCGGTGGGCGCGCTGCTGGGCTTCTTCAACGGCATCCTCATCGGCAAGGTCAAGATGCCGCCCTTCATCGTCACCCTGGCCACCATGCTGATCTACCGCTCCGTGGCCCAGTACTATCTGCGCACCCTGCGCCTGTCCATCTACAACATGGACGGCACGCTGAGCGCCTATGATCCCTTCTACAAATTCGGCCAGTACAAGGTCGCAGGCCTGATCCCCATGGCGGGCGTGATCCTGATTCTGGTCACGGTGCTCATGGTGTTCATGTCCACCAACACCAAGTTCGGCCGCAGCATCTATGCCATCGGCAGCAACGAGCGCGCGGCGCGCCTGGCGGGCATCAATGTGGAGTGGACGCAGGTGGCGGTGTACACAATCACCGGCCTGCTCTGCGGCGTCAGCACCTTCATGTGGCTGGCCATGAACGGCTCCGTCGACCCGGCAACCATCGGCAAGAGCAACGAAATGTACGCCATCGCGGCGGTGGTCATCGGCGGCATCAGCATGAGCGGCGGCAAGGGCAAGCTTCTGGGCGTGCTCTTCGGCGCGATGAGCTACACCATCATCGACAAGATCATCGCCTCCATGGGTCTGGACGCGCTGATCAACGACACCATCAAGGGCTCCATCCTGCTGCTGGCGGTGTTCATCCAGATCGCCATTCCGGCCATCCGCGCCAAGTTCACCCGGAGCCGTTGAGTTCCCAAAAACAAATCCACCGGAGGCCGCATGTCGTGGCTTCCGGTTCGTACAATCCGCATCCCCGGCATCTTGCCGGGGATGCGTTCGCTTTATACGATGAATAGAGGCAGGAGCACCCACATGGCTGCTCCCGCAAAAGAATCAGTTCACGATCTTGAAGCCCTCCTCGGTGAGCCGCTGGCGGATCTGGGCGATCTGCTCGAAATCGCGGGTCTCCATGCCCACCGTGAGGAAGCAGCTGGTGACGGCCATGTTGGCGTCGCTGCGCTCATGATGCACGGAGACGACGTTCGCGCCGCACTCGGATACGATCTGGCTCACGCCCAGCAGCTGGCCGGGCTTGTCCTCCAGGGCGATCTGGAGCATGGAGTTGCGTCCGGCGGTGACCAGGCCGCGGGTGATGACCCGGGAGAGGATGTTTACGTCGATGTTGCCGCCGGAGACGATGCAGACCACCTTCTTGCCCTCGATGGGCAGCTTGTGGAACATGGCCGCCGCCACGCTCACCGCGCCCGCGCCCTCGGCGATCAGCTTCTGCTTCTCGATCAGGGCCAGAATGGCCGCGGCAATCTCGTCCTCGCTGACCGTGACCACCGCATCCACGTACTTCTGCACCATCTCGAAGGTCACGTCGCCGGGGTGCTTGACCGCGATGCCGTCGGCAAAGGTCTTCACGGTCTCCAGGGTGATGGCCTCGCCCTGTTTCACGCTTTGGGCCATGCTGGGGGCATTCTCCGCCTGCACACCGTAGACCTTCACGTTGGGGTTCAGGGTCTTGATGGCGTAGGCCACGCCGGAGATCAGTCCGCCGCCGCCGATGGGGCAGATCACCGCGTCCACGTCTGCCAGCTGATCCAGGATCTCCAGGCCGATGGTGCCCTGACCCGCGATGACCTCGTCGTCGTTGAAGGGGTGGATGAAGGTCATTCCGGTCTCCTGCTGGAGCCTGCACGCGTGGGCGTAGGCGTCGTCGTAGGCGCCCTTGACAAGGCAGACCTCCGCGCCCAGCGCCTTGGTGGACTCCACCTTGGAGATCGGCGCACCGTCGGGCATGCAGATGACGGATTTAATGCCCATGCGGGAGGCCGCCAGCGCCACGCCCTGGGCGTGGTTGCCGGCGGAGCAGGCGATGATGCCCGCCGCGCGCTGCGCCTCGGAGAGCTGGCTGATCTTGTAGTAAGCCCCGCGCAGCTTGAAGCTGCCGGTGAGCTGGAGATTTTCGGTCTTGAGATAGAGCTCGCAGTCCTGGCTGAGCTTGGGCGCGAAGATCATGTCGGTCCTGCGGGCCACCTGCTTGAGCACGAATGCGGCGTGATAGATTTTATCGAGCGTAACCATGGGTGTGTTTCCTCACTTCTGTTTTACGGTTCCTGCGAGATAGTTGATGAATTGCTGGGCGGTGCGCCCGGAGACGCCTCCGTGGCGGATCTCCCACTTGTTGGCCTCCAGCAGCAGCTGCTCCTCCGTGAGTCCGAGGTCGCCGCAGCGGCTGGCGATGCCCTTCACGATGTCGTGGTATTGCTTGCGGTCGGGGTTGTTGTAGTTGATGGCGCAGCCGAAGCGCGCGGCCAGCGACAGCTTCTCCTCCATGGTGTCGGAGCGGTGCACGTCGCCGTTGAACTCCATGTCGTTGCGATCCTTCCAGGTCTCCTGAATCAGGTGGCGGCGGTTGGAGGTGGCGCAGATCAGCACGTTGTCCGGCTTGGTCTCCACGCCGCCCTCGATCACGGCCTTCAGGAACTTGTACTCCACCTCGTGTTCCTCGAAGGAGAGGTCGTCGATGAAGATCATGAAGCGGTAGTTGCGGTTCTTCACCCGGGCGATGACCTCGGAGAGCAGGCCGAACTGGTGCTTGTAGATCTCGATCATCCGCAGGCCCTGATCGCAGTACTCGTTCAGGATGGCCTTGACGGAGGTGGACTTGCCGGTGCCCGCGTCGCCGTAGAGCAGCATGTTGTTGCAGCTGCGGCCGGAGACGAAGGCCTCGGTGTTCTCGCGCAGCTCCTTCTTCTGATACTCGTAGCCGATCAGATCAGAGAGCACCACGGAATCGATGTTGTTGATGGCGCAGAACTCCACGCCGCCGTTCTCCGCCGGGCGGATACGGAAGGCCCGGTTCAGGCCGAACATGCCCACGCCGCAGTCACGGTAGTGCGCCGTGACCAGATCAAAGATTTCGTTTTCATCCTTCGCCTGCTCGATGGCGGCGGACAGCGCGCGCACTTTTTCGCTCACATTCCGGTAGTACATCTGGGCCTTCTTGGGAATGGCGCGGTAATTGGAAAGCACGCTGAAGCAGTCGATGCCCAGGTCTGCCTCGATGGGGCCGAAGTCGAAGTCGAACAGGTTCTTGAAGATGCGGAAGTCGGCCTTGGCGAAATGGTTTACCGAGCCCTCGCTGGCCCCCACGCGCTCGCAGGTCAGGCTGAAGGAGTTTTCATTGGTGATGAGCACGAAGGTCAGGTAGTTGTGCCAGAGGTTCGTGTCAAAGCCGTAGGTCGTGGCCAGGTCGAGGATGCGCTTGATCTCCACGTAGATGCGGCGGATGAGCGCGCTCTTTTCGCAGGCCTTGTGATCCCAGTCGAAGAAGATTTCGGACAGGCGCAGCAGAATGCTGTCCTCGCCCAGATTGCTGTAGAGCAGGAGCTTGGAAGTTTCGCGGTACAATGCCATTCCTCCTTTGGCGGATGGTCGGGGCGCTCCTTGAAAGGGACAATGCGCTGCTTCGTCCCTTTCAAGGAACGCGGCGGGAAGCGAAGATCATGGGCAGGGGCGACCGCACATGCGATCGCCCCGCAGCTTGCCTCAGATGCGCTTGAGGATTTCTTCGGTCATTTCGGTGCAGGAGAGGGGGGTTGCACCGCTGTTGCCGACGATGTCGGCGGTGCGCAGGCCAGCGGCAAGCACCTCGTCCACGGCGCGCTCGATGCAGTCGGCTTCTTCGCTCAGGTCGAAAGCGTAGCGCAGCATCATCGCGGCGGAGAGGATCGTGGCGATGGGGTTGGCCCTGTCCTGACCGGCGATGTCCGGCGCGGAGCCGTGGATCGGCTCGTACAGGCCGCACTTCGTCGCGCCGAGGGACGCGCTGGGCAGAAGTCCGATGGAGCCGGTGATCTGGCTGGCCTCGTCGGAGAGAATGTCGCCGAACATGTTGCTGGTCACCACCACGTCGAACTGGCTGGGACGGCGCACCAGCTGCATGGCGGCGTTGTCCACCAGCATGTCGCTGAGCTGCACGTCCGGATACTCCTCGCCGATGCGGTGCACGGTCTCCCGCCACAGCCGCGAGGTCTCCAGCACGTTCGCCTTGTCGATGGAGATCACGTTCTTGCGGCGCTTGCGGGCCGCGTCGAAGGCCGCGCGGGCGATGCGCTCGATCTCCATCACGGAATACGCCTCGGTGTCGTAGGCTTCCGGGCCATACTTGCCGTCCCGACGGCCGCGATCGCCGAAGTAGATGCCGCCGGTCAGCTCGCGCACCATCATCAGGTCAAAACCCTGCTCCACGATGTCCGCGCGCAGCGGGCACTCCTCCTTCAGCGCCGGGTACAGCTTCGCCGGGCGCAGGTTCGTGTACAGCCCCAGCGCCTTGCGCAGGCCCAGCAGCGCCTTCTCCGGGCGCTTGTCGCCGGGCAGCTTGTCCCACTTGGGGCCACCCACCGCGCCCAGCAGCACGCTGTCGCTGGCTTTGCAGCCCTCCACCGTCTCCTCCGGCAGCGGCATGCCCGTCGCGTCGATGGCGCAGCCGCCCGCCAGATAGTCGGTGCACTTGAACTCGTGGCCGTACTTTGCGCCCACCTTTTCCAGTACCTTCACGGCGCTGGAGACGATCTCCGGGCCGATGCCGTCGCCCTTGACCAGTGCGATGTTGTAAACCATGCTCTTACGCCTCCTTCTCCAGCCGTGCCTTCAGATAGGGCAGCAGTCCGCCGTCCTCCACGATGCGTCCGATGAACGGCGGCAGTGCGGTGGCGCGGAACTCCTGTCCGGTGGTCTCGTCGCGGATCAGGCCGCTGTCAAAGTCCACGGAGACCGTATCGCCGTTCTGGATGGCCGCCGCGGCCTCGGGGCACTCCAGGATTGGGAAGCCGATGTTGATGGAATTGCGGTAGAAGATGCGCGCGAAGCTGGCCGCGATGACGCACCTCACGCCGCAGGCGCGGATCGCGATGGGCGCGTGCTCGCGGGAGGAGCCGCAGCCGAAGTTTGCGCCGCCCACAATGATGTCGCCCGGCTGCACCTTCGTTGCGAAGGAAGCGTCGATGTCCTCCATGCAGTGCTTCGCCAGCTCGTCCGGCGAGGGCGCGTTCAGATAGCGCGCGGGGATGATCACGTCCGTGTCCACGTTGTCGCCGTATTTATAGACCTTTCCGGTATACATTTTTTGATCCTCCTGCACTCAGTCCAGTTCTTCCGGGGAAGCGATGCAGCCCTTGACCGCGGATGCGGCGGCGACTGCCGGGCTGGCCAGCACGACCTCGCTCTTGACGTGGCCCATGCGGCCCACGAAGTTGCGGTTCGTGGTGGTCACGGCGCGCTCGCCCTCGCACATGCAGCCCATGTGTCCGCCCAAGCAGGGGCCACAGGTCGGCGTGGACACCGCGCAGCCCGCCTCGATGAAGGTCTGGGTAAGCCCCTCGGTCAGGCACTGCATGTAGATCTCCTGCGTCGCCGGAATCACGATGCAGCGCACGCCCTCGGCCACCCTGCGACCCTTGAGGATCTGCGCCGCGATGCGCAGGTCGGAGATGCGTCCGTTGGTGCAGGAGCCGATGACCACCTGGTCGATGTTCATGCCCGCGACTTCCTTCACCGTCTTTGTGTTGGACGGCAGGTGGGGAAGCGCCACGGTGCTCTCCAGCGCGCTCAGATCAATCTCCACCACGCGCTCGTACTCCGCGTCGGCATCGGCCTCGTACACCGTGTACGGGCGGTTCACGCGACCGCTGATGTATTCGATGGTCTTGTCGTCCACCGGGAAGATGCCGTTCTTTGCGCCGGCCTCGATGGCCATGTTGGCGATGGTGAAGCGGTCGTCCATGGAGAGCTCACTCACGCCCTCGCCGGTGAACTCGAGGGACTTGTACAGCGCGCCGTCCACGCCAATCGTGCCGATCAGGTGCAGGATCACGTCCTTGCCGCTGACCCAGGGGCGCAGCTTGCCCGTCAGCACCACCTTGATCGCAGAGGGAACCTTGAACCAGTTCTCGCCCGCGGCCATGCCCGCCGCCATGTCGGTGGAGCCAACGCCCGTGGAGAATGCGCCCAGCGCGCCGTAGGTGCAGGTGTGGCTGTCCGCGCCGATGATCAGCTCGCCCGGGCCCACGATGCCCTTCTCCGGCAGCAGCGCGTGCTCGATGCCCACCTGGCCCACGTCGTAGAAGTGGGTGATGGCATGCTTGCGGGCGAAGTCGCGCGCGGTCTTGCACAGCTGGGCCGACTTGATGTCCTTGCAGGGCGTGTAGTGGTCCAGCACGATGGCGATCTTATCCTTATCAAATACGCGGGTGAACCCGGCCTTTTCGAACACGTCAATGGCCACCGGCGTGGTCACGTCGTTGCCCAGCACCAGATCCAACTTCGCCTCGATCAGATCCCCGGCCTTTACGTTTTCCAGCCCTGCGTGGGCCGCCAGAATCTTCTGCGTCATGGTCATTCCCATAGTGAAAACCTCCTCACTGCTGCTGTTGCTGCTGCGCGACCGCGTTCTTGCGCGCGGTCCAGGCCGACAGCTTGTTGCAGGCGCTGATGTAAGCCAGGATGCTGGCCTCGATGATGTCCGTGGACAGGCCGTGTCCGGTGAAGGTGCGTCCGCCCGCGTCCAGCTTCACGTGCACCTTGCCCAGCGTGTCCTTGCCCTGGGAAACCGAGTTGATGCGGTACAGCTCGAAGGTGTGCTTCTCCGGCTTGATGATGCGGTCGATGGCGTTGAAGGCCGCGTCCACCGGGCCGTCGCCCAGGCAAACGTCCTCGAACTTCTGGCCGTCCTTCATCAGGCTGACCGTGCAGGTGGCGGTGGTGAAGTTGGAGGTGTGCACGGAGAACCAGTCCAGCTTGAAGCCGTCCTGCACCTCGTCGTCGGCGGTGGCGGAGTGGGTGGCGATGGCCACGATGTCGTCGTCGGTCACGTCCTTCTTCTTGTCGCACAGCGCCTTGAACTCCTCGAAGCAGGCGTTCAGCTCATCGGCCTCCAGCACGTAGCCCAGCTCCTTCAGCCGCTCCTCGAAGGCGTGGCGGCCGGAGTGCTTGCCCAGCACCAGATTGTTCGTGGTGATGCCCACCGCCTCGGGGGTGAGGATCTCGTAGGTCTTCTTGTTTGCCAGCACGCCGTGCTGGTGGATGCCCGACTCGTGCAAGAAGGCGTTGCGGCCCACGATGGGCTTGTTCAGCGGCGCGCTCTGGCCGATGATGTTGTACACCGTCTTGCTGGCGCGGTTGATCTGCGTGGCGTCGATGCGGGTCTCCTTGCCCGCAAACACGTCGGGGCGCGTGCGCATGGCCATCACGACCTCCTCCAGCGAGGTGTTGCCCGCGCGCTCGCCCAGGCCGTTGATCGTGCACTCGATCTGCCGCGCGCCGCCCAGCACGCCGCCCAGCGAGTTGGCCACCGCCATACCCAGATCGTTGTGGCAGTGCACGGAGTACTCCACCTTGTCGGAACCCGGCACGTTGCGGATCACGGTCTCGATCAGCGCCTGCATCTCACTGGGCGTGGTGTAGCCCACGGTGTCGGGCAGGTTGATGACCGTCGCGCCGTTGCGGATGGCCACGTCCACCACCTTGCAGAGGAAGTCGATGTCGCTGCGGGTGGCATCCTCGGCGGAGAACTCGATGTTGGAGCAGTACTTCTTCGCGTAGGCCACCATCTGCGCCGTGCGCTCCAGCACCTGCTCCGGGGACATCTTCAGCTTGTACTCCATGTGCACCGGGGAGGTTGCGATGAAGAGATGAATCCGCGGGTCGGCAGCGCCCTTGACCGCCTCCCAGGCGCAGTCGATGTCCTTCTGCGTGGAGCGCGCCAGCGAGGCCACCGTGCAGTCCTTCACCGCCTTCGAGATCGCCGATACCGACTCAAAGTCGCCCGGCGAAGAGATCGCAAAGCCCGCTTCGATCACGTCCACTTTCAGACGCTCCAGGCAGCGCGCCACCTCCAGCTTCTCCTTCAGGTTCATGCTGCAGCCCGGCGACTGCTCTCCATCCCGCAATGTCGTGTCGAAGATTTTTATCTGGCTCATGTGTCTTACCTCTCAGTTCTTGCGATTCTCGTTCGCCGGAGCCGCCCTTGACTCCGGTACGCTGCGGATGCGCGGGGCATCCGCAGCAATTTACTATAGGTAGAAATCAGTTAATTGGAAGCGTTGTCCAGGTCTGCGTCGTTCTTCCAGAGCATCTGCTCGCGCAGCTGCTTGCCGATGACCTCCATGGGGTGCTTGGCCAGCTGCTCGCGCTTGGAATTGAAGAAGCAGCGGCCGTTCTTGTTCTCGGCGATCCACTTGCCGGCGAAGGTGCCGTCCTGGATGTCGCTGAGCACGGCCTTCATGTTGGCCTTGGTCTGCTCGTAGGGCAGCACGCGGGGGCCGGAGACGTACTCGCCGTACTCGGCGGTATCGGAGATGGAGTAGTTCATGGCCGCAACGCCGCCCTTGTTGATCAGGTCGACGATGAGCTTCATCTCGTGGATGCACTCGAAGTAGGCGTT
>JAUNNK010000219.1 GCA_030537335.1 Clostridia bacterium | reverse complement strand
CTGAAGCTGCGCTTCGGCCTGGAGGACGGCCGCGCGCGCACGCTGGAGGAGGTCGGCAAGGAGTTCAAGGTCACCCGCGAGCGCATTCGCCAGATCGAGGCCAAGGCGCTGCGCAAGCTGCGCCATCCCAGCCGATCCCGCAAGCTGAAGGATTCCATCGACTGATGCTGTGCGATAAGCGTATATCGCTCGATCCGCGCCTGTCCAGAATCGCTGAACTGGTCGGCACTTGCGAATGCTGTGCCGACATCGGCAGCGACCATGGCAGGCTCGGCGCGTTTTTGTTGCAGAGCGGTCAGTGCCGCCGCATGGTGCTGACGGACATCTCGGGAGCGTCCCTCTCCAAGGCCAGGAAGCTGATCGCGCTGATGGATCTGGAGGCGCGCACCGTTTTTTGCGTCGGGAACGGCGCCCTGGCCATCGACTGCCCCGTGGACGCGGCGGTGATCGCGGGCATGGGCGGCGAGACCATTGCGTCCATCGTGGAGCAGAGCGCGGGCCGTCTGCGCGGCGCGCGTCTGGTTCTGCAGCCCAACGTGGCGCTTGCGTCGCTGCGGCGCAGGCTGAACAAAAGCGGCTGGCGGATCGTGGACGAGGATCTGGTGCGCGACGACCGCAGGATCTATCCCATTCTGGTCGCCGTCGAGGGAGAGCAGCGGCTCGATGATCTCCAGGCGGAAGCCGGGCCGGTGCTGCTGGAGCGCAGGCCGCCGCTGCTGGCGGATTACGCCGCGTTTCGCCTGAGGGTCGCGCGCAAGGCACTGTCCGGCGCGCAGCAGGGCGGCGATGCGAAAAACATTGAGGAACTGCGGCGGGAGATCAACCTGTGGGAGGAAGTGGAAGCATGTCTGTGACCATCGGCGAGGTCTATCGCAGGATCGACGAATTTGCGCCCTTTGCGCTCCAGGAGGAGTGGGACAATGCCGGAATGCTCGCCGGAAGCATGGATCAGCCTGTGGAGGGCATCCTCTGCGCTCTGGATCTGAACGACGGCGTGCTGCGCGAGGCGATTGAGAAGCAGGCACAGCTGATCGTAACCCACCATCCGATCCTGTTTCGCGGGCGGAAGAACCTGCGGGAGGACGATGCGGAGGGAAGGCTGCTCTGCGGCCTCGTGCGAAGCGGCATCGGGCTGATCGCCGCGCACACGAACTTTGACAATGCCGTGCCGGGCGTGAACGATGCGCTTGCGGCAGAGCTGGGCCTGCGCGATGTGCAGGCGCACGAGGATGGATTGCGTATCGGCATTACCGAAATTCCCACGCTGGGGGCGTTCCGCCGTCACGTTGAACGCGTGCTGGGCGGCCCGGTGCGCTGCTATGGAGAGGACGATCGCAGGATCGCGCGCGTGGCCCTGCTCGGCGGTGCGGGCGGTGCCTTTGCAGCCCAGGCGCGCAAGCTTGGCGCGGACGTCTACCTGAGTGGTGAGATCGCACATCACAAGGCTTGGGACGCCTATCAGGAGGGCATGTGTGTGCTGGAGGCGGGGCACGCGGCCACGGAACTGCCCGCAATTTCCATGCTGGCCGGTGCTTTACAAATCGGCCCGGATGGTGTAAAATGGAATGTACGAGTGCATATTAGCGAAGCTGAGATGTTCCGGTAGAATTGGAGGATGAATTATGCAGTTGGAAAAATTGTGGCAGTTCATGCAGGTGGATATGGAAGCCGACAGGTTCGAGGCAAAGATTCGCCAGTCTGAAAAGCGCCAGAAGCTGCTCAAGCAGCGCAATTTTCTGATGGATCAGCAGAACAATATGAAGAAGCTGGAGAGCGACGTGGCGGCCATGACGGATCGCCTGGAGGCCGTGCGCGACGACGCAGAGCGCCTGCAGAAGGTGCTCACCGGCCTGATGGAAGAACTCGAAAGCAATCCTCCCACGTCCGAAGAGGAGGCCAATGCGCGCATGGAGCCCGTTCAGAAGCTGATGGACAACCTGACGCGCTACGAACAGGAGCTGAGCAAGATGCGCAAGGACGCGGAGGTCAAGGATCGCCAGCAGCGCGAGATTCGCGTGCGCGCAGCCAAGACCAAGCAGGAGTTCGACCAGCTCAAGAAGGATTACGACGTGGAGTTCAAGCAGGACACCGCCACGCTGAAGGAGATGCGGACCAGAACCGAGCAGGAATCTGGGAAGATCGAACCGGATCTGCTGGAGAAGTACCGCACCATCAAGCAGCACTGCACGCCGCCCATGGCGAAGCTGATCGACGGCCAGTGCAGCGGATGCTTCATGTCGCTGCCCAGCGCCACGCTGCTCGCCATCAAGGAGCAGGCCAAGCTGGTCACCTGCGACAACTGCGGTCGCATCCTTTACGCGGAGGACTGATCGCGATAAAACTTGATATGAATTGCGAGGGCGCCAGACGATCGCAGGCTTGATGTCTGAGGAAAGTCCGAGCACCGCAGGGCAGGGTGCCGGTTAACTGCCGGTGGAGGCGACTCCAAGGAAAGTGCAACAGAGATATACCGCGAATTCCCGCAAGGGAACGCAAGGGTGGAAAGGCGAGGTAAGAGCTCACCAGCGGCATGGCGACTTGTCCGCTCTGTAAACCCCAC
>JAUNNK010000065.1 GCA_030537335.1 Clostridia bacterium | reverse complement strand
ACGTGCGCGCCGTGCGCGGCGGCACCGGCTACGCCAAGTGCGGCGGCAACTACGCAGCCTCCAACCGCGCCGGCGAGAAGGCCGAGCAGAAGGGCTACAGCCAGGTGCTGTGGCTGGACGGCGTGGAGCGTAAGTACATCGAGGAGGTCGGCGCGATGAACGTCATGTTCAAGATCGCAGGCGAGGTCGTCACCCCCGCCCTCACCGGCTCCATCCTGCCCGGCGTGACCCGCAAGAGCTGCATCGAGCTGCTCAAGAGCAAGGGCTACAAGGTCTCCGAGCGCCTGCTGAGCCTGGACGAGCTGGCCGCCGCCCTGGAGAACGGCACCCTGGAGGAGGCCTGGGGCTGCGGCACCGCCGCCGTCGTCTCCCCCATTGGCAAGCTGGCCTACAAGGACAAGGTGTTCGTCATCAACAATGGTGAGATCGGCCCGGTCACCCAGATGCTCTACGATACCCTCACCGGCATCCAGTGGGGCAAGATCGCGGATCCCTTCGGCTGGACCCAGAAAATCGACTGATTCCGCACAATTCCCGAGCGCTGTCTCAAAACGGTAAATCGTAGGGCGGGGTGCCTTCACCCCGCCGCAAAGTGTTGACAAAGTCAACGCTTTGCCAGACGCTGAAAAAGCGCGCAAGACAAGGAAGCAAGGCTGCAAATAAGGGAGCTTACACAGATGTAAGTGACCGCAATTTGCAGCCGAAGCTGACGCATTAAGCAAAAATGCCAATCGATTTCATTATTTAGTAGGCATTTTTGCGTTTGCGGGCTTTGTCAGTGATCTGAGGGCGGGGTGCCTTCACCCCGCCGCATAGCAATTGTGGGACTGTCTCAAAACGTGAAAACGTTTTGAGACAGTCCCTTTCCTTATATATTTCACCTAAAATTAACATTGTATCCCACCACAGAAGCTGACATAAACCGCCATTTCTGCGTCTAAATATATAGGGAATGCGCTCCATTCGGCGCAAAATCCGTCGCTTTCACGACAGATATTTCAAAAGTATTTCATTTTTATATTGACTTTCTGACGCAAATGGACTACAATAGAAAAAACTAGAACCATATCTATCTGTATATAGATTGAAATTAAGCTCTGGAGGTACATAGAGATGAAAAGGAAATTCATAGCCGCGCTGCTGCTGGTCTGCGTGCTGGCAGGTCTGATTCCGGCAGAATTGTCTGCGCTGGCGGCCAGCCAGACGGTCTATGTCACCGCCAACACCCTGCCCGTGTACAAGACCTACTCCACCTCGTCGAAGGTGCTGGGCACCATGTCCTACGGCGAGAGCATGACCCTGCTGGCAACCAACTCCAGCTGGGCCTACGTCAAAAACAGCTCCGGGAGCACCGGCTACTGCAAGCTCAGCGGCATCGGCACCTCCAACCCCAACAAGTACGACGAGAAGATCTACATCAACAGCTCCAACGTCAAAGTCTACAAGAAGCCCGACACCTCCTCCAGCGTGATGATGACGCTCTCGAAGAATGCCTCCTACACGGCGGTGGCCAGAACGAGCGACAACGAGTGGGCGCGCCTGAAGAACGGCTCCGCCTACGGCTACGTTCAGATGAAGTACATCTCCACCAGCAAGGTGGACGACGACGCGCCCTCCACGCCTGACCTGACCTCCAAGACCGTCTTCATCTCCGCCAACACGCTCAACGCCTACAAGAGCGCCAGCACCTCCTCGAAGGTTCTGGGCGTGATGTCCTATGGCGAGAGCATGACCCTGCTGGCAACCTCCGGGGACTGGGCGCAGATCCGCAATTCCGCCAATGCGGTGGGCTACTGCAAGCTCAGCGGCCTGACCGCCACCAACCCGAACAACCTGGACGTGCGCGTCTACGTCAGCAGCGCCAGCGCAAAGGTCTACAAGAAGCCCACCACCTCCGCAGGCGTGCTGACCACTGCGAAGCAGAACGACAGCTTCACCGCCGTGGCCATCACCGCCGACAGCGCCTGGGCGCGCGTCAAGAGTGGCAGCAGCTACGGCTACATCCAGGCCTCCAGCCTGTCCGCCTCCGAGACCGAGCCGGAGGAACCCGACGAGCCCGAAAAGCCCCTCGTCTCCACGGTGTACATCTCCGCAAACACCCTGGTGGCTTACAGTTCCCCCAGCACCTCTTCCAAGAACCTGGGCACCATGTCCTATGGTGAGAGCATGACCCTGCTGGATGTGGACGGCAGTTGGGCAAAGATCCAGAACAGCGCCGGCGCGGTGGGCTACTGCAAGCTCAGCGGCCTGACAACTGAGAATCCCAACACCCTGAACACCACCATCTACATCACCGAAACCGGCGCGAAGCTCTACGCCAAGCCTACCACATCGGCGACCGTGCTGGGAACTCTCAAGCAGAACGCCAAATACACCGCCGTCGCCATGACCACCGACAAGGTCTGGCTGCGCCTGAAGAACGGCAGTTCCTACGGCTACCTGCTGACCGACTACGCCTCCACCGAGGAGGTGGACGATCCCACCCCCGGCGTCACCGGCACGGTGTACATCTCCGCAAACACGCTGGTTGCTTACAGCTCCCCCAGCACCTCCTCCAAGAGCCTGGGCACCATGTCCTACGGCGAGAGCATGCTGTTGCTGGGCGTGGATGACGGCTGGGCGAAGATCCAGAACAGCTCCGGCGCAGTGGGCTACTGCAAGTTCGGCGGCCTGACCAACGTCAACCCCAACAACCTGAACCTTACCATGTACGCCCAGTCCAACGGCGTGAAGCTCTATGCGAAGCCGTTGACCACCGCCACGGTAAGCAAGACCATCAACCAGGGCGACTCCGTGACCGTGATCGCCGTCACCGGAGACGGCGCCTGGGCGCGCGTGAACCTGGGCTCCGGCAAGTACGCCTACGTGCAGACGAAGTACATCTCGGAAACCAAGCCGGACGGCGACGACAGCGGCATTACCGACATCAAGAAAAAGACGGTGTACATCTCCGCCACCACGCTGGCCGTGTACGCCTCCCCCAGCACCTCCTCCGCCAGCCTGGGCACCATGAGCTTCGGCGAATCCCTCAGCTGCACCGGCGTGAACAGCACCTGGGCACGCGTGGTGAACAGCTCCGGCGCACTGGGCTACTGCAAGCTCAGCGGCCTCAGCGATACCAACCCCAACACCTACAACGTCACGCTGTACACCCAGTCCAGCGGCGTGAAGGTCTACGCCAAGGCCTCCACCAGCTCCACCGTGCTCACCACGCTGAGCCTGAACGCGAAGGTCACCGGCGTGGCCATCAACGCGGACAAGACTTGGATCCGCCTGAAGAACGACAGCGGCACGTATGGCTACGTGCAGGCGGGCTCCGTGGCGACCACGCCCGACAATGGCTCCAGCGCCACCGTGAACAAGGTCATCGCCCTGGCGAAGGCCCAGAGCGGCAAGCCCTACGTCTACGGAACCACCGGCCCGAACTCCTTTGACTGCTCCGGCTTCACCTACTACGTGTTCAAGAACGCCGCGGGCGTCACCCTGAAGCGCACCTCCGAGAGCCAGGGCTACGACTCCAGCTATACCAAGATCTCCGCCATCTCGGATCTGAAGGTGGGCGATCTGGTGTTCTTCAACACCAACAGCGATGACGCAGACCTCTGCGACCACGTGGGCATCTACCTGGGCAGCGGCAGCTTCATCCATGCCTCCTCCGCAGGCGGCAAGGTCATCACCAGCTCCCTGAACAGCGGCTACTATAACCGCACCTACTCCTGGGGCCGCAGGGTACTCTAAACTGCAAACTGCAATCGGAGCCGTCCCTTCCCGGGACGGCTCCCTTCTTTGGATAAAAACCGCCCGCAGACGATCGGTAAAACCGATCCCTGCGGGCATGCCTGTATATCCCATAAAAAACCATGAAAAAGCGCCCTTCCCTCTCAGGAAGAGCGCCCATGGTTCCGCACGCAGCTTTGGTGCAATTCAGGGAGACTGTACAGGGCAAGCCGAAAGATACGGCTCCGCGCGCTGCGGCGATACGTAATAGCGTTGATTGGATCGATCAGACCCTCTCAAGCACGAAAACAGCTTCCTGACCAAACATCTCAACGGGGAAGGCTGCGCTCATGGAGTCATCCTCCAGCATCTGGCAGACGACGACATAGGGAGTGGAGCTATCGGCCACATCCAAGTTCAGGATCATTGCACCGTCGGAGAATTCAGGCGCGATATTGATCGTAGTGCTTTCGCCTGCTATGATCATCGTAAGGCAGTTCAGGCCGCCTTCTACGGTCATGAACAAATCAATCTGCGCGTCCTGCGGCGTCGCCTGAATTTCCCCAAGGCAAATCAGCGAGGCCACCCACTGACCATCATACTCCTCCGGCGCGGCGTCAGAGCGCGCAGGCGCCAGTTCAAATGCGGCGACGGGTTCGCGCGTAAACACAAGCTCCATGCCGGAGATCATGCCGGTCAGGGAGTTGGCCTGTGCATCGTACGTCAGAACGACTTCATCCGCGGTTCCCTTGTCAAAGACAACGCCGGCGGACGTCACTTCCCATGTTCCTTCAGATTCTTCTGCTTCGCCCATGGCACTTAAACTGACGGTATATGCTCCGCCTTCATTCAGGACAAAAACAAACTCAACGCCGTACATACGCGTATACCATGTGCCGGTGAAATCGGTTGCTTCGGCAAATGCTCCCACACACAGCAGGGACAGCGTCAGCATGAGGGTGAGTGCAATGGATAGAGCCTTCTTCATTGGGAAATCCTCCTTGTTTTGTGGATTGTGGATTATTTCATCAAGCGGTTCAGAACTGTACCGCCCAATAAACACGGATGTTCAAATTCCTTTGGTCTTCGCCTGTGCCACCTGATCCGGCAGGAAAACACCATAGTTCTTGTTCCCCAGCACATAGCTCTGGTCTGCGACGATGAAAAATTCTTTCTCGTTCCAAAGTCCGCATCCGGAAACCGCAGTCAGCGGAATTTTCAGCCAGGGCCTGAGGCCTGTACCGGCGGCCGCCTTCACACCCTCGGCAGTGCGCGAACCCACAAGGCCCCGCCCATTCTGGCCACCATACCCGTATTTATCGAAGCGGAGCTTTCCCGGCAGAAAAGGATAATTCCATTCATTGGACATTATCCCCTGTAGTATTTCTGCGTCAGTTCGCGGACTTTCTGTTCGCATTCCTCCTGGCTCAGAATGCCGCAGTCCAGCAGATCTCTGTAAGCTTGAATCTGCTTCTCCACATCCTGATTGTTTGCCTTCGGGGCCGGTTCCGGCTGCTTCGGAGGTTCGGGAGCGGCATAGCGGGGTTCAGGCTGCGGTTGCACAGGCTGTACAGGCGGCGCAGACTGGGGTTGAACATAGGGCGTATTCATCTGAGAAACAACCGCAGGGCTGCGGCAAATGCGCCGGAAACAGAGCCCTGCCAGGAAGCAGGCCACGATCACATGAATATCCCGGAACAGCGTCAGCATAAGAGGATGCGGCATCCACCTAGGCTTCTCCACAAAATTATTCAGCAGCTGGTTGAGCCTGAAGTCATATTCGAACTGAATGACGAGGTATGCCGCCAGGAGCACGGACGGCAAAAACCACAGCGCACCAGTGACGCCGCCTCTGCCCTTGGGCTTCCTGGCACAGAATGCGAAAAGAGCAACCAGTAAAAAGGCAAGTAACTCCAATGCCATGCTCACGAAACTCATATTGCTCGCCAATGTTCGCATATACCATGAAAACGTAAGATGCATCCCGTGCGACCAATATGGGAAGATGGCCCATTTGAGGAAATTGAAGATGCTGTAAGCACATACCACCGTCGGCAGGAGCGCGCCGATCAGATGAAAGGCATTCGCCCTCTGCATGCGCTTCATCCGAAAACAGCCGATCGCCAGCAGCAGGAAACCCGCACATTCCACGACTGCAAGGCGGTCAATATAGTTGTTATCGTGCGAGAACGCAGACCATACGCCCAGCAGCGTCGCCAACAGGAAGAAGATCCCGGCAAAGACGGCGCTCTTGTTCACGGGCTTGTCCCGAACAGCAGAGGCGGCATAGCTTGCCACGGGTGCAGACTGTTGAGGTTGCGCGTAGCTTGCCGTGGGAGATGAAGCAGCAGCTGCAGCAGCCTGCTGCGCCTTCTTCCGCTTCCGCTGTGCTTTCTTCGTGCTAATGATGTCGCCCAGCCACATAAAGCCCAGACCGGCAGCAATGACGCCGATGCCGGGCAAAATGCCCAGTTCACCGGAAACCATCGACGTCACTGCCATGGCAATGAACGCCGCCCCGAAAATGCTGCAAAACGTTGCCAGAACGGAGTTCTTATAAATGATGAAACGCGTGGCGCTTTCTCCTTATTTTACGGTAATGCGGTTCAGTCCCATCGTCTGCGTATCGTCTGCGCTCAGAGCGTATGCAGAAGAAATATCAAGCGTATCGAATACCTGATCGATCGCACCGTATCCGTTGCTGCTCAGCGTTTCCATACACATGCGCAGCGTTTCAGACGGCTGCTTGCTGGGGCATATAATCAGCTCGCCAATGTATTCATCCAACCCGTCGACTGTACAGCTGATGATATAGCGAATGACGGGATAGCCGTCCACTTCATATTTGCGAAAATCAATCATGGAAACATTGCTCATGCTGCTGCCGCTATAGGAATTCAGTATGGAATCCGAATCGGACGCATCATAAGAAATACCGATTTCGAGCCTCTTGGTTGGATAGAACAGAGTGGATTGATCTGCGGAGCAAAGATAATCCTGCACATCACCTTCGCCCGGCATCAGATGATACCCCGGCAGATGTACCCGCGCCAAACCGTAGGTCAGATCGTCGTTCTCATAAAGTGCGCCGTAGAAGCAAGTGGCCGTGAGATCTTTATCGCTTTCCACATACTCGTTGGCGGTGGAGGTTGACGCTTGCGTCGAAGGGCTTCGCTGCGACGTCAACACATTCTCAGTAATCGCACGAACCCCGAAATAGACGACCAGGGCGACCAGAATGGTCAGCATGGTCTTACCCACTTTACCCTTCTTTTTCGCAGGCGTGCTCTGGGACTGCTGCGCCGCTTGAGGTTGCGCCGATTGCTGAGGTTGCGTATGGTTTACCGCAGCCCCGCAATAATTGCAAAACCTCGCCTGATCCGAAATCTCTTTTCCGCACTTGTTACAAAACATGTTCTCTCTCCCCCATTTTCTCTTGATTGATGAAAAACGCAGGAACCCTGTACCACCCTGAGAAACCCAGTTTTACCGAATGTGATATTCGCTTTCGTGCAGAAATCGCCTGAAATCTGCCACATAGTTTACATCCGACATTCTATCATATCTGGCAAATATTGTCCAGATTTGAAACTGCTTTTTCGGCACTTGTCAAAATACGATTAATTCCATTGTTTTTCCTGACGAAAAAATGTTGGACGCGAAAAATGCAACTGTTTAGCAGCCTTCCGAGCCGAGACTTCACCGCGCCGCCATGCATCTGCAAGGCTTTCGTACGTTAGAATGGTATGGAAGCAGCGTGTCCCGGTGCGCCACGCCGAGCTTCTCCGCGTCTGTGTTGGGTCACGCCGATGTGAATATCACCTACAACCTCTATATTCACCTGTATGGAGATGGATTTGATGAAATGTATACTGCCTTGACGGGTAATGCCTGATGGCATAAGAAAAGCGCCCTTCCCCCTCAGGAAGAGCGCCCATGGCAGGGGCAGAAGGACTCGAACCCTCAACAAAGGTTTTGGAGACCCACGTGTTACCATTACACCATGCCCCTATGTTCTCTCGAACGGGATTCATTATACAGGAAATCCGCAGTTTTGTCAATACCCAAGTTTCCATTCTTCGACTTTTGTTTGCGTCGCACGGGCGTACCCGCGCGATGGCCTGCGCTGTGCCTGCCGGGAGGCCGCCGACCTGGAGAATCGCGACATTTTAACTTGCACTCATGTTTTTATCCTGCAATTTAAAATCTGTTCAATTGTGCGATGGCGCGCGACGCGGTATAATGCAGTCAGCAGGGGCCTCTGCTGATTTTACTTCAGGAGGAAAGAGCTATGTCCATGAATCAGGTGATTCAGCGTCGGCGCAGGGCGCTGGGCATGACCCAGGAGCAGGTGGCGCAGGCGCTGAACGTGACCGCACCGGCGGTAAACAAGTGGGAGAAGGGCGCGACCTGCCCGGACGTGAGCCTGCTGGCCCCGCTGGCGCGGCTGCTGAAGATCGATTTGAACGAGCTGCTGTGCTTCCGGGAGGAGCTGACGGCGGAGGAGATCGCCCGCTTCTCCGGCGAGCTGGTGGAGGCCGTGCGCAGGGACGGTCTGGCGGCGGGCCTTGCGCTGGCATCGGAGGAGCTTCGTCAGTATCCCCGCTGCGACGCGCTGCTGTTCCAGTGCGCGGTTTCGTTGGAGGGTGCGGCGATGCTCTACGCCGACGGCGATGCGCGCGAGGCCTGCGAGGCCCAGCTGGACGCTTGGTATGAGCGCTGCGCCGCCTGCGAGGACGAAAGCGTCCGCAGGCGGGCGATCTACATGCTGTCCGGGCGGTACCTGCGCCGAAACGACGCGGCGAACGCCCAGCGCATGCTGGATCTGCTGCCCGAGGAGCCGCCGATGGACAAGCGGCTGCTTCAGGCCCGAATCCACGTCCAGCAGAACCAGATGGAGGAGGCGGGCAGGGTCGCCGCACAGGCGCTGCTGCTCTGCCTGAACGAGGCGCAGAGCTTTCTGTGGCAGCTCATCGACATCGAGCGCAGCAGCGGCAATCCCGAGGGTGCAGAAGAAATGGCCCATCTTTCATCCGAGATGACCCGGCGCTTCGGCCTGTGGGAGTACAGCGCGGCAATCGCGCCGCTGAACCTGGCCCTGGAGCGCCGCGACGCGCCGGAGAGCCTGCGGCTGCTGCGGCAGCTGCTGGACGCGGCGGTGAAGCCCTGGCGGCCGAGGAACACGCTGCTGTTCCGACGGCTGGACGACGGCCGTCCGGGTGCGGACATGCAGGCGCTGCTGGGCGCACTGCTGCGGAGTCTGGAGACCGACCCCGCCTACGATTTTCTGCGCGCGGAGCCGGACTTTCAGGCGTTGATCGTAGAGCGTCGGGAGCAGATCAAGCTGTGACATGTGAAGCGCCACAGGCGAAATGCCTGCGGCGCTCTGTGTTTTCAATCCATCGAATAGCTTCCGTCCCCATTCGCGCGAAGCTCCGCGCGATAGAAGCCAGTGAGGCCCCGCACCATGTGCTCCACATCCTGCGCACCGGCGGTCTCGTAGCTGGAATGCATGGCCAACTGGGCCAGACCGACATCCACCGACGGGATGGACACGTGCGCACCGGAGATGTTGCCCAGCGTGGAGCCGCCCAGCATGTCCGAACGATTCGCGAAGTGCTGCACCGGAACGTCCGCACGGCGGCAGATCTCGCCGAAGATCGCCCGGCTCACGCCATCGGTGGTGTACTTCTGGTTGGCGCTCTGCTTGATGACAATGCCGCCGTTCATCCGCGGGCGGTTTCCTGCATCGGACTTCTCGGGATGGTTCGGATGCAGCGCGTGGGCGTTGTCCGCAGACACCATGAAGCTGGAGGCCAGCGCGGCGTGCAGTTCTTCGCCATCCGCGCCCAGTCCCGCCGCGATGCGCTCGATCACGTCCGAGAGGAAGGTGGAGTCCGCACCCTGACGCGTACCGCTGCCCACCTCTTCATTGTCAAAGACGCAGCAGAGGTTGATGTGCCCGCACTCCCCCGCCTCCAGCAGCGCCCGCAGGCTGGTGTAGGCGCACTCCAGGTCGTCCAACCGGGGCGCGGAGATGTAGCAGTCCTCCGGGCCCCAGAGCCTCGGCTCCATGCGGTTGTAGAGGTAGAGATCCCGCCCGAGCACGTCCTCCGGGGAAGCGCCTGCAATCTCCGCGACCTCGGCCTCGAAGCGGCCCTTCGCGGAGACGTCGCCGTAGAGGGGCAGCATGTCCACCTGCGCGTTGAGCTTGCAGTTCTCGTTCACGTCCCGCTGCATGTGAATGGCGAGGTTGGGAATCAGCGCCGCGTCGCGGCCAAAGTCCACCAGACGGCTCTCCATGCCCTGCGCCGTGCGCACCAGCACCCGCCCGGCGACGCCCAGTGGGCGATCCAGCCAGGTATTCATGATCATGCCGCCGTAGCGCTCGGTGTTGAGCTGCACGTAGCTGCCCTGCACCTCCACCTCGGCGCGCTCCTTGATGCGGAACACCGGGCTGTCGCTGTGGCTGGCCACGATCTGCATCGGCGCAAAGCCGCGCTCCGGCAGGGTGAAGGCGATCACGCTGGACTGGTTCCGCGTGACGAAGTAGCGTCCGCCGGGCGCAATGCTCCAGCGCGCGCACTCCGCAAGCTCCTGAAATCCCGCTGCGCGCAGCATCCCGCACAGCGCATCCACCGCATGAAAGGCGCTGACGGACTTCCTGAGAAAGTCCATCAGGCCGTCGATCCGATTCTCCATCTGTCTCTCCTCCGCTTTCATTGGAATTACTGCTTTCATTATAGAACCCCGCGCGCGCTTTTTCCAGAGCCCAATGTTAAAAATTCAGTTGACAGCGCGGGGGCCATTTTTTATAATATAGATGGAATGATTTGCGCGCGAGGCGGCGCTCATGGAGGCAATAAATATGAAAAAATCTCAGGAATACGAACTTCGCAAGAAGTGCAACAACATCGACGCGCTCTGCGGCTTCAAGGATTACATCTACAATGATGGCCCGTCCCGGGGCCTGCGCGCCTTCGATCTGAAGAACGGCCGCAATCTGGAAATGACCCTGCTGGCGGACCGCGGTCTGGACATCCCCTACCTGTCCTACAAGGGAATCAACATCGGCCTGACCAACAAGGTAGGCATCCGCTCGCCCTACCTGTTCCAGGAGGACGGCGCTTCGGGCTTCCTGAAGCAGTTCTGCGGCGGCATGATGACCACCTGCGGCATCACCTACAGCGGCGCTGCGGGCGTGGACAACGGCAAGGCCCTGGGCCTGCACGGCCCGATGAGCAACATCCCCGCCGAGCAGGTGGGCGCGTCCATCGAATACGAGGGCGACGAGCGGGTGATCCGCGTGCGCGGTCAGGTGCACGAGGCGGAGGTCTTTGGCACCGATATGCTGATGAAGCGCTGCTACACGCTGGAGACGGAGCGCGACATGCTGCGCATTCGCGACGTGGTGACCAACCAGAGCTACGAGAAGCAGCCGGTGATGCTGATCTACCACATCAACTTCGGCTATCCCATGCTGGACGCAGGCGCAAAGGCCTACTTCAGCGCGGGCAAGGTCACGCCCCGCACCGAGTTTGCCGCCCAGGGCATGGGCAACTACTTCGAGATGGAGGAGCCCGGCTGCGGCCGCGACGAGCAGTGCTACTACCACACCGAGCAACCCGCCGAGGGCGAGGCCTTCGCCATGCTGCACAACGAGAAGCTGGGTCTGGCCGCCATCATCCGCTTCGACCAGAAGGTGTTCCCGCTGATGTGCCAGTGGAAGTGCATGCGCGCGGGCGAGTACGCCCTGGGTCTGGAGCCCACCACCAGCGGCGTGGTGAACCGCTCCGAGGCCCGCGAGCTGGGCAACCTGACCTACCTGGAGAGCGGCGAGTCCCGAGAGTACAACGTGTCCATCGAACTGACGGAGGACGCAGCCGTCATCGAGCACTACAAGTCCATCGCGCACAAGGAATAAGGGGGAAGCGCCATGTCCGGACCGGCAATCCTCATTTACAACATGGACAATCCGCGCAAGCTGAAACTGATGTTCATCTGTTCCCAATTGAAGCTGCGCATGATCAGCGTGCCGAAGGCCGATTACAACCAGCCCGTGGGCGCGCTGGTGGGTATGCACCGGCGCGTCCCCGGGGAATACACCGGCGACGGCTTCCCCGAGGAGATGCTGGTGATGGTCAACTTCTCCAACCCGCTGCTAAACGCCTTTCTGGGGGCGCTGCGGCAGAACCGCCTGCCCGGCATCGCGCTGAAGGCGGTGCTCACGCCCAGCAATTCCGAGTGGGACTCCGTGAAGCTGCACGACGAGCTACTTCAGGAGCACCTCCGCATGCACGGCGTGAAAAAGTAAGCAAGCGCGCCGTCCATCGAATCCGGTGGGCGGCGCGAATCTCTGATTCAAACCATGGGAGGGCAGCCATGCGCGTCACAACCCTGTGCTACATTGAGCAAGATGGAAAATATCTGATGCTGCACCGCGTCAAGAAGGAGAACGACGCCAACCGCGACAAGTGGATCGGCATCGGCGGCGGCCTTGAGCCCGGCGAGACGGTGGAGATGTGTCTGATGCGGGAGGTGCGGGAGGAGACGGGCCTGACCCTCACCCGCTACCGCTACCGCGCCGTGATCGACTTCCACTCCGACACCTGGGAGGACGAGCAGATGCACCTCTACACCGCCGACGGCTTCACCGGCGAAATGACCGACTGCGATGAGGGCGAGCTTCAGTGGGTGGACAAGTCGTGCCTGTTGGAACTGCCCCACTGGGAGGGCGACCGCATCTTTCTGGAGCTCTTGCAGCAGGACGCGCCCTTCTTTCGGCTCACGCTGGAGTACCGTGGCGAGGCCCTTGCGCGCGCGGTGCTGAACGGAGAGGAGCTTGCGCGATGAAATCCATACGCGACATCTACAAGATTGGCCGCGGCCCCTCCAGTTCCCACACCATGGGGCCAGAGCGCGCCTGTCGCCTCTTCCGCGAGAGATATCCCGACACCGCCAGCTTCGAGGCCGTGCTCTACGGCTCCCTTGCCAAGACCGGGCCGGGTCACGGCACCGACCGGATCATCCGGGAGACCCTCGCTCCCCTGCCCTGCGATGTGCGCTTCGATCTGGAGGAAAATGATCTGCCCCACCCCAACACCCTGGATCTGATCGCACTGGATGCGGATGGCGCGGAGATCGGCCGCATGCGCGTGTATTCCGTGGGCGGCGGAGACATTCAGATCGAGGGCCAGTCGGTCTTCGAAGCGGCTCCGGAGATCTACCCCCATAGAAGCTTCCACGAGATCGCGGAATACTGCATGGCCCGCAACCTGCGCCTGAGCGCCTATGTGGAGGAATTTGAAGGGCCGGATATCTGGGACTTCCTGCTTCAGGTCTGGACGCAAATGTGCGCAAGCATCCGCGAGGGCCTCACCCATCGCGGTACGCTGCCCGGAGGGCTGAACGTGGAACGCAAGGCCCAGTTCCTCTACAACCAGCGCCACATCGACGAGCGCCCGGAGACCCGGGAGAACCGCATCGTGTGCGCCTACGCCTTCGCCGTCAGCGAACAAAACGCCGGCGGCGGCACGGTGGTCACCGCGCCCACCTGCGGATCCTGCGGCGTGGTTCCCGCAGTGCTCAAGTACATGCAGGAGGAGAAGAACCTGCCCGACCGCGCGGTGCTGCGCGCATTGGCCGTGGCCGGACTGATCGGCAATCTGGTGAAGGAGAACGCCTCCATCAGCGGCGCGGAGTGTGGCTGTCAGGCGGAGATCGGCACGGCCTGCTCCATGGCCTCCGCCGCGCTGGCGGAGCTGTTCGAGATGGGCATCGATCAGATCGAGTACGCCGCGGAGGTGGCACTGGAGCACCACCTGGGGCTCACCTGCGACCCCATCGGCGGGCTGGTGCAGATTCCCTGCATCGAGCGCAACGCCGTGGCCGCCATGCGGGCCATCAACGCCCTGTCCCTGGCCAACTTCCTCTCCGACAGCCGGAAGATCTCCCTGGACACGGTGATCCACACCATGTACGAGACCGGCCGGGACTTGAACCGCCTGTACCGGGAGACCGCCGAGGGCGGCCTCGCCAAGAACTACCGCCCCGACCGCTGAAAGGAGCCGACATGGACGCTATCGACATCGCCCGGGAACAGCTTCGGGCCTTTGATGCGGGGAAGCCCTTCGCCACGGTGACCATCGTGGACGCCAAAGGCACCACCTCCCGCACCTATTCCAAGATGCTGGTCTTCGCCGACGGCACCGCCCTGGGCACCGTGGGAGGCAGCGGCAAGGAAAAGGCCGCCATCGCCGACGCGGTGGAGTGCATCCGCACCGGGAAGCCCGCCCTGCGCACCTACGGGGACGAGATCCGCGGCCCCGACGGCAGGGCCTGCGGCGGGGAGTTCACCATGTTCATCGAGCCCTCTCCCGCCCGGCCCCGGCTGGTGGTGGTGGGCGGCGGCCACGTGGGGGGCGCGGCGCTCCGGCTGGGAAAATTCCTGGGATACGAGACCTGGCTCATCGATGACCGGGACGAGGATTTCC
>JAUNNK010000064.1 GCA_030537335.1 Clostridia bacterium | reverse complement strand
AGCGCATCGTGCAGATCCTCTCCCGCAGGCGCAAGAACAACCCGGTGCTCATCGGCGAACCGGGCGTGGGCAAGTCCGCCATCGTGGAGGGCCTGGCCCAGCTGATCGTGGAGGAGAACATCCCGGAGATTCTGCGCGGCAAGCGCGTGGTGTCGCTGGATCTGGCTGCCATGCTGGCGGGCGCGAAGTATCGCGGCGAGTTCGAGGAGCGCCTGAAGAACGCCATGGCCGAGATCAAAAAGAGCGGCAACGTGATCATGTTCATCGACGAGCTGCACACCATCGTGGGCGCAGGCGCGTCCGAGGGCGCGATCGATGCGGCGAACATCTTAAAACCCATGCTGGCGCGCGGTGAGATTCAGTGCATCGGCGCGACCACGCTGGGCGAGTACCACAAGCACATCGAGAAGGATGGCGCGCTGGAGCGCCGCTTCCAGCCGGTGCAGGTGGGCGAGCCCACCAAGGAGGAATCCGTGGCGATTCTGGCGGGTCTGCGCGACCGCTATGAGGCGCACCACCGCGTGCGCATCACGGACGAGGCGCTGCGCGCCGCCGTGTACCTGTCCGACCGCTATATTCCCGACCGCTGCCTGCCGGACAAGGCCATCGACCTGATCGACGAAGCCGCGTCCCGGGTGCGCATCCAGGCCTTTACCGCGCCGCCGGACATGAAGGAGCAGCAGCTGAAGCTCTCTGCGCTGAACAAGGAGACCGAGGAGGCCGTGGCCAACGAGGACTTCGAGACCGCCGCTAGGCTGCGCGACCGCAAGAAGGAGCTCCAGAACGAGATGGATGCGCGCCGCAGCGCGTGGGAGCAGAAGCTCAACAGCAAGATGGAGACCGTCGGCGAGGAGGAGGTTGCGCACATCGTGTCCATCTGGACGGGCGTTCCGGTTAGCAAGCTGACCCAGGACGAGGCCCAGCGGCTGATTCACTTGGAGGACACGCTGCACAGGCGCGTGGTGGGCCAGGAGGAGGCCGTGAAGGCGGTCGCCCGGGCGGTCCGGCGCGCGCGGGCTGGCCTGAAGGACCCCAACCGTCCCATCGGCTCGTTCATCTTCCTCGGCCCCACGGGCGTTGGCAAGACCGAGCTGTGCAAGGCGCTGGGCGAGGCGCTCTTCGGCGACGAGGACAGCCTCATCCGCATCGACATGAGCGAATATATGGAGAAGCACTCCGTCTCCCGCATGATCGGCTCCCCGCCCGGATACGTGGGCCACGAGGAGGGCGGTCAGCTCACCGAGAAGGTGCGCCGCAAGCCCTACGCCATCATCCTGTTTGACGAGGTGGAGAAGGCCCATCCGGATGTGTTCAACCTGCTTTTGCAGATTCTGGAGGATGGCCGCCTCACCGACGGTCAGGGCCGCGTGGTGGACTTTAAGAACACCGTGATCGTCATGACCAGCAATGCAGGCGCGCACACCATCAAGAAGCAGCGCGCGCTGGGCTTCGGCGGTCAGGAGGACAGCGAAAAGACCTACGACGCGATGCGCGAGAACATCATGGACGAGGTGCGCCAGATCTTCCGGCCGGAGTTTTTGAACCGCGTGGACGAGATCATCGTGTTCCACGCCCTCACCGAGGCAGAGATCGACCAGATCGCCCGGCTGCTGCTGGATCAGGTGTGCCTGCGGCTGGAGGATCGCGGCATCCAGCTGGAGGTGGGCGAGGAGGCCCTGCGGCTGATCTCCAGGGCTGGTTACGACCTGAAGTACGGCGCGCGGCCGCTGCGCCGGGCCATCCAGCGCCTGGTGGAGGACGCGCTGAGCGAGGAGATCCTGCTGGGCGATGTGCGCCTGGGCGACAGGGTGCTGGCCAGCGTGGAGGACGAGAAGCTCAAGTTCACCTCCGTGCCGGAGACGCCCGCGCTGGAACCTGCGCCGGTGGAATAAAACAAGATAATGCAAAGAGGGACGCATTGAAGCATCCCTCTTTTTGTTTGCAAGATTATCCCAAGATGTGACCCAGCAGTCCGCCGGGGCTGTAACGCACCTCGGCGCTCTCCATGCCGGTGAGCAGCGTGCCGCTCTCGTAGAGCAGTTTATGACGCGGAAGCACGCTATAGCGGCAGGCGGTACCGGCGGAGTCTGGATCGGCCCAGACGATCACGCTGCCCGCCTCCGCGCTGAGCACCGCGGCGACCTCGCTGCCCGCGTCCGTCTTGCGCAAAATCAGATACTCCGCGGTGCTGTCGCGGGCGGTGAAGGCCAGCGCCGGAGTACCGTCCTCGGCGTTAAGCAGCGTGAGATCGTCCACCATCTGCGGTGCGTCCCAGAGGGACGAGGTTTCGGTGGGAAGCTGTCCATCCCGGAACCACTCCGTCTGCACGTAGGCTTCCGGGGTGTTGGCGGCGGCCAGCAGCACCTGATCGTACTGGTTTAGCGCTTCGCGGTCGATCTTCGCGGGAACCAGGCCCTCCGGGGCGTCAAAGGGCGCACCACTCAGACGGGCGGCGCTGAGCATCGCGGCGCAGAGCTGAGCCGGATAGCTGCTGCCGCCGGCGTAGTCCGGCATGGCGTGGCCGTCGCCGGGAGAATCATAGCCCATCCACACGGCCACGGCCAGCTCCGGTGTGTAGCCCACGGTCCAGATGTCCCGGTTGCCGCCTTCCGCTTCGCCCACGGTTCCGGTCTTGCCCGCCACGGGCACGCCGATGGAGGAGAGTGCCTTGGCGCTGCCGCTCGTGGCGGCGGTCTGGAGCATATCGGTCACGAGGAAGGCGGTCTGAGGGCTCACGGCGGCTTCGCTTGGCGTTGCCACCTCGTAGAGCAGCTTTCCATTTGGATCGGTGATGCGCCGGATGGCGTGGGGCTCCACGCGCGTCCCGCCGTTTGCGAGGGCACAGTAGGCCGCACAGAGCCGCGCCGGGGACACGCCGTAGGTCATGTATCCCAGGGCCAGGGAGAGGTTCACGTCCTGGGCCGCCAGCGGTATGCCGAAGGAAGCGATGGCGTTGCGCACGCTCTGAATGCCGATCAGGTCAGCCAGATCCACCGTCGCCACGTTCAGCGAGCGCGACAGCGCCTCCCGCAGGGTCACGGTGCCGTAGTAGTTGCCACCTACGTTTCCGGGCAGGTACTTTCCAGCGAACTCCCGCTGCACATCCTGCACCATGGAACTGGGCAGGAAATTGTAGTTTTCGATGGCCGCAGCGTAGGTGGAGACCGGTTTGATGGCGGAACCTGGCTGGCGCTGAATCTGCGTGGCACGGTTTAGACCCCGCTGTACCTCGTATTCCCGTCCGCCAACCACGGCGGCGATTTCGCCATCAGCGGTGTTCATGGCGATCATCGCGGCTTGTACGGGCGTGCCGTCGGCGGCGGGGTCGGGGAAGTTCGCGCCGTTTTCAAAGAGCGCGTCGGCACTGGCTTGAAGGGAAACATCCAGCGCGGTGTAGATGTGCAGCCCGCCGGAGAGGATATCCTCCGCGTCCATGTCCAGAACATCCATAGCCTCCTCCAGCACTAGATCCATATACCAGCTGTTGGCGCTCTGCTCCGGCTCGGCCAGCTTCAGATTCAGCGGCTCCGATTTCGCTGCCGCACACGCCGCATCGCTGATCGTACCGGATGCAAGCATCGCGTCCAGAATGCGATCCCGCCGGGCGAGGGCGTTTTCCGGGTTCAGATGGGGCGCGTAGTTCGTGGGGGACTTGATGACCCCGGCCAGCAGCGCGCCCTCCACAAGGCTCAGTTCCTCTACGTCCTTGCCGAAGTAGGCCCGGGCGGCGCTGCCGATGCCGTAAGCGCCGTTTCCGAAGTACACCGTGTTCAGATAGGCCTCCAGAATCTCATCCTTCGTCATGACGCGCTCCAATTGACGCGCAAGATACGCCTCCTGCACCTTCCGGGAGAGGGTCTTTTCGCTGCTCAGGTGGGTCAGCTTGATGAGCTGCTGGGTGATGGTGGACGCGCCCTGCTCAAGAGAGAGGGTGGTCAGGTCGTGCCAGAGCGCGCCGAAGATGCGCTTCACGTCCACGCCGCTGTGGCTGTAGAAGCGCTGGTCCTCCGCGGTGAGAAAGGCCTGCACCACGTCCTCCGGCACCTCGCCCAGCCGCACGGAGCTGCGAGGCTGCACGGCGCTGAGCGCACCAACGCGCGCGCCCTGCGCGTCAAAGATGGTGGTGCTCTCCGGGCGGGTGCGGATGCGCTCCAGATCCAGCTGCTGCCAATTGGGAATATCCAGCTGCCAGACCAGCAGACCCATCAGCAACACTAGCGCGACGATCGCGCCCGTCCAGATCCACCTGCGCACGGCGATCCCTCCCTTCCATAGCATTCAGTCTTGCCGGTTTCGGCAGGTTTTAGTCTCCAACCCCGGCAATCTCAGGAAATTGTCGGACGAAAGCCCCGATTCGACAAAGGTCGAACTTTTTCATGGGAGGATGTGACAGCGCGGCTGTGGAATATAGGGGTGCAAGGAGGGTGATTGCATGCTGGATTATGAGAGAACGCGCCAGACGCTCACGGTGCGGCTCAGCGAGGACTTGGACCACAGCGCCGCATCCCGGCTCCGGCCGGAGCTGGACGCGCTGCTGAAGGATCCCTCGATCCGCCGCCTGGTGCTGGATCTGAAGCAGCTTCGGTTCATGGACAGCTCGGGCATCGGGCTGATCATCGGGCGGTACAAGCTGCTGGAGCGGCGCGGCGGCAGCGTGGCGGTGATCAATGCCGACGCGCGTGTGGATCGGATCTTTGAGATGTCGGGCCTGTATCAGATCGTGGACCGGATGGCGTGAGGGAAGGAGCGCTTATGCAGAACATAAATGAAATGCGGCTGGACTTTCCGGCCATACCCGAGAACGAGGGCTTCGCGCGCATGGTCATCAGCGCGTTTCTGGTGCCGCTCAATCCCACCATCGAGGAGATGGCCGACGTGAAGACTGCGGTGTCCGAGGCGGTGACCAACGCCATCGTGCACGGCTACGCCCACGCCCAGGGCACGGTGCGACTGCACGCGAGCTGCCGGGAGGACGGGCTTGTGATCGTGGATATCAGCGATAAGGGCTGCGGCATCGCGGATATCGACCGGGCGCGGCAGCCCTTCTACACCACGGCGGAGGGCGAGGAGCGCAGCGGCATGGGCTTTACGGTGATGGAGAGCTTCATGGATCGGGTGGAGGTGCAGTCGGCGGTGGGACACGGCACCACGGTGCGGCTGGCCAAGCAGCTGAATGTGCGCGAAGACAGCTTTGCGCGACGGGCCTGAATGCGGAAGCTTACGACGGAAATCTTGAAAAACTCAGGCGCGCACGGGCGGGAGACGCACAGGCGCGGGAGGAACTGGTGGAGGAGAATCTGCCGCTGGTTCACTTCGTGCTGCGCCGCTTCCGGGACCGGGGCGCGGAGTACGAGGACCTGTTTCAGTACGGCTGCATGGGGCTTCTGAAGGCCATCGACCGCTTCGATCCCTCGGTAGGCACGCGCTTCTCTACATACGCTGTCCCAGTGATCCTGGGCGAGGTGCGGCGCTTTCTGCGGGACGATGCGCCGGTGCACGTCTCCCGGGCCATTCGTGACGACGCGCTGCGCATTGAACGCTACCGCGAGAGCTTCCTGCGGGAACATGCGCGGGAGCCGACGGTGGACGAGCTTGGCGCGGGCACGGGCCTCGACCGGGAGGCTGTGGTGCTGGCGCTAAACGCCAGGCGGGAGGTGCGCTCGCTGTACGAGCCGGTGAGCGGCGACGGCGAGCTGCGGCTGATGGACGTGATCGGGGAGGAGAGCATGGGCGCGGTGGACAAGAAGCTGCTGCTTGCGGAGCTGCTGAAGGAGCTCACACCCCAAGAGCGCACGATCATCATGCTGCGCTACTTCCGGTCGAACACCCAGAGCGAGATCGCGCAGGTGCTGGGCGTGTCCCAGGTGCAGATTTCCCGATTGGAACGGAAGATTCTGAATCGCATGCGAGAGCGTGCGGAGGGGGAGTGATCTCGGATTCCATAGAAAAACAGGCTGCGGGGTTTGAACCTCACAGCCTGTCTGTATGATGCGATTTCAGGAGAGCAAATCCTTTGCAAATTCGCTGAAGTCCAGCGTGGCGAAGTAGTCCCTCGGCTTCTCCGCGCGGCGGATCATGGAGAAGCTGCCGTCGCTGTGGAGCAGGATCTCGGCGGACTTGAGCTTGCCGTTGTAGTTGTAGCCCATGGAGTAGCCGTGCGCGCCGGTGTCGTGAATCACCAGCACGTCACCCATGTCGATCTTGGGAAGCGCGCGCTGCACGGCGAACTTGTCGTTGTTCTCGCACAGGGAGCCGACCACGTCGTAGACCTGATCCTTCGGCGCATCCAGCTTGCCCATCACGCTGATGTGGTGGTAGGCACCGTACATGGCCGGGCGCATCAGATCGACGGCGCAGGCGTCCACGCCGATGTACTCCCGGTAGATGTGCTTCTCATGGATGGCGGTGGTCACCAGGCAGCCGTTAGGGCCGGTGACATAGCGGCCCAGCTCGGAGGCCACGTGCACGTTGGGAAGTCCCGCTGCGACCAGGATGCGTTCGAACTCCGTGCGCACATCCGCACCCACCTGGACGATGTCCGGAGTCTCCTCCTCGGGCAGGTAGGCGATGCCCACGCCGCCGGACAGGTTCACCATGAAGATGTCCACGCCCAGGGTTTTATGCATCTCCGCCGCCAGAGAGAACAGGATCGCCGCGTTTTCGGGGTAGTAGTGGCGCTCGGTGGCGTTGCTGGCCAGCAGCGCGTGCACGCCGAAGGACTTCACGCCGCGCTCGGACAGGATGCGCGCCGCCTCCAGAATCTGCGGGCGGGTCATGCCGTACTTGGACTCCTCGGGATGGCCCATGCAGGTCTCGCCGATGTTCAGATCTCCGCCCGGATTGAAGCGCAGGCAGATCTTCTCAGGCAAGCCCCCGTGGGCGGCAAGGAAATCGATGTGGGTGATGTCGTCCAGATTGATGATGGCGTTCATCTTGCGGGCAAATTCATACTCCTCCGCCTTGGTCTCGTTGGAGGAGAACATGATCTCGTCGCCGGTAAAGCCCACCGCATGGGCCAGCATCAGCTCCGGGATGGACGCGCAGTCCACGCCGCAGCCCTCCTCCTTCAAGAGCTTGAGGATGTAGGGATTGGGGCAGGCCTTAACCGCGAAGTATTCGCGGAAGCCCGGGTTCCAGGAGAAGGCATTGTTCACAGCCTTCGCGGTTGTGCGGATGCCCGCCTCGTCGTAGAGGTGGAAGGGCGTGGGGTATTCCGAAATGATTTCGTTGAGCTTGTCCAGATTCACGAAGGGCTTCTTTTGCATATTTGTCACCAATTCTGTATTTTTATGCGAAGTTACTGAAATATTATAGTCCGATGCAGGCCATGCGTCAAGAGCGTTTCAGAAGATTTTTCGGGAAACGGATTCTTTAACATTTGTACGTTGAAGAATTTGTGATTTCGTGATAGAGTTAATCGGATAGATATGAGCATGAGGAGGACGACTGTGAATCTTTCCGATCGCATTGAAGCGCTGATGCAGAAGGTGCAGAAGCCTGTACGATACATGGGCGGCGAGTATGGTGCCGTGATGAAGGACCCGGAGAAGGTGGACGTGCGCTACGCCTTCCTGTTCCCGGACACCTACGAAGTGGGCATGTCCCATCTGGGCATGCGCATCCTGTACCACATCATCAACCGCCGGGAGGACACCTGGTGCGAGCGCGTGTTCACGCCCTGGGTGGACATGTCCGCCGAGATGCGCGCGGCGGGCGTGCCGCTGTTCTCGCTGGAGAGCCGCACGCCGATCAGGGACTTTGACCTGCTGGGCGTGACCCTTCAGTACGAGATGAGCTTTACGAACGTGCTGGAGGCGTTGGATCTTGCGGGCATTCCGCTGCGCCGGGAGGATCGCACGGACGCGGATCCCTTCGTGATCTGCGGCGGCCCCTGCGCCTTCAACCCGGAGCCGCTTGCGCCGTTTGTCGATCTGGTGGCTATCGGCGATGGCGAGGAGGAGACCCTTGCGACCATCGACGTGTACAAAAAGTGGAAGGAAAGCGGCCTGCCCCGGGAGGAATACCTGCGCATGGCCGCGCAGATTCCGGGCGTCTACGTGCCTTCGCTGTACGATGTGGCGTACAACGACGACGGCACGGTCGCGTCCATTGCGCCCAAGCCAGGCAGCGGTGCGCCGGAGGTGGTGAAAAAGGCGTTGGTGAAGGATCTCAACGCCGCGGACTATCCGGACAAGCTGATTGTTCCCTACGGCGAGATCGTACACAACCGCATCATGCTGGAGATCTTCCGGGGCTGCACCCGGGGCTGCCGCTTCTGCCAGGCGGGCATGATCTATCGCCCGGTGCGCGAGCGCAAAATGGATCGGCTGATGGCCCTTGCCGAGAAGCTGGTGGCCAACACCGGCTACGACGAGATCTCGCTGATGAGCCTGTCCAGCGGCGACTACTCCTGCCTGCCGGAGCTGGCGCACCAGATGGTGGAGAGGTTCGCGAAGAAGCGGGTGAAGATCTCGCTGCCCTCCCAGCGCATTGACGCGATCCTAACCGACACGCTGAAGGAGACCCAGAAGGTGCGCAAGACTGCGCTGACGCTGGCCCCCGAGGCGGGCACCCAGCGGCTGCGGGACGTAATCAACAAGGGCGTGACCGAGGACGACCTGATCCGCTCGGTCAGCGACGCCTTTGAGCAGGGCTGGTCGGCAGTCAAGCTCTATTTCATGATCGGCCTGCCCACCGAGACCGATGAGGACGTGCTGGGCATCGCCGACCTGGCCCGCAAGGTGCGCGCCTGCTACTTCGCCGTGCCCAAGGAGAAGCGCGCGCCGGGGCTGCGCATCACGGTCAGCGCTTCGGTGTTCGTGCCGAAGAACTTCACGCCCTTCCAGTGGTGCGGCCAGCTGGACAGCGAGACGGTGATCCGCCGCCAGATGTTGCTGCGGGACGAGCTGCGCAAGATCAAGGGCGTGGACTTCAAGTACCACGCGCCGGATCTGAGCTACGTCGAGGCCGTGTTTGCCCGGGGCGACCGCCGCATGGCGGATGCGCTGGAGCGCGCATGGCAGCTGGGCTGCCGCTTCGACGGCTGGTCGGATCAGTACCGCCACGACCTGTGGCTGCGCGCCTTCGAGGAGACGGGCATCGATCCCGACTTCTACGCCCTGCGGGAGAGGCCGATGGACGAGCTGCTGCCCTGGGATCACCTGGACGCGGGCGTCACCAAGGCGTTTCTGCGCCGGGAGTGGGAGAAGGCGCAGCGCGCCGAGCGCACCCAGGACTGCCGCAAGGGCTGCGTGGGCTGCGGAATGAATCGCTATGAGGGGGCTTGCGACAAATGAGAATGCTGGTACGATTCGGCAAGAATGCCCGGCTGCGCTTCATCTCCCATCTGGACTTGCAGCGCTTTCTGCACATGGCCCTGAACCGCACGGGCCTGCCCATTCAGTACTCTCAGGGCTTCAACCCCCATCCGGTGATGGCCTTCGGCTCGGCGCTGGCGCTGGGCTGGACGAGCGAATACGAAATTCTGGACGTGAAGCTCAGCGCGCCCATGGGACGCCGCCGCTGCGAGGAGGCCATGCGCTTTGCGCTGCCGGACGACCTTCCGGTGCTGGAGGTCAAGTTGGTGGACGACCGCCAGCCCTCGATCATGTCACAGGTATACGCTTCGGACTACGTGGTTCGGATGAACGGCGAAGGTGCGGACGCAGTGCTTTCCGCCATCGACGGCTTCCTTGCCGAGGAGCACGTGACGGCCATGAAGAAGAGCAAGTCCGGCGAGAAGGAGATCGACATACGACCCCTGGTGCTGTCGCTTGAGCGCTGCGAGGGCGGCTTCAATACGCGGCTGATGCTCACCGAAAAGGACGCGCTCAAGCCCGACCTGCTTGCGCGGACGCTTGCGCAGCGCGCGGGAGTGGACGCGCCGGAAATGCGCATCCATCGCGTGAATCTACTGGGCAAAAACGATGCGGGCGAGCTGGTTCCGCTGATGGAGCAGTGACATGAATCCGCAGATCAATCGGGAAATCCTGCTGGAGCGGGTGCAGAACCAGACCCGGCTGGCGGTGATTGAGGATCGCAGGCTATGCGAAATCTACTACGAGCGCGGGAGTCTGGCCAAGCTCGCGGGCAACATCTACGCCGCGCGGGTGCAGAACGTGCTGCCGGGCATGAACGCCGCCTTTGTGGACATCGGTCTGCGCAAGAACGGCTTCCTCTACGCCGGGGACATCTGCTTCGACACCCGCGACCAGCAGGAGTTGAAGGATCGCCTGGAGTCCGCCCGGATCGAGAAGATGCTGCGCCCGGGCCAGAGCATCGTGGTGCAGGTGGTGAAGGAGCCCGGCGGCAGCAAGGGCCCGCGGGTGTCCGGGAGCATCACGCTGCCGGGGCGGCTGTCGGTGCTGCTGCCCACGATCCGCTACGCCGGGGTCTCCAAGAAGATCACCAATCCGACCGAGTGCGACCGGTTGTTTGCCATAGCCCAGCGTTTATCTGAAACGCACGGCGCGGGGGTCATCATCCGAACGGCGGGCGAGAGCGCGACTCAGGAGCAGATCGAGGCCGATTACCAGCGCCTACTGCGCATGTGGGCGGACGTGGAGAAGCGCGCGAAGCACAGCGTCCAGCCGAGGCTGATTCAGGCGGACGGCGACCTTGCGCTGCGTGCGGTGCGGGACATGCTGGACGACAGCGTCACATCCATACGAACGGACGATGCTTCGCTCTTTGAATCCATGCGCGAATGGGCGCGGACGCTCACGCCGGAGTTCGTGGATCGAATCGCGCTCCACGAGGGCGATGTGCCGCTGTTCGACCTGATGCGCGTGGATCACCAGTTGGAGCAGGCGTTCACAAGGCAGGTGCACCTCAAGAGCGGCGGCAACCTCGTGATCGACGAGACCGAGGCCATGACGGTGATCGACGTCAACACCGCGAAATTCACCGGAAAGAAGTCGCTCTCGGAGACGATCTTCCGGCTCAACTGCGAGGCGGCGGAGGAGATCGCCCGGCAGCTGCGGCTGCGGGATCTGGGCGGCATCGTGCTCATTGATTTCATCGATATGGATGCGCCGCAGGAGCGGGAAGCGCTGCTGGAGCACCTGCGCGAGGCCCTTCGCGCCGACCACAACCGCACGAACGTGCTGGGCATGACCGCGCTGGGCCTGGTGGAGATGACCCGCAAAAAGACGCGCCAGCCGTTGAACAAGCTGCTGATGCGGGATTGCAGCGCGTGTCTTGCCAGCGGTCGGGAGTGGACGCATGAGAGCGTGGCCTATCAGGCGGTGCGGGAAATCTGGCGCAGGCGACGCATGGGCGACACCACGGCCTATGTCATTTGCACCGGCGAAAAGGTTGCCGGATGGATTGACACCATCGGCCTTCCCGAGGGTGGACGCACGGTTCTGGACTCTTGTGGAAGCGACGCAAGCTACGAAATTTTGCCCTGCGACGGCGCTAAGACGGTCGCGGGAAGTGAGGAAGAAGTATGAAAGAACGTCCCCTGGTGAGTCAGGAGGAGATCCTGAAGCAGCGCGAATACATGCGCCTGGTGCGCGAGATTGACCGCCGCCCGCAGAGCTACCACATCGTGTCCATGGGCTGCCAGATGAACGCCCGGGATTCGGAGACCATCGCCGGCATGCTGGAGGAGATGGGCATGGAGCGTCAGCCGGTGCGGGAGCAGGCGGATCTGATCCTGTACAACACCTGCTGCGTGCGCGAAAACGCCGAGAACAAGGCCCTGGGCAACGTGATCTGGCTGAAGGAATTGAAGCGCGACAAGAGCGAGCTGATGATCTGCGTGGGCGGCTGCATGACCCAGGAGAAGGGCATGGCGGCGACCATGAAGAAGCGCTACCCCTTCATCGATTTGATCTACGGCACCCACAACCTCTACCGCCTTCCGGAGTACATCTACCGCTTCCTCCAGGGCCGCGAACCCGTGGTGGAGGTGCTGGACACCGACGGCGAGGTGGTGGAGGGCCTGCCGGAGAAGCGCGAGAGCGTGCACACGTCCTTCGTCAACATCATGTACGGCTGCAACAACTTCTGCTCCTACTGCATCGTGCCCTATGTGCGCGGCCGGGAGCGCAGCCGCGACCCCGAGGACATCGAGCGCGAGGTCGCCCAATTGCTGGAAAAGGGCGCGCAGGAGATCGTGCTGCTGGGCCAGAATGTCAATTCCTATCGCGGCGGCGGCGCAGAGTTTGCAAACCTGCTGCGCCGGCTGGACAGGCTGGGCGTGCCCCGCATCCGCTTCATGACCTCGCATCCCAAGGATCTCTCGGACGAGCTGATCGCGGCCTACGGCGATTTGGAACACCTGATGCCCAGCCTGCATCTGCCGGTTCAGGCAGGCAACGACGAGATTCTGCGTCAGATGAACCGCCGCTACAATCGTGCGCGCTATCTGGATCTGGTGCGCAGGCTGCGGGCGGTGCGGCCGGAGATCGGCCTGACCAGCGACATCATCGTGGGCTTCCCGGGCGAGACCGAGGCGCAGTTTGAGGACACCATGTCCCTGGTGCGCGAGGTGCGCTTCGACGCGGCCTACACCTTCATCTATTCCCCCCGCAAGGGCACGAAGGCGGCGGAGATGCCCGACCCGGTGACTGCGGAGGAGAAGAGCGCACGCATCCAGCGGCTGATCGACCTTCAGCAGGCCATCGCCTACGAGGCGCTGTGCGCTCAGGTGGGGAGGAAAGAGATCGTGCTGGTGGACAGCGTGTCCACCCGCGACGCAGGCTCGGTCGGCGGCAAGACGCCCCGGGGACACATGGTCAACTTCCCCGGAAGCGCGGAGCTGATCGGCAAATTTGTGGAAGTGGAAATCACGTCGGCGGGGAAGAATACCCTGCGCGGCAAGCTTGTTTAAGGAGGAAAACCAATCATGGATCAGATTTTTGCAAAGACCCGCGAGCTGGGCGAGGCCCTGCTGAACAGCGAAGCCTATCAGAAGATGAAGGACGCCGAGGAGAAGGCCATGCAGAACGTGGAAGCCGCCGAGATGATGGCGAAGTATCTGGAGAAGCGCGGCCACATCCAGGACATGATGGAGCAGGAGAACCCCGATCCCGCCGCCATGCAGCGCCTTTCCAACGAAATGGACGAGATTCAGGAGCGGCTTCAGATGATCGACGACATCGCCGCGCTCACCGAGGCCCGCTCCGAGTTCAACTCCCTGATAGGCCAGATCAACCAGGTGCTCCAGTTCATCGTCACCGGACGCATGGACGAGGGCGGCTGCTCCGGCAGCTGCGACAGCTGCAAGGGCTGCCACTGATGCAGAGGGGGAATACTTCCCCCTCCGCTGCCACCCCCTTGACGCACCGAAACCGTTGCGCTTGTGCGCAGGTTTCGGCAGCACCGCCAGAATCCATGGGATTCTGGCGGTCTGGTCGCGCTTGCGCAAAGCGCAGTAGCGCGACTGCTTTCCAGATTTTGCTTGAATCCTACGGATTCCGGTCGCAAAATCTGCAAGGAAGCGATTTTTCTGAATGCACTGGTAGTTGCGATGCATTACTTGCAATGCATTACATAGTTTCCAGTACATTCAGAAAAATCAGCCCCGTTTCCGCCGTGCATGCCGCCGGAAACGATTAAATGTAAGATGGGTCAACGAAAGAAAAGTTTGAGGTGAAACCAATGCCTGTGACGCCAATGATGCAGCAGTATCTCGATGTGAAGGAGCAGAACCCGGACGCCATCCTGTTCTTCCGTCTGGGCGACTTCTACGAGATGTTCTTTGACGACGCAAAGCTGGCGTCCCGAGAGCTGGAGCTGACCCTCACGGGCAAGGACTGCGGCCTGTCCGAGCGCGCACCCATGTGCGGCGTGCCCTACCACGCGGTGGACGTGTACGTGCAGAAGCTGATCGAGAAGGGCTACAAGGTGGCCATCTGCGAACAGATGACCGACCCGGCGCTGTCCAAGGGCCTGGTGGAGCGGGCCGTCACCCGCATCATCACGCCGGGCACGGTGTTCGAGAGCAACATGCTCGAAGAGAAGAAGCAGAACTACATCGCCTCGGTCTGCCTGCGCAGGAACCAGGCAGGCGTGGCATTCTGCGACATCTCCACCGGCGAATTCAACCTCTATCAGCTCTCCGACGCGCGGGTGAGCCTCGCGGATGAGCTGGCACGCATTGCCCCCAGCGAGCTGATTGTGAGCAGCCGCGAGGACCTCGTGCAGCTCGATCCCGAGCGCGCGCAGTCGGCCTCCGCGCCCGATCCCGAGGCCTTCACCTACGCCATCGCGGCCAAGTGCATGACGGCCCACTTCGGCGGCAGCATCAAGGACCTGGGTTTCGACGACCAGCGCCTCGCGGTG
>JAUNNK010000063.1 GCA_030537335.1 Clostridia bacterium | reverse complement strand
GCATTTTTTCTCGTTCCTCGCCTGAATTTATGCTTTTAGAAACACACTCTAGGTTCAGAATCTTTGCCGCCGAAAGAATCGGGCTGCCGAGCTTCCGGTATTTTGCAAGATTGACGATCGCCAGAATCATCGTGTAAAAGGTATACAGGGCTGATAGATAGATCACATAGCCCGGATAGGAATACCCGGAATCCGTCAGTACCATGAGCATGATCATTCCGCCCATGGGGATATTCAGCAGAAACAGCAGCCACGCTGTTCGGCGATAGCAGCGCAGTTCTGATTTCATATTTCGGCTGCGGCAGCTGAGAATCAGCGACAGCCGCATGAGGCCAAGCAGAAAATAGTAAATCGCCATCGAGAAGAACCATACCGAGGCGTAGCGGATGCCGACCAATGCGCGGAATACCGCATAGAGCAGGTTGGCTGCCATGCCAGCATAAAGACCGACGTTCCCGCGAAAGGCAGGATTGCCCATATAAGCGCTTCCAAACGCCGTGCCGCCCAACCTGCGCAGCATGGTTGCCCTGGCCTTTCGGAACAGCCGTGGCAGCCGCAATAGCCAAATGGTCAGGCAGTATACCGACATACCGTAGATGATGTATGTCGGCATGCTGTCTTTTTTATGGAGAAGCACATATATTCGCGCTGCAAACACGATGGGCGGCAGCGCAAGCAGCACCCATTTGGGCGGATGCAGGAGCGGATCCAGAATGTGCCACGCGTTCTTCACAGCTTACTGATCGCTGATCTCTTTGGCAAGCTCCATGATCTCAAAGGCGTACTTCCTCTTGCCGTTCTCAAGAATGCGCCTGTAGACTGGGTAGTTCACACCCATGCCGATCATGCCGATGATTCCGATCACAATGCCCAGTACGAAGCTGCCGGTGGAGCCGCTGCCAATCTGCCCCATGGCGAGGCACATGCCTACGCCCAGAACGAGGGCGGAAACAATGCCGAAGCTGTAGGTAAAGACGGAAGCGGGGCGCTTGGCCCGTGCGTCCAGCTTGCGCAGAGCGATGACCTTCGAGGTGTCCTTGGGCGCGTATTCGTTTGCGAGTTGTTCTGCGTAGATTTTGTCCGTGTTCATGACTTGTTGCCTCCTTCATTTGATGGGTTCATTATACCAAAGGATAACAGCAAGCTGAACAACATCGTGGCCGGGTTGTGTTGATTTGTGAAGCGTATGAATCGCAATCTTCGGCTCCATGTCGGTACAGTATGCAGGAACAGCCACGGCAGAACAGGCTGCTGTGGCTGTCAATCGTCATGGGAATGCCCTCTGCGGGAACCCGGAACGGGCATCCCACTGGCCTGATGGCACTCAGCCGATGGAGATCACCTTGTAGTCCTGATCCTCCACGGCCTTCTTGAGCACCTCGTCGGCGACGGGCGCGCTCAGGGTGACGATTGCGGTGCCAGCGGTGTGGCTCACCTTGGCCTCGCTCACGCCCTCGATGCCCTCCAGGGTCTTCTTCACGCGGGCCTCGCAGTGGCCACACATCATGCCTTCGATCTTCATGGTCTTTTCCATCTTCTTTTCCTCCTTTTGATGTCGCCTGGTTTTGATCTTTCTGTCATGCCTGCTGCTGTGGATGTCGAACAGGTTCAGACGCAGCGCGTTGGTCACCACGCAGAAGCTGGACAGGCTCATGGCCGCAGCGCCGAACATCGGGTTCAGCTGCCAGCCGAACAGGTGGATGAACGCGCCTGCCGCCAGCGGAATGCCCAGGGTGTTGTAGATGAACGCCCAGAACAGGTTCTCGTGGATGTTTTTGAGCGTCGCGCGGCTCAGGCGAATGGCTGCGGGTACGTCGCTCAGGCGGCTCTTCATCAGCACCACGTCCGCCGCGTCGATGGCCACGTCCGTGCCTGCGCCGATGGCAATGCCCACGTCCGCGCTGGTCAGCGCCGGGGCGTCGTTGATGCCGTCGCCCACCATGGCCACCTTGCCCTGCTGCTTGAGGTTCCGGATCACGCTCTCCTTGCCCTCGGGCAGCACGCCCGCGATGACCTCGTCCACACCCGCCTGCTTGCCGATGGCCCGGGCGGTGCGCTCGTTGTCGCCGGTGAGCATTACCACGCGAACGCCCATGTTCTGCAATTCCTTCACGGCCTGCGGGCTGTCCGCCTTGATCACATCCGCCACGGCGATCACGCCGATCAGTTTCCCACCCCGGCAGAAGAACAGCGGGGTCTTGCCCTGCTCCGCAAGGGATTCGGAGGCGCTGCGCATCTCATCGGTAACGTTCGCCTGACTGCCAATGAACTTCAGATTGCCGCCGGAGAGCTCCGCGCCGTCCAGCGTCGCCGCAAGGCCGCTGCCCGGCAGCGCGCGGAAGTTCTCCACCTCGGGGACGTCCGTGTGCTGCTCCCGTGCGTACTCCATCACGGCCTTGGCCAGCGGGTGTTCGCTCCTCTGCTCCAGCGCCGCCGCCGCGCGCAGCAGCTCGGTTTCGGTCACGCCCGGTACGGGCAGCACGTCCGTCACCTTCGGCTCACCGCTGGTGATGGTTCCGGTCTTGTCCAGCGCCACGATCTGGGTCTTGCCTGCCTCCTCCAGGGAGACGGCGGTCTTGAACAGCACGCCGTGCTTCGCGCCCACGCCGTTGCCCACCATGATCGCCACCGGGGTCGCCAGGCCCAGCGCGCAGGGGCAGGAGATCACCAGCACGGAGATCGCCCGGGCCAGGGAGTAGCCCACGGTCTGGCCCACCAGCATCCACACGATGAAGCTGACGATGGCGATGCTGATGACCGCCGGTACGAACACGCCGGACACCTTGTCGGCAACCTTGGCGATGGGGGCCTTGGTGGCCGCCGCGTCGCTGACCATCTTGATGATCTGGGAGAGGGTGGTGTCCTCGCCCACACGGGTGGCTTCGCACTTGATGAAGCCCGACTGGTTGATGGTCGCAGCGGAGATGCGGTCGCCGATCTCCTTGTCCACGGGGATGCTCTCGCCGGTCAGCGCGGCTTCGTTCACCGCCGTCTCGCCCTCCAGCACCACGCCGTCCACCGGGATGTTCTCGCCCGGGCGCACCACGAACACGTCGCCCTTCTTCACCTGATCGATGGGCACGACCTGCTCTTCCCCGTCGCGGACGATGGTGGCCGTCTTGGGAGCCAGCTTCATCAGGCTCTTCAGCGCGTCGGTGGTCTTGCCCTTGGAGCGCGCCTCCAGCATCTTGCCCACGGTGATCAGCGTCAGAATCGTGCCCGCGGACTCAAAGTAGAACTCGTGCATGTAGGCCATCACCGCGTCCGCGTCGCCCGCCACCTGGGCGGTGGTCATGGCGAACAGCGCGTAGGTGCTGTACAGGAAGGCCGCGCCCGCGCCCAGCGCCACCAGCGTGTCCATGTTCGGCGCGCGGTGGATCAGTCCCTTGAAGCCGCTGACGAAAAACTTCTGGTTGATGACCATGATGATGGCGGTCAGCAGCAGCTGCACAAGGCCCATGGCCACGTGGTTGCCGTCAAAGTAGGGCGGCAGCGGCCAGCCCCACATCATGTGGCCCATGGAGAAGTACATCAGCACGATCAGGAAGCCCAGCGACCACCACAGCCGCCGCTTCAGCGCGGGCGTGGCGCGATCCGCCAGTGCATCCTCGCCGGGAGCCGCCGCCTGTGCATGATCCGCACCCTTCACCGATGCGCCGTAGCCCGCAGCCTCCACCGCCGCAATGATCTCAGAATCCTTCGCGCTGCCCTCCACGCCCATGGAGTTGGTCAGCAGACTCACCGAGCAGCTCTTCACGCCCGGAACCTTCGATACGGCCTTTTCCACCCGGGCGCTGCAGGCCGCGCAGCTCATGCCCGTGACGTTGAATTGCTTCATAATTGTTCCCCCCTGGGAATCGGTTCAGTTTACTTCATCATTTTCTGCAGGATGCCCAAAAACTCGTCGATTGTTTCATCCCTGCCCGCGCGGATGTCCCGCGCCACGCAGCTGCGCATGTGGTTCGCCAGCAGCTCCCGGCTGAAGGCGTTCAGTGCCGCGTTGGCGGCGGCGGCCTGGGTCAGGATGTCCACGCAGTATGCGTCCTTCTCCAGCATGCCCTCCAGGCCACGGATCTGGCCCTCGATGCGCTTTAAGCGGTTCATCAGCGCGCGATACTCCTCCTCGGAGCGTTCCTTCGTCTTGTGACAGCAACAGCATTCCATGTTTTCGTCCATCTTGCCGCCCCCTTTCGCCTGCAATTATATACCCCACAGGGGTATGAGTCAAGCCGAATGTATGTTAAAAATTGAGGACAAAGCAAAAGCGCCATTCCGCATTTGCGGAATGGCGCTTTGTCGGGGTTCGGCTGTCAAATGCAGCATGCTTGCCCGAGGATGGGCGGTTCAGTTTCAAAAGAGCGGAACGACCGCGCCCTCGTAGGTCTCCTCGATGAAGGTCTTGACTTCGTCGCTCTTGAGCGCGGCGGCCAGGGCCAGGATGGCCTCGTTGTTCTCGTTGCCCTCCTTAGCAGCCAGAACGTTGGCGTAGTTCTGCTGGATGACCTCGGAAGCGCCATCTTCAACGGCCAAAGCGTCGGAAGCCTTCAGACCGGCGTCGATGGCGTAGTTGCCGTTGATGACCGCAACGTCCACGGAGCCCAGGGAGCGGGGCAGCTGTGCGGCTTCGATCTCCTGAATGTCAAAGTTGCGGGGATTTTCCTCGATGTCCAGCTTGGTGGCGGTCAGGCCGACGCCCTCCTTCAGCTTGATCAGGCCCTGGGCCTCCAGCAGCAGCAGCGCGCGGGCTTCGTTGGTGCCGTCATTGGGAACCGCGATCTTAGCGCCGTCGGCCAGCTCCTCCAGGGAAGCGGTCTTGCCGGCGTAGATGCCGAAAGGCTCATAGTGGATCTTGTCCACGATCACCAGATGGGTGCCGTTCTGCGCGTTGAAGTCGTTCAGATACAGCACGTGCTGGAAGTAGTTCGCGTCGAGCTCGCCGGATTCCACGGCGGTGTTGGGGATGATGTAGTCGTTGAATTCAACAATTTCCAGTTCGATGCCCTGCTCCGCCAGGATGGGCTTCGCAACTTCGAGGATCTCAGCGTGGGGTGCGGGGCTCGCGCCGACGCGGATCTTTACGGATTCGGCCAGGGCAGAGGTGCAGCCCAGTGCGAGAACCAGGGCCAGGGCGATGACGAGCAGCTTCTTCATAATCATTTTCTCCTTCCAGAAATTGAAATCGTTGGGGGTTTATCTTGTGAACATCCTTCTTCGCTGGAAAACGGATGTGCATGCAAGCGCTCTGATAGTCCAAACAAAAAGGGCCGGAAACCTTGAATCGTTTCCTGCCCCTCTTGATTCACCGGGATCGAATTACTTCTCCGGTGCGGAAAACGGTTCAGATTTCAGAGCACAGCGAAGCGGGCGCATGCACATCCAGCACATGCACATATCCATCATCATGTTCTCAGAGATGGGTGCGTACTTCATTGCGGCTCCTCCTTTCCGAATCCGTGTCGCTCTTGGATTTACGGTTATTATAAAGAGCGACGCGCAGTTTGTCAAGTACAATCCGAAAGATTTACAATATGCACAAATTTTTGTTTGGAATTCACAGAATCTGTCGAATTAGAGATGCGCTGGGCAAGGACACGATCCCTGTAGAGGCGGGGTGAGGGCACCCTGCCCTACGGCACAGAGCGAATCTGAGCAGTATTACTCAAAACCAGACGTAAGAAATTTAGTCCATTCTTGCCGGACGAAATTTCGTGCTTACGGTAAAAGAAGCTGTAGGAAAGTAGTACAGCACCCCTGCCCCTCTGATCTATGGGGGCAGGGGTGCGTCGCTCAAACCGCGAAGCGATGTGCCAGCGGAGGCTCGCCGCTACCGGATGCGCTTATCGGTTTTCTTTTCGATGAAGGAGCCAATGGTCTGGAAGAGCTGGACGATGACGACCATCAGTGCGACCGTGACCAGCATCACGGGGGTGTTGTAGCGGTAGTAGCCGTAGTTGATGGCGATCGCGCCCAGTCCGCCGCCGCCCACGTAGCCCGCCATGGCGGTGTAGCCCAGGATGGTGGTGACGGTGATGGTGCAGCCGCTGATCAGCGAGGGCTTGGCCTCGGGGATCAGGGTCTTGACGATGATGCGGAAGGTGGGCGTACCCATGGCCTTGGCGGCCTCGATTACGCCGTAGGGAACCTCCTTCAGGGAGGACTCCACCATGCGCCCGATGAAGGGCGCGGCGCTGATGACCAGCGGAACCACGGTGGCGGTGGGGCCCAGGGTGGTACCGAGCAGCCACATGGTGAAGGGCAGCACGGTGATCAGCAGGATGATGAACGGCACCGAGCGCACGACGTTCACGATCGCGCCCAGCACGGTGTTCACCGGCTTGCAGGGCTTCAGGCCGTTCTTGTCGGTCACGTACAGGGCCACGCCGATGGGCAGGCCCAGCACGTAGGCCAGGAAGGTGGAGAACAGGGTCATGTAGAGGGTCTGCCCGATGCCGTTGAGCATCTCGTTAATCATTCGTGCCGTAAACATTGAGCGTCTCCTCCTTGAAGGTGATGTTGCGGTCGGTGAGCCACTGCTTGACTCTGAGCACGGTGGTCTCGTCCTGGGGCAGCTGCAGGAGCATCTGGCCGATGGTCTTGCCGTCCACCACGCGGGTGTTCGCGAACAGGATGTTCACCGCCGCGCGGCACTCCAGCGCCAGGTTGGAGATCACCGGCTCGTAGGCCGAATAGCCGTCGAACACGATGCGCAGGCAGTTGCTGTCCGACATCGCCGTGGGATTCTCCTGCGCCGGCATGATGAGCTGGCGGGCAATGCGGCTCTGGGGATGGATGAACACGTCGCGCACCATGCCCTCTTCTACAACGTGGCTCTGATCCAGCACCGCCACGCGGTTGCAGATCGTCTCGATGACCTTCATCTCGTGGGTGATCACCACGATGGTCACGCCCAGCTCCTGGTTGATCTTCTTCAGCAGATCCAGAATCTGGCGGGTGGTGTTGGGATCCAGCGCGGAGGTGGCCTCGTCGCACAGCAGCACCTTCGGATTCATCGCCAGCGCACGGGCGATGGCCACGCGCTGCTTCTGACCGCCGGAGAGCTGGCTCGGGTAGGACTTCATGCGGTCGCTCAGGCCAACCAGCTCCAGCAGCTCCTTCGCGCGCTTTTCCGCATCGCGCCGGGGCATGTGGGCAACCTCCATCGGGTAGCACACGTTGCGGATGGCGTTGCGCTGGGCCATCAGGTTGAAATCCTGAAAGATCATGCCGATGGACTGGCGCGTGGCCAGCAGCTCCTTCTGATTCATCTGCATCAGATTCCGTCCATCGAAGATCACATTGCCCTCGGTGGGGGTCTCCAGCAGGTTCATGCAGCGCACCAGCGTGGACTTGCCCGCGCCCGACAGGCCGATGATGCCGAAGATGTCGCCGGAATCGATGGAGAGGTTGATGTCGTCCAGCGCCACGATGCGCCCGGCCGCGCCGTTGAACACCTTGCTCAGGTGCTCAATCCGAATCAGTTCGTTGCCCATGCTTACCTCCGTGCAGGCTCCGACGCAAAATTTTGCGCCGCAGCCCCTACTTCACCCAATATTACATCCTAAATTATAAGGGTAGGATAGGGGGATGTCAAGGGCGCGAAAAAGAAAAAGGCGGGGATGGAATTGCTTCCAGCCACGCCTTGGGTGCAGAAAAAACCAGTCCTGTGCTTTCACTCGACGATCTCGTACTGCAAAAAGGCCCACTTCAGCCGAGTGCCCTCGTCGGCGGCATCGGGCAGCAGCGCCCGGGCGACGAGGAGCAGCTCGTCCTCATGCACGTCCGTGCGCTCCAGATGGGCGTAGTCGCCGTCGATGCGGCGGATGATGTAGTATCGCTCGTCCATGGTTGGTTCTCCTTTGATTCTATAACGGCTCCCTGCCTCCGATACAAGAGAACAGGGAGCCAACATGATTATTTTTTCCCGGCGCGCATTGCGCGCCATACCGAGGATTCTTAAGGGCATCATGCCCTTAAGCGGGGTTTCAGGGGACAGCGTCCCCTGACGTTCTCCCCCGCGCTCAGCTCCGGCGCTCGGAAATCTCCTCACGGAGCTTGGCGATGAGCTCGTCGACGGTCATGACGGTGGTCTCGTCGGTGTCGCGGTCGCGGACGGAGACGTTGCCGTTCTCGACCTCCTTGGCGCCGATGATGAGCATGTAGGGCACGCGCATGACCTGGCGGGCCTCGCGAATCTTGTAGCCGATCTTGTCGCTGCGGTCGTCGAGGGTGACGCGGATGCCGGCGGCGAAGAGCTTGTCATAGACCTGACGGGCATAATCCTCGCTCTTGTCGGAGACGGACATGACGCGCACCTGCTCGGGAGCGAGCCAGGTGGGGAACTTGCCGGCGTAGTGCTCGGTGAGGATGCCGATGAAGCGCTCGATGGAGCCGAAGCACACGCGATGGATCATGATCGGGCGCTCCTTCTGACCGTTCTCGGCGGTGTACTCCAGGTGGAAGTTCAGCGGCATCTGGAAGTCGAGCTGGATGGTGCCGCACTGCCAGGTGCGTCCGATGCTGTCCTGCAGGTGGAAGTCGATCTTCGGGCCATAGAACGCGCCGTCGCCCTCGTTGATGGTGTAGTCCAGGCCCAGCTTCTCCAGCGCGCCCTTCAGGCCGTTGGTCGCGGCCTCCCAGTCCTCGTCGGATCCCATGGAGTCCTCGGGACGGGTGGACAGCTCGATGAAGTACTTGAAGCCAAACTTGGTGTAGACCTGGTTGATGAGGTGCACCACGTTGGAAATCTCGTCGGTGATCTGGTCGGGGCGCATGAAGATGTGCGCATCGTCCTGGGTGAAGCAGCGCACGCGGAACAGGCCGTGGAGCGCGCCGCGCAGCTCGTGGCGGTGCACCAGGCCCAGCTCGCCCACGCGCAGCGGCAGCTCGCGGTAGGAGTGGGGCTCGCTGCCGTAGATCAGCACGCCGCCGGGGCAGTTCATGGGCTTGACGCAGTTGATCTCGTCGTCGATCATGGTGGAGTACATGTTGTCCTTGTAGTGATCCCAGTGGCCGCTGGTCTCCCACAGCTTGCGGTTCATGATCAGGGGCGTGGAAACCTCCACATAGCCGTTTTCACGGTGCAGCTCGCGCCAGTAGTCGATCAGCGTGTTCTTCAGAATCATGCCGTTGGGCAGGAAGAAGGGGAAGCCGATGGCCTCGTCGCGCATCATGAACAGCTTCATTTCCTTGCCGATCTTGCGGTGGTCGCGGCGTGCGGCCTCCTCCATCAGCTTCAGGTGCGCGTCCAGCTCCTCCTGGGTGGCGAAGGCGATGCCGTTGATGCGGGTGAGCATCTTGTTGTTCTTGTCGCCCTTCCAGTACGCGCCCGACTGCTGGGTGATCTTGAAGGCCTTCAGCGCCTTGGTGTAGGTCAGGTGCGGTCCGATGCACATGTCCACATAGTCGCCCTGCTTGAAGAAGGAAATCTCCGCGTCCTCGGGCAGGTCGTCGATGTGCTCCAGCTTGTACTTCTCGTGACGCTCCTCCATCAGGGCCTTCGCCTCCGCGCGGGGCAGAATGAAGGGCTTGATGGGCAGGTTCTCCTTCACGATCTTCTTCATCTCGGCTTCGATCTTCGCAAGATCCTCGTCGCTCAGCTTGGTCTCGCCTAGATCGACGTCATAGTAGAAGCCGTTGTCGGTCGCGGGGCCGTAGGCGAAGTCCGCGTGGGGATAGAGGCGCTGGATGGCCTGGGCCATGATGTGGGCTGCGGTGTGGCGGATGACGTGCAGTTTCTCCTCCTCGGGGCACTCTGCGACGACGCCGTCCTTGTAGATGATCTTCATGATTCCCTCTCCTTTTCTGCATTCAGGGGCGAAAAAAACGCACCCCCGGACGTTGTGTTCCAAGGGTGCATTGAATTGTTGATTCAAGAGGCACGGTTCCACCTTGACTTTGGCTCGTGGGCCCTGTAACGGGGGCAAACCGGCGGCGCTTGTCTCGCGTCGCTGCTCCGGAGCGGTCTCGGCCGCGGCCAAACGGACGCCTCGCAGCGATCGGTGTCCTCTCTGGGGATTGGCGGGTGCGGCGTCGGTCTCCATCGACGCTCTGAGGAACATTTTAGCACTGCCGCGCCCTTTCGTCAATTCTTGCATGGATTTTTAACGGGGAAGAAAAATATGGTAAATGATGGAACCGTCACCCATTCATCTTTCGTCTGAATAACTGATGGAAAGAATCCAGGAGGTGCGATCAATGAAACGGCTTATGCTGCTGACGCTTGCGCTGGCGCTGCTGACGACCACGGCCCTGGCGGAGTCGGAGCGGACGATCCTGCTGTACACGGACTACGAGCAGCTCGGCTGGGGAGACGCGCTGCAGGTCGGCTGGGTGGACTCCGAGGGTGAAATGTGGCTCTGGGAGGGCTGTGCCAGCGAGACCGAATGGCCCGACGCGCGCGACGAAAAGACTGCGTGGATGCTGTCGCGCACGGATGCGGAGAACCTGGGCAGGCTGAGCGACGAGGCGCTGGCGAACCTGAAGGGGCTGATTCTGAGCCTGCCCGAGGGGAAGCCTGCATGGCAGGCTGCCGCCTGCGACGCGGGCACCGAGGAGAGCTATGCCGTGCGCGACGGCGCGGCGATCCTGCTGGGCGGCTCCGGCGACGACTGGTGCGAAAACACCGACCCCAGCGCCCAGGCGCTGTATCTGATGCTGCGCAGGTGCTTCCCCGGCGTGAAGAGCTACTGGGGCGAGGCGGGCATGTCGCCGCTGGGCTTTCAGAGGGTCTCCGTGCCGGTGTTCTGCGGCTACTGGGGCACGGACTTCGACGGCGGACGCTGGACTCGCGCGGAGCTGGACTGCGAGGCAGGGCTGGGCGAGGAAACGGAGCTGGACGTTGCGCCCGCCTGGTTCGTCAGCGGCATGGTCACCGGCAAGGCCAGCAGCATGGGCGCCACGGGCAATACCACGATCTACACCTGCTATGATCAAGATGGCCTGCCCCTCGCATCCTTTGAGTTTTACGGCGACCTGCTGGTGCGCAGCGACGGGATGTATGATGTGAAGTAAAGGCTGGGAACAGAAAACAGCTGGAGTCCCAATGCGGGATTTCAGCTGTTTTTCGCATAAAAAACCACCCGGTCTGAATTTAGACCGGGTGAAAATGGTGCGGTCGACGGGACTTGAACCCGTACGGTCTCCCACACGCCCCTCAAACGTGCGCGTATGCCTATTCCGCCACGACCGCATGAACATTTATATTATACTCATGGTTCCGGCAAAAGTCAAGCACTTTTTTTACAGAAAAGTTCCGAAATCAGATCGGTGCGGCGGTGTGGGTGAGGATTGCGCCGGGGGTGAGCTGCGCGGCGCGGCGGGCGACCTCCTCGTTGGCGAAGGCGGCGAACACGGTCGATCCGCTGCCGGTCATGCGCACGAAGTCCGCGCCCAGGTTGCGGAAGTGCTCCATCAGCTCCCCGATCCGGGGCATCAGGCGCACGGCGGGGGCCTCCAGATCGTTGTGGGAGAGCGCCTGCGCCCGGGCGAAGTCGCCCGCCTTCAGGGCATCGGCCAGGGCAAGGTTGTCGATCTGCGTCATGGGATCGCCGCCGTCACTCCAGGCCTTGAACACGGCCGGGGTGGAGAGCCCGCCGCCGGGCGTGACCATCACCAGTGGGATCCTCGGCGCGTCGCCGATGGGGGTCAGGATCTCCCCCACGCCCTCGGCCCGGGCAAGTCCCTGCTGCAGGCAGAAGGGCACGTCCGCGCCCAGCTTCAGGCCGATCTGCTGCAGCGTGCGCAGCGGCAGCCGCAGGTTCCACAGCCGGTTCAGGGCGATGAGCGTGGTCGCGCAGTCGGCGCTGCCGCCGCCCAGCCCCGCCCGCGTGGGGATGCTCTTTTTCAGCGTGATGCGCGCGCCGTTGTGCTGCCCCAGCGCCTCGTTGAGGGCGCTGGCGGCGCGAATCACCAGGTTGCGGTTGCCGGTGGGCAGAGGTTGGCCGTCCACCGTCAGCGTCAGAAAGCGCGCGGACTCGAAGCTGAGCACGTCGCACAGCTCGATGCTCTGCATCAGCATATCCAGGCTGTGATAGCCGTCCGGGCGCTCGCCGCAGATGGACAGCGACCAGTTGATCTTGGCGTGGGCGTGCAGTGTCAGCTTCATGTTTCCTCCGTGATGGTGACGTTCTCAAATTCGGCGGTGCGCTGCACGGTGGGCATCTGGTGAACCACCTGGTTCTTCTTTGCGCAGATGGCGAAGATCACGCCCGCGACGATCAGGATCAGCAGCAGAAGCACCGCCGCGATGCGCAGCTTCCTTGCCCTGCGCCGCTTCTTGCGATCCCTGCTCTGGGCGGACAGCGCGCGGTTCGGCTGCGGACGGGGCGCGGGCCGACGGGTATAGCTGTCGCCGGGCGCGGTTCGGCTGCCCGGTCGGCTGTAGGTCTCGTAGTCCGGGCGGGACTTGTAGCCGCCGGAGGGCTGGGAGCGGTAGCTGCCCGTGGGCCGTCGGCTGCCGGACGGGGTTTCGCCGAAGCGGCCGTTGTAGGAATTGCGTTGCTTATCCATGGATCGTGCTCCTCCTGGGCGGCGGCGCTTATTCCGCGTCGTAGTCGGTGGGGGCCTCGTCGGAGCTGTCCTCCACAGCAGAGGCCTTGGGTGCGGGAGCAGGCTTTACCGCCTCCTCAGCGGGCGCGTTGAAGTCGTGGCCGCAGACCGCGCAGAATTCGTCCTGATCCTTGCGCATCGCACCGCACTCGGGGCAGTAGTCCACGTCCTCCGCAGTGGGGGCAGGCTCGGTCTCGGGGGCGGGCTCCGGCATGCGCCTGCCGCAGCTGGAGCAGAAGCGCGCGCCCTTGCCCATCACTGTGCCGCAGGAGGGGCAGCGGTTCTGGTTGCGCAATTGCAGCTTCTGGCGCTCCAGAGCTTCCAGGCGGTCGCGCAGCTCGGCGACCTTGGCGCACAGCGGCGCGAGGGTCACGCCGTCCGTGCCCTGGGAGTCCACATAGACGCGGCCGATTTCCCGGTACAGATCCTCGATCTCCCCGGCGATGCTGCGGCTCTCGCTGGATAGGCGGGTGATCTCCACGCTGTCCTTGGTCTTGTTCGTCACGGACTGCGCCGCGTTGGTAAACATCTCCTTGAAATCGTTGAAAAATGCCATCGTGATCCCTCCATTCGGATGCAGATTGTTGCATTGGATATACTGCGTAAATCCCCGTGGGATTCCAACTCCATGATACCCTCTTTTCCGCAAAAAATCAACCATATTGGTGCAAACGGGGAGATGCTTTCATGTGTGCTTCCCGTCCGCAAAAATAATTAACCCGCCGTTTGCTGTTCGCGCCCGAAATATCTGCTATAATAGAAAGGAGACAAGCAAAAGCAAACAGGAGTGAAACGACACATGGACTTCAAGCTTTCCATTGCAAATGAAATTCTTTCCGCAGCGGAGCGCGCCTTCGGTGAGACCGGCCTGCAGCCCGCGGACGTCGCCGCGGCGCTGGAAATTCCGCCGAGCACCGACATGGGCGACTACGCCTTCCCCTGCTTCAAGCTGTCCAAGACCCTGCGCAAGAGCCCGATGATGATCTCCGACGCCCTCGCCGCCAACATCCAGGCGGACTATCTGGGCCGGGTGGAGTCGGTCAAGGGCTATCTGAACTTCTTCATCGACCGCGCCACCTACGCAGAGAAGGTGGTGGAGGCGGTGCTTAAGCAGGGCGAAAATTACGGCTCCGACAACTCCGGCGCGGGCAAGACCGTGGTGCTGGACTACTCCTCCATCAACATCGCCAAGCGCTTCCACATCGGCCACCTGTCCACCACGATGATCGGCAACGCCCTGTACAAGCTCCACAAGTTCTTCGGCTGGAACGCGGTGGGCGTGAACCATCTGGGCGACTGGGGCACCCAGTTCGGCAAGATGATCGCCGCCTACAAGCGCTGGGGCGACCATGACACTGTGGCGAACGGCGGCGTGGACGAGATGGTGAAGCTCTACGTGCGCTTCAACACCGAGGCCAAGGACAACGAATCTCTCAACGACGAGGGCCGCGCATGGTTCAAGAAGATCGAGGACGGCGATGAGGAGGCTCTCGAGATCTTCAACTGGTTCAAGTCCGTGACCCTGAAGGACGCGGAGCGCGTGTACGACCTGCTGGGCGTGAAGTTCGACTCCTACGCCGGCGAGTCCTTCTACAACGACAAGATGCAGCCCATCATCGACGAGCTGCGTGAAAAGAACCTGCTCAAGGAGGATCAGGGCGCGCAGATCGTGGATCTGGAGCCCTACGGCATGCCCCCGGCGCTGATCCTGCGCTCCGACGGGGCCACGCTCTACATCACCCGCGACCTGGCCGCCGCCAAGTACCGCAAGGACACCTACGACTTCGACAAGTCCCTCTACGTGGTGGCCTACCAGCAGGATCTGCACTTCCGCCAGCTGTTCAAGGTGCTGGAGCTGATGGGCTACGACTGGTA
>JAUNNK010000062.1 GCA_030537335.1 Clostridia bacterium | reverse complement strand
CTTATTCTATGACAGGGCCCTTATTTCTCTATCTGTTACTTGGGGAACAGTCCAGTCTACCTTTATTTTACAACTTCACGAAGCCGGGGGTTTGCATGTGCGTTCAGTACCCCAGATCTCATAGTCGCCCTTGCAGACCCATCAGAAATACACTTGAACATGGGATCGGTCGAAGAAATATCTGCTCACTTGTTTTCTTCCCTGAGAATTCTTATTTACTGTTTATCGGCGGCAATCAATGTTCTCACTGCTTCAACTGCAACCCTTATTGCATCGCCGGTATCGTGCACCTCGGGATTCGACAGTCCCTGGCGTGCACGTTCCTGGTTCCAGACGACCGAAAGCACGCAACCCGCCCGGGCACGCAAGACCTGGCTGACGATGTACAGAGCGGCGCTCTCCATCTCAGAAGCCAGACAGTTTGCGCCGATCCAGGCCTTCCACTTATTCTCCAGTTCATACCCCACAGGCATACGTTCAGGGTCGTGCTGACCATAGAAGGAATCCTTACATTGCACGACTCCGGCATGGTAGTTGAGCTCCAGCTTACGAGCTGCCTGAACCAATGCGTTGGTCACGTCCAGATTTGCGACCGCCGGAAACTCAATGGGCACATACTCCCGGCTGGTACCTTCCATCCGAATGGCGCTGGTTGCGACCACGATATCTCCACTCACGATTTCCGTTTGCATACCGCCACAGGTACCTACGCGAATAAAGGTCCGAACACCCGTCTGATATAACTCCTCCACAGCAATCGCGGTTGACGGGCCGCCCATGCCCGTCGACATGACCAGCACCTTCTCTCCGGATAATTCTCCAAGCCAGGCGGTATATTCCCGGTTCTGATGATGGAACCTGGGGTTATCCAGAAGCGCCGCGATTTTTTCCACTCGACCTGGGTCGCCAGGCAGAATGGCATACCTGGCTCCATGACTGGCATCGAAATCAATATGATACATCGCTTTCATCGCTCTAACCTCCTATTAACCGTTTTTTGCTGCAAAAGACGTTGTCCACAGTCACGAGAATCTTTTCCATTTTGCGCCGCAACCGGAAGTCAACGGGATCTTCCCACTCACAGACAGGCGCAACCAGCACTGTGCACATGCCAGCGTTATTCCCTCCCAAAATATCCGTAAACAGCTGATCGCCCACCATCATGCATTTTTCCACAGGATGACCCAGCTGTTTCGCCAAAGCCCGGTATCCGTCGGGCTTCGGCTTTTCCGCATGACAGATGAAGGGCGCGCCATATTTCTCCGAAAAGAGTTCTACGCGTGGTGGATCGTTATTTGAGATAAAAGCAAAGGGAATCCCTGTGGCTTTCATGTCAGCCATCCATTTTCCACCCAACGGTGTTGCTTCCGGGGCGTCTACTCTGGAAAGGGTATTGTCGATGTCCACAAGCACAGCCGTACACCCACATGCACGAATAAAATCAGGCGTAACCAAAGATACATCTATTGCATAATAATCGGGGAACAGTTTTTTCTTGTGGACGTTTCTCATATCGTTTCTCTCCAGACGTATTTGTAGTAACAAAGGGGATGCCTGTGCTTTCACAGAGTAGCAAAGCTCTCCGTCAGTGCTCTCTAGTCGCCGTCAATCAGCGCATCCGCCCTGCAATGGCGGCAGCGATCGAACTGACACAGATGTTTGCCGCAATCCTCGCGAACCCGGCGTATGGTAGCCGCGTCCGGTGCAAGGCGCGCTTTTGTATCTGCGCGCGGAATCAGAGGCAGCACGTTGTGTATGTAGGCCCCGCGCTCACTCACTCTTCGCGCAATTTCCGGAAGCTCATCTTCATTTTCCCCGGGCACGAGAACACTGTTTACCTTGACACACAACCCCCGGCGCGCGGCCATCTCAATGCCCAGCATTTGACAGTGTAAAAGCTCTTTAAAGGATTCGTCGTCTTTGCGTCCCTGAACATGCTCATAAATCTTATGTGCAACCGGCAGAGACAGGCTGTTCACAGTCACAGTGAGTGTTTCTACTCCCAGTCGAACGATTTCATCCACCTTCCGAGGGAGCAGCAAACCATTTGTACTCAGACAAAGATGCATGTTCGGAAACCGGGCGCGCACCTTTTCAAGGGTTTGGAACGTTTCTTCATTGAAGAGTGGTTCTCCCGGGCCTGCAATGCCGACGATTTTGAGATCAATCCCCCGGCTACAAACAGCTTCAACGCGTTCAACAGCCTCCTGCGGTGTGAGTACAGTCCGGGTCAATCCCGGAACACAGCCATGCGCACAGATATCTCCCGAGGCTGGATTGCAGAAACTGCACTTGATATTGCATTTTCTTGCCACCGGCAGGTGGATTCGCGCCACTTTCGCTTCCTCGTTCTGGAAGCACGGGTGGGAGAAACCCGGCTTGTTTCCAATCATGAAATCAACTCCTGCGCTTGGCGTAAGGATCCAGCGCATCGCTCAATCCATCACCAAAGATATTGAAGGCCACGACGATCAGTATCAGGGTTATCCCAGGGAAGAGTATGTACCACGGACATACCGTCATATATCCGCGTGCATCCGCGATCATGTTCCCCAGCGAAGGCGTGGGCGGTTGGACGCCGTAGCCGAAGAAGCTCATACCAGCTTCATACATGATGGCTCCCGGAACGCCCATAGAGAACGAAACAATGATGAGCGAGAGGCAGTTGGGCAGAATCTGCCGGACGATAATCCAGCCGTTGCGCGCGCCCAAAGCGCGGGAGGCCTTCATGTAATCCTTGTTCTTAAGCTTCAATGCCTGACCACGAATCAGACGGGTTACATCCGGCCAGCCCACCACCATGATGGCAATGCAGACCGTTATCAGGCTTGGCTTCAGGATCAATGTGATCACCATTGCCAACAGCATAACCGGAAAAGCGAGGAAGACATCCGTAATGCGCATGATGAGCGTATCGATCCATCCCCCATAGTAAGCAGAAACAATGCCCAGCGTCACTCCCAGGAGCATAGTCAGGCCACGTGCCACCATGCCCACAAGCAGCGATACGCGCACTCCGTGCAGCACCCGGGCAAATATGTCCCTGCCAAGCTGATCCGTACCCATGAGGTTTTTCATACTTGGCCGGTAAGGCGGAAGTATGGTTTCACCGTTCACTTCCCTGCGGGGTTCAATTGCTTCCGGATCCAATCCGGGGATTATCGGAGCAAAGATGGCAATTACAATAAAGATCAGAATCACAAGCAGACCGATCATTGCCACCCGATCCCGCTTCAGACGCGCCCAGGCATCGGAATAGAGACTTCTGCCCGAGGCGACATCGCGCTCCAGTAGTCTGCGATATCGCAGATTCTTCGGAGAATAATCCTTATCCGCCATATTACAGCCCTCCCTTCTGCCCCACGTGCACGCGCGGATCGACAATTCCATACAGAATATCCACTACCAGATTGATGACGCAAATGGTCACGGCAAGCACCAATACGGTCGCCTGCAAAGCAGGCATATCCTTATAAAAGAGCGCATCATAGCCGTATTTTCCGATGCCCGGCCATGAAAACACGCTTTCCGCAATCATTGTGCCGGTAATCAGGCGGCTGATATCCGTTCCAATCAAGGAGAGGATGGGGATCATGGCATTCTTCAGCGCATGTTGCCAGATAACGATATGCGCTTTTAGACCCTTTGCGTAAGCGGTACGAATGTAGTTCTGCGGGAGCACTTCCAGAAAGGCCGTGCGGGAAACTCGGGCCATCATGCCCGCAGAGGGGATGCCCAGGGTGATCGCCGGCAGGATGATATACTGATCAAACCCGACTCCATAACCTGATGGCGGCAACCATTTGAGCGTCACGGCAAAGATCAGTTGCAGGATCAGCGCAAACCAGAATTGCGGAATCGACAGGCCCAGCACGCCAAAGCCCGTAACGATCCGGTCCAGGATTGTACCGCGCCGCAAAGCGGCCGCCATGCCTAGTATGATGCCGATTGCGACACTGAAAAGCTCCGTCGCCAGTGCGAGCCGTATGGTCTTCGGAAATACGTTCTGAATCTCCTTGGCAATCTGTCGCCGGCTATGATAAGACCTGCCAAAGTCGCCCTGCAGGAGCTTTTTGATATACTCGATATATTGTATATGAATGGGTTTATCCAAGCCATAACTCTGGCGAATACTTTCAACAGTTGCTTCGTCCGCGTAATCACCGGCAATGATGCGTGCAGTATCGCCGGGAAGGACATTAACCAGCAAAAATACCACCACGGTCAGTCCGATCAATACAGGAATCATTATCAGTATCCTGCGCAGAATATACTTGAACATAGCCAATCACCTGTATTTCAAATTTGGATGGGGCCGGAGCATCCGCTCCGGACCCCAAGGGTTTTACGGGAGATACTTACTTGTCAATCCAGACTCTATGATAGGTACTTACATCCAGCGCGCTGGGGCAGTAGTTCTTGACGTAGGGCTGGCAGATATCCACATAGATGTTGTGATCCAGGTAGGCGTAGGGCATGTCTTCCAGAACCATGTTATCAATCTGCTGATAGAGGGTATCACGCTCTTCTTCGTTCGTGGAGGCGCGTGCCTGGTCGATCAACGCGTCCACTTCCGGATTGTTGTACCGGGCATAATTACCGGATGCTCCGATGCTGCTGGAGTGGAAGGTGGGATAGATCATCGCATCCGGATCGGGATAGCCGGCCACGACATTGCCCCATGCAATCTTATAGTTGCCGCTGTTGCGCGCCTCGTTGTAGGCAGTGGTATCCATGGCGCCGATTTCGATATTGATGCCGATTTCCTTCAGATTCTGCTGATAGATCTCAAGGATCTTGATGTTGTTGTTCCAGGCAGGCGTAATGACCGTGAACACTTCGTCGATACCGTCGGGGTATCCGGCTTCAGCCATCTTTTCCTTGGCCAGTTCGATATTGCGGGGAGACTCGGTGCAGGGTTCGCCACCACCCAGCATGTCCGGCAGCAGCAGACGATCCGCATAGCTCGCGCGGTACTGCAGCAGTTCCAGCACGGCCTGGGTATCCATCGCATAGAACACGGCCTCACGCAGCGCCTTGTTCGAGCCAAAGGGTTCCTGCTCCATGTTGAACATCAGGAAAGCGGTATGCAGGGTATAGGCATAACCGATGCTGTCGGCGTATGTGGGATCCGTAGTCAGGCGCTCGTAGTGCGCAGGGGTAATCCACGCGACGTCCAGGGTCTGAGCGTCGAATTCCACAATGCGGGTATTCTCATCGTTGATGACGCGGAACTTCACGGCATCCAGATAGGGACGGCCCGCCCAGTAGTCTTCAAAGGCATTGATCGTCAGATCCTGGCCGAAGTTCCATTCGCCCAGGGTGAAGGGGCCGGCAGAAACGGCATAAAGGCCGAAGTCCTCGCCATACTCTTCCACGGCTTCCTGGGGAACAACCGCCAGGCTCGCGGAGGCCAGCATGGAGATAAAGGGCGCGAAGGGCTGAGACAGAGTCAGCTCCAGCGTGTAATCGTCCACGACCTTGATGCCGGTGATCTCCTCTGCTTCTCCCGCCTGATACGCATCAAAGCCCACCAGTCGGTTCAGCTTCCAGGCAGCATTGGAGGCCATTTCCGGATCAGCGATGCGCTCGAAGGAATACTTGAAGTCCTGAGCGACGACTTCGCGACCGTTGTGGAACTTCGCGCCATGGCGCAGGTTGAAGGTCCAGACCAGACCATCTTCAGAAACACTCCAGTCTTCGGCGATACCGGGCTCAATGCCGGTTCCTTCGGGGTTCAGGCGAACCAGGCCTTCCAGAATGTTGGCCGCGACGATCGTCTGATCCCAGGACGTCTGCGTGGCAGGATCAAAGTTCATGGGATCGGCAGAGGTGTAAGCAACGAGGGTGCCACCATACTTGGGTTCCGCGGTATCTTCGGCAAGGGCCGATACACCGCTTGCCAGCAGCATTGCCACCAGCAGAAGAGCAAGCATTCTACGGAAGTTCATGTTTATTTCCTCCTTTGTTATATATATACAGGCGTTGCACCTATATATTTCCCGTCAATGGATCGATTCGTCATCATAGAGATGACACATCACCTGCGCGCGACCAACCATATGCGTATCCGGCATCTGCATGCGGCAGATATCCTTCGCGTAAGGACAACGGGGATGAAAGGGACAGCCGGAAGGCAGGTTTACCGGGCTGGGCACATCGCCGCTGAGCGCCGATTCAAAGGGCTTCCCGCGCATGCCCACATCCGGAATTGCGCTGATGAGCGCTTGGGTATAAGGATGGCGCGGATAGGCAAAGATTTCGTCCGCATCCGCCACTTCTACCAATTGCCCCAGATACATAACGCCCACTCTATCGCTCATGTGGCGCACAACGTTCAATCCGTGCGCGACAAAGAGGTAGGTGTAGCCGAACTCCCTTTGCAGGCTCCGCAAAAGGTTAATGATCTGCGCCTGCACAGAGACGTCCAGGGCGGAAACGGGCTCATCGCAAACGATGAAGCGCGGCTGAACGATCAGTGCGCGTGCGATTCCTATGCGCTGGCGTTGACCGCCCGAGAATTCATGGGGATAACGCAGAGCGTGCTCCGCATTCAGTCCCACGCGTTGAAGCATATGAATAACACGGGTATGAATCTCTTTCTTGGACATACCACCCTGTATGCGCAGTCCTTCGCCCACAATTTCTTCCACCGTCATTCGCGGATTCAGGGATTCAAAGGGATCCTGAAAGACAATCTGCATCTGGTGACGAATCGATCGCCTTTTGGCTCCACGCAAGGCGTTGATGTCCTGCTGATCATAGTAAATCCTGCCGCTCGTCGGTTTTTCCAGGCCCAGGATAACATTTCCCAGGGTTGACTTGCCACAACCGGATTCACCCACCAAACCGAAAGTTTCTCCCTCCCGGATTTCAAAGCTTACGCCGTTAACCGCCTTCACGCTGTCGACCTGACGAAGGAATACGCCTCCCTTGATGGGGAAGTGCTTCACCACATTTTCCAGGCGCACCAGCACGTCACCCTTGCCCATTAAGCCTTTCCCCCTTTCTCATCAAACAGAAGACAGCAGACGCTGTGCCCAGCTTCAATTTCTCGCATTTCAGGCACGCGCTGCGCGCATTCCGGTCGGGCTCGCGGACAGCGGGGGGCAAAGCGGCATCCTGCGGGCATGTTGGAAAGATCAGGAATATTGCCGGGGATCACATGTAACTCTACATCCTTGGGCTGGTTCAGCCTGGGAATAGATTCAATCAGTCCATATGTATAGGGATGGAGCGGAGAATCAATCACCTGGCAAACAGAGCCCTCCTCTACCACCTTCCCGGCATACATCACCACCACACGCTCAGCAAAATTGGATACCACGCCCAGATCGTGGCTGACAAAGATGATAGACATCCCTAACCGATCCCGTAGTTCCTTGAGCAGCATCAGGATCTGCGCCTGTATGGTCACGTCCAGCGCCGTGGTTGGCTCGTCCGCAATCAGCAGTTTTGGATTGCAGCACAGCGCCATCGCAATCATCACTCGCTGTTTCATGCCACCGGAAAGCTCGAATGGATAGCAGTTTACGCGCTTTTCCGGCTCCGGTATACCGACCAGATGCAGCAGCTCGACTATGCGCTTTCTGCGTTGGCGGCGCGTCATATTCGTGTGCGTCTTCAGGCTCTCATCAATTTGCTTTCCTACGGTGAGCACCGGGTTCAATGAGGTCATGGGTTCCTGAAAGATCATGCCAATTTCGTTGCCTCTCAGACAACGCATGGTGTTCTCATCTGCGCCGACCAACTCCCTGCCCTCAAAGAGGATACTTCCGTTGATTTCAAACATCTTTTTGCCAGCCACCAGATCAATGATCGACAGGCAGGTTACTGTCTTGCCAGAACCAGATTCACCGACAACCGCGACAATCTCCCGGGGCTGAACCGTTAGATTCACATGCTCCACAGCGGGCAGCAGACCATGCTCGGTATGAAATGACGTGGTAAGATTCTCAATCTTCAACAGCGGCGCTTCAGTCATGAATCTGGCACCTCCCGATTTCGGCAATAATTTCATAGAGTTCATCCTGCGCCAGACTGTTGGGGCGGACGGGTTCCCTGCTTTCAAACACGGCTTCCGCCAAATTGGTCATTGCCATGTTTTCAAATCCGGCATTCTCAACCTCGCAGATGGCTCTGCGGCGCAATTCCTCCAGCTTTATCCTTTGAGAATAGGGAATCCACGCGATGACCGGAACGTTTACCCGCTGCGTAAAGGCATGTACGTATGCGTCCTCCCCATCAAATCCCCGGGTGTTTACGATCAGTCCGCCAATATTACCGCCGACCTGCGTCATGCCTGTAAGAATATTGTTGGCGGCCAGCAGAGAAGCCTGTTCGCCGGAGGTCACGACATACACGCGATCCGTATATCCCCGGGTGACTGGCGTTGCAAAGCCGCCGCATACCACATCGCCCAGGACGTCATAAAGTACCACGTCGGCCTGATCCAGAATGCCTCTTTTGTTCAGAAGCTCCAATGCGATCAATACCCCTCTGCCCGCACAGCCCACGCCGGGTTTCGGCCCGCCGGTTTCGCAGCACCACAGGTTTTTTCGGCACTCCACCAACGCTTTGCTGATTGAGGCTTCACCGCGCACAATGGCGTCGTAACTATCCAGGATGGTCGGTAAGCTGTCGCCCGTCAAAAGCCTGGTCGTATCCCTCTTGGGATCGCAGCCCACCAGCAAAACCTTCTGACCTCTGGACGCCAATATCAGTGCCAGATTAACGGAAATGGTGGTTTTCCCAATGCCGCCCTTTCCATAAATTGCAACGCGCTTCTGATTCATCCTATCGCCTCCGGCAACAGTTGCTTCGCCAGTTGAATCGCCGCTTCATATCCCAGAAGAGCCATCGGTTCCACCACCCTCCACACAGGCTGATAGAAGGGGATGTAACGCCATTGCGCGTCCATCTGCACATTGCTGGAACCAAATACAATCTTCGCCCCGAACTCCTGAATCAGTTCGACCAATTCAAAGCGTCCCGTGTCCTCATAGAAGGCGTCGCAGATTTTCCGCCAGGGGATCCTCCCGGATTCCCGGTCAACGCTAAGCAACACCCGACACCCCAGATCGTTTTTCAGATAGTCCGCCAGAGCGTAGGCATACCATCCGGCTCCTTCAACGGCAACGGATAAGCCCCTTCCTCGCAGTTCAGCAGCGATCGGCTCCAGCGCCTCTTCATATTCCCGATAGATGCGCTCCGCTTCCGATCGGAGAGGCAAACCCGTTTCCCGAGAGATATAATTCAGATAGCGCCAACTGCCCCGCACGCCAATTGGAGCCGCCGAGTCCAATCCATCCCTTTTCCACAGGAGGCTCGCATATACCTTTCGTGCCCCGGCGTATGCGCCGTCAGCAGAAAAAACATCGCTATCCGCAAACAACCCGGGCGTCATGCATCCCTGCAAGGAATCGTTGATCAGGCGCTCCAACGCGGGCAGGTTTTTCTGGAATGCATAGTCTGTCTTTGCGAAGCCTTCCAGCGCAATATTGCTGCCCGTTCCATTTTGCACGCCCAGCGCTTCACACAGCGCTGCATACAGTTTCGGACAGATATCCACTTCGTCTCCAGCCAATGCGCTGCCATCCAATACCAGCGCAAGCTTTCCCGTATCCTGGCAGTAGGCCCGAACGCAGCTCTGATAATCCTCCCCCATCATAGCCACCGCGCAGCTGAGCAGAACCAGGAGGATTTCCGGGTGGTATTTTTCCCATGCCGCGCGCATCGCCTGCTCCAGACGTTCACAACTGCCCAGAACCATCTGTGATTGCTCGACACAGGTCGTCGGTAGCAGGGGCTCTACCCCTGCATATAACATTGCCAGACGATGGCCCGAGGAGCAACTCACCGGACCGTGGATCATCGGCAGTATGCCCTCAACACCAGCGATACATTTCAATGCCCCGAGCAAACCACAACCACACATGGGCTCCAGTGCAGCAAGCCCTGCTTCCTTTGTCAATTCGGTGAACATGTATATCCCTCAATTTCATTTGCAGTAAAGCTATTCTCTACAAAGGAGTGTCCATCCATAGCCATGAGCATTTTGTTTCCCAGATTCACCGCGCCTTCAAAGCCCACATGGGTCACGGTGTACACAGTGATCGGCACGAAGGGAATGTTATATCGCTTGCAAGTGTGCTGCTCCTGATAGCCACCCATCCAGACGTCGAATTGGAAATTCTGCGCGGCCCATTCCAGATCGTCAAGACCCGGGGAGAGTATGAATGTTCCCACCTTCAGCCCGTGCTCCTGCAGAAGATGCTTCAAATCTTCCCGACTCCATGCGTGCGGCCAGAACATGCACGCCACCTGTATATCCATTTCATAGTCGTTCAGGGCGTGCAAAAGGCCGATAACACGGCCGGGTCCGCCGCTGACGAACACCTTTTTCCCCTTCAGACGCGCCTTGTTTTCCAGGAATTTGGGGAGATAGCGCGCGCGCATCGCTTCGAGCCCTTCATGAATGTCCATATCCAGCGCTTCGGCAATGTTTTCCAACCATTCTACGGTGCCGGAGAAACCGTAAGGCGCGCGGTTTCCGGCCAGACGGATGCCGCGTTTGTCCAGAATATCAAGCATTTCGCCCATGAGAGAAGAGCAAACCACCGCGTTCGCCGAGGCATGAAGGCTCTTCTCAATATCAGAAAGCTGGCTGCCACCGGAGATGACTGCGTTCACAGGGATGCCCAGTTCGTTCAACATGGAAATACAGCAGCCAATCTCCTGATTCCGTTTTCTGGATGGCCACATCCAGCCAACCAAATTTACGGACTTTTCCCGTTTAAAGGACTTATCCAGCAGCGGCAGATACATCGCTTCCAGCGCCGCCTTGTATCCCTGCCACTGGTTGGTCCCGGACATTGCAAACACATTTACATATGAAGTTTCGATGCCGCACATCTTTTCCAGAGAGGCTGCAATTCCATCCAGATTCGCGCCGCACAGAGCCATGGCGTCCGTAAAAAAGAGCATGATCCGTTTCGCGCCGCGACGCTTCGCCAGCACCTTCAGGCGGTTTACCCACCCTTCGCTCAACTCAAAACTCCCCGTGATGATCTGGCTCTGGCTGAACTGAAGCACTGGAAGAGGGCGCTTCCCCAGGTCAAAATCAATTTCTCCCCATGCTACGATGGTAAAATTCAAATGATACGCGCAACCCTTCGCGCCTACGATGACCGGAAGCACATCTTCCATAGTCATGAACAGGCGCAGAGCTGAGAACATGGGGCCTAACACCTGATAGTCAGCCCAGAAAGTCTCGTCATACTCCAGCTCCGGCTGCGCTACAAAATCTTCAAGGCTGCCAATATACTTCCGCATAGCCGCTCCTAATACTTTTCAAATCGTCTACCGTTCATCACTTCATCCTGGATTTTTGCCACCTTTTCCGGTGTAATCGCCAAACGAAGCAGTTGGATCAGAGATTCCTCTCCGCGTCGGGCCACCAATACTGCCCGGCGCAACTTGTCCTGAGCTTGCTGAGGGAGTGCGGTCAGTTCATGGAAATCCAGGCCCCGCCCATCGCCCAATGAGCTTCTCTCGCAGAGCGCTGCCTCCACTTCTCCTACGCGCACCATGTCGGCCAATTGAACATCCAGACAGTCGTCCCGACCCGCGAACGGCAGTTTTAGCAATGTGTTAATCGCGCGATGATCATAGGAATACCGGTCAAAGGCGACCTTTGTTTTTCCATATTCAAAAGGAACACCCTCGCGGGTGATGCAGCCAATCCCGCCCGGGCAACGGCCGATCTCACCAATCAGTTCAATCTCCGTTTCACCCGCAGACAGAGCTGTTTCGTACGCAAGACGGCTCATCACAGTGAGATCGCACTTCTCACGCTTGATCATATTCACTCTGTTCCGGGAGCCGCGTGCAAATAAAATATGTATCGGCAGCTTCTTTTCAGATACGGATTCGTAGATACCCGTGGCCAATCCCCGCAGACAAGCATTCGCCCCAAGCGGCATCAGGCAGATGATCTCTCCATAATTGCAGACATCAAACAATTTGCGCTGATCGACCGAAACCAGATACGTTCCACTCGCGCCGCAGGCATTGAGCTCAATGGCGCCGGAATCCTTCAAATTCTGAAAAGCGCCCTGCACAGTGCCCGTTCCAACGCCATAGCTCTCTGCAAACTGCTTCACGGAGGGCATACGATCCTTCCCTTCCAGATGCATGACGAGGAGCGCACGGGCGATGCGTTCACATACGAGTTGTTGTTTATTGATCGGATGAATCATTGTATGCCTCTTTTTATTCAATATACAGTATTCTGTACATTCATTATAGCACAGTGTTTCTATTTTGTACACCCCTAATTTGCAGATTTCATCTCTTGACATCAATACTTCGCGCTGGCTATAATACAAAATGTTTGAATGGAGGTTGGAAAATGAAGAAAAAACGCGTGCTTGTACTATCCATTGACGCGATGACCGGTGAAGATCTTGCCTTTGCCGAAAACCTGCCAAATTTTGGGCGGCTCATTCGTAATTGCGCTCTGGCGACGCAAGTGGAGTCGGTTTTTCCGTCGCTCACCTATCCCTGCCATGTGTCAATGGCTACGGGTTGCTCTCCTGCGCATACAGGGGTTTTGAACAACGAGATATTCCTGCCGGACACCCTTAAACGTCCATGGTATTTTTACAACAGTCAGATCGCCCGGCCCACCATCTTTGAATCCGCACGGCAGGCGGGAATTTCAACTGGCTGTGTGATGTGGCCATGCATGGGCAACGGCCCCATCGATGTCCTCGTGCCTGAAATATGGGGGAAAACACCGAACGAACCATTCCTGGAGCCCTTTTGTTCTGCTGGAAGCGAAGGTTTCATCCGTGAAATCTGGCCCTTGGTGAGCGATATTCCACAGGGCTTCAACCAACCCATGTTTGACACATTTGTAATTGCCATGGCGTGTGAGGTCATTCGGCGGCAAAGAAGCGAGCTTTTGTACGTGCATATCTGCCAAGTAGACAACGCCAAGCATTACTATGGCTTGGGATCTCCTGAGGTACAGCAGGCTTTGCTCCGAACGGATCAGCTGCTCGGGCAGTTGCTCTGCGCTCTGGATGACGTGAAATTACGCGATGACACCAACATCGTCCTCTGTTCCGATCACGGTCAACAGCCGGTAACGCACGTGTCCTATCCCAATCGCCTGCTGGCGGCACATGGTTTCCTATCTCCTGCCCATAACGCAGATATTGAAACGTGGCGGGCTCAAGTACAATCCGTCTGTCTGAGCGCCTTTGTCTACGCGGATTCCCGGCAAAGCGCCCGGCAGGCCTTGGAGCTATTGTCGCTTCCTGAAAATAAGCGGACGCTTGGTATTGCCGATGTTCTGACAAAGGAAACGGCGGAAAGCCGTTTTCATTTAACCGGGGATTTTTCTGCGGTGCTTCTGGGGCAGCCGGGAGTCTATTTCCACAATGCGCTGGATATCGGCCCCTTCCTTCTGCCCATTGAGGAGAGCGGCCTGAAGTATAAGGCGAATCATGGACACGATCCCCTTCAGGGTGAAAAGCCGTTCTTCCTGATCTTTGGCCCCAACGCCCGCCCCGGAGTCCGAATTCAGACCATGAAGCTAATTGATGAGGCGCCCACGATCGCTGCCCTGATGGGTTTCTCCCTCCCACAAGCCGACGGTCATCCCCAAACCTGCCTTCTGGCAGAACTATAACCATCGCAATTGTGCATTAGTCAAGAAAAAGTAGGCAGGAAAAAAACACCATAGGATTAGAATCCTAGTTCAATCTTATACTGAACTGGGATTCAGACCACTGACAAACCAACGTCAGTGGTCATTTTTGCAAAAAGGAGAAAAACCAAAAAGGAAAAGAGAGAGGGAATGTCAAAACAAATGGTTCATCACGGAAGTTAGGCTAGAGGGTAGAAAAAGGAGCATAGACAGGCTGCCCGTCAGGTAGACCTGGCTTTCGCCCACAGTGGAAAGTCTGTTCACATCCTCCTTGGCGGGGAACCAGCCGTAGCGGGGCAGCATGCGATTGGGAACATAGAATGCGCCCAGGCCAGGAATTCTCCACACGCCGCCGCAGTAATGGCCGGATACGATCAGCTCCGGCTCGCTCAAATACAGTCCGTCGTCGGAATCGTGCAGAGCGGCGAATTCAATGAACAGGTCGTTGGGCACGATGTGCGACAGGCAGATCAACAGATCTGTGGAGGTGATGCTGTTCGCCGTCTCCTAGAACTTTTGCGCGGGGGCATAGCGGTAGCTGGTGAAGGGCAGGCTGTTGTAGTCAGGCATGCTCAATTAAGTATATTATGGAAATGTTGCGTTTGCCTGACAACTCTTTTCTTTCACTGCCTGCATACTATTTTGCGCATAAAGGTGGACCTGTTGACAAAATTGCAAATATCCCCACCTCTATGATAGAATAGAAGCTG
>JAUNNK010000061.1 GCA_030537335.1 Clostridia bacterium | reverse complement strand
CGCTCCGAGGGCAAGGACTACGTGATGAAGGACGGCGACGTGACGCTGTTCCGCTTCAATGTCTGAGCAGCGCTCCGGAATTCGCCCGGAGCAGCGCCCCACGCGCAAGAACGCGCTGGTTCTGTACCTGCTCTCGGGAATCGGTCTGTACGCGGCGTCCCTGCTGCTGGGTGTGTTCAGCGGCGCGCTTCAGGGCGCGGACGCGAACCTGGTGGCACTGGCCTACAACCTGTTTTATTACCTCTGCTTTCTGGCGCTGCCCCTCGCGCTGAGCATAATGCAACGGCGGGAGATCCTCCCGGCGCTGCGCCCGAACCCGATCTCGCTGCCTAGCGTGCTGCTGATCGCGGCGATGGCGCTGCTGGGCGTGTTCCTGGTGAACGACGTCACGCTGATCTGGAGTATTCCCTTCCAGAAGTTGGGCTTCGACGTGACCGCGGGCGGCGTCACGGCGCCCTCCGACCGAACGGGGCTGCTGCTGTGCGTGCTCTACGTGGCGGTGCTGCCGGGGGTCTGCGAGGAGTTTCTGTTCCGGGGCATGCTGCTCTCCGCCTTTGAGGGGGAGGGCACGCGCCGGGCGATGGTGCTCACCTCGCTGCTGTTCATGCTGATGCACGGCTCGCTGATCGGCGCGCCCGCGGAGTTCATCCTGGGCATGTTGATCGCTTCTCTGGTGATCTACACCGATTCCATCTACGCGGGTCTGATTTACCATACGGTGCACAACGCCGCTACGGTGCTGCTCCAGTTTGTGCAGCAGCGCCTGCCTGCGGCGGAGGAGATACCGATGGATTATTTCACGGCCATTGGCGGATTCCCGGGCCTGGTGATGCTGCTGGTGGAACTTGCGCTCACTGCGGCGATGCTGCGGCTGATGCTGCGCATCTTTCGGGCGCGCGCACAGCTGCGGGGCGTGCGCACAATGCAGCGTGCGCAGATCCGGCTCAGCAAGGGCGAGTGGGCGCTGCTGATCGCGGGCGTGGCCCTGACGGCGCTGATGTACGTGACGGACGTCATCAATATGCTGGCATAAAGTTTGGGCGGAGCGGATTTCAACCGCTTCGCCTTTGTATGAAAGGGAGGCTCCCCATGAACGCGACCATACTCTGCGTGGGCAAGCTGAAGGAGAAGTGGCAGCAGGAGGGCTGCGCCGAGTATCTCAAGCGCCTGTCCCGCTACGGAAAGTACGAGATCGTGCAGATCGACGATCTGCGGGAGCCGGACAACGCAAGTCCCGCCCAGATCCGGCAGATCATCGACCGGGAGGGCAAGGGTCTGCTTGCGCGCATTCGCCCGAACGACCGCGTGATTGCGATGTGCATTCAGGCCAGGGCCCCGGATTCGGTGGGCCTGTCGAAGCTGATGCAGGACTGGAGTGTGGATGGGCGGCGCAATGTGTTCGTCATCGGCGGCTCCAACGGCCTGTCCGACGAGCTGCTGGAGCGGGCCGACGCGCGCCTGTCCTTCTCCAACCTCACCTTTCCCCACGGCCTGATGCGCGTGATCCTGCTGGAGCAGCTCTACCGCGCCGAGCGGATTCGGACGGGGGAGAAGTATCACAAGTGATTGCGGTTCCGCTGTGTTCGGGATGAGGGTGTTCCGCCCTACGGGATTTGCGCAGGGAAATTCAACTTGTCCAGTGTTTTTTGACAAAAAATTGGGGGCTTCCCATTTGGGAAGCCCCCGCTTTGCTTACTGAATTACAGCAGGCCGTTCTCGGTGATGTACTCCGCAGTCAGCATGGTGACGCCGGTGTCCATGTTCTCGAACTCGGTGGTGCCGTTGGTCAGGAACTCAACAGCGGTCTGGATGCCGTAGTAGCCCATGTTGTAGGGGTTCTGAGCGGTGGTGGCGACCAGATCGCCGGCCACGACCAGGTTCAGGATGGCATCGGACTTGTCGAAGCCAACGCCCAGCACGGCGCAGTCGTCGCCCTCAGCGGCGATGGCATTGCCGACGCCGACGGTGCAGCCTTCGTTCGCGCCGAACAGGGCCACGCAGCCATCGGTGATGTAGTTGGTCGCGATTTCCTGAGACTTCGCAGCATCGCCCTCGCTGTACTGGGTCTCAACGATTTCGAACGCGGTGCCTTCGAAGGCGGCACGGAAGCCGGTCTCACGATACTGGGTGGACACGGTGGCGGCGTTGACGTTGACGATGCCGATCTTGCCCTCGGTGATGCCAGCGGCGGTCAGGGCATCCAGCAGGGTCTGGCCAGCCAGGGTGCCGGCGGCGGTGTTGTCGGTGGCCAGGGTCTGGAGCGCAACATCGGAGTTGGCGGGAGAGTCGACATAGATGAACTTCACGCCTTCGTTGTTGTACTCTTCGATGGTGGCGACCTCAGTGTCCGGGCCGTTGGAGGCCAGCAGGATCACGTCGGCGTTGTCGGCATAGGCGTTGTTGATGCACTCGATCTGAGCGGCGTCATTCTTACCGGTGGTGGGGCCGGACCATACATAGCGGATATCCACGCCAGCTTCCTTGGCCTCGGCGACGGCGGCCTGAGCGCCTTCGTCAACGGAGACCCAGTGCATGTCTTCCAGGTCCATGGTGATGAGGTAGATGGTGTACTCCTCAGCCAGGGCTGCGGTTGCGCTCAGAGCCAGAACGAGCGCGATGACCAGTGCGAACAGTTTCTTCATAAATCTGTTCCTCCTTTTATTTTTCTTAAAACGCCGCGATGGACGCTTTAATTCGGGAAATTATGCCTTCTTGTGCTTGAAGGATAGCTTGCCGGTGCGGCGCACCACGTCGATCAGCACGGAGCAGATGACGATCAGGCCGACGACCACGTTCTTAAGGCCGACGCTGGTGCCGACCATCTGAAGTCCGTTGTCCATGACCGCCCAGACGCTGGCGCCCGCCAGCACGCCGGACAGAATGCCGGTGCCGCCCATGGTGGAGATGCCGCCGATAACGGAGGCCGCGACCGCGAAGGTCTCATAGCTCATGCCGGCGTTCATGGTGCCGGTACCGGACTGGGCGCAGACGATGAAGCCGGTGACGCCCGCGCAGAACGAGGACACCAGGTAGGCCTTCAGGATGGTCTTGCTGACGCTCACGCCGGAGAGCTTGGAGGCCTCGGAGTTGGAGCCGATGGCGTAGAGGTGGCGGCCGGTGCGGGTGTAGGCCAGGATAAAGTTGAAGATCAGCCAGATCACGATGGCGATCCAGAAGGTGTTGTAGATACCCAGGGTCTTGTTGTAGTAGAAGAAGTTGCGCAGGCCCTCGGCGAATTCGCGGTACTGATAGCCCGCGCCGACGATGGAGTCGGTGTTCATGTTGCCGTTGACCATCTGGGCGATGCCGCGGCAGATGGTCTGGGTGCCCAGGGTGGCCACGAAGGGCGGCAGCTTGCACTCGGCGACCAACACGCCGTTGAGCGCGCCGGTGGCGATGCAGGCGGCCATGGTGATCAGCAGCGCCAGCAGCGGATGCATGCCGTTGCACATCAGCGTTGCGCTCATCATGCAGCTCATGCCCACCACGGAACCGATGGACAGGTCGATGTTGGCGGTGATCAGCACGTAGCCCTGGCCGATGCCGATGATGATGTAGGGCGCGATCTGGCGCAGCAGGTTGGCCAGGTTGCGCTTGCCCAGGAAGTTGGGATTGATGAAGTTGAAGATGATGCACAGCACGATCAGGCCGAAGAATACGGTGACAACCTGGCCGACGCCGCGGGCGGACAGAAGTTTCTTGATCGGATTCTGTTTCTTGTTTTCCATTCAGCTTGCCGCTCCTTTCAATTGGGCCATCAGGCCTGCGCGGCGTCCGCCGCGTCCAGCTTGCTCTCAAACCGGGTTGCCAGTTCGAGGATCCTCTCCTGGGTGGCGTCCTGGATGTCCAGCTCGCCGGTGATGCGGCCGTCGCACATGACGATGATGCGGTCCGCAATGCCCAGAACCTCCGGCATTTCGGAGGAGACGAAGATGACGCTGATGCCCTGCTGCTTGAGCTGGTTCATCAGGTTGTAGATTTCCACCTTGGCGGCGACGTCGATGCCGCGGGTGGGTTCGTCAAAGATGACTACGCGGGAATCCCGCGCCAGCCACTTGGCCACGACCACCTTCTGCTGGTTGCCGCCGGACAGGCTGCCCGCGTCGGATTCCGGGCTGGCCAGCTTGATGGAGAAGTTGCTGATGGCCTTCTTCACCATCTCGCTCACCTTGCGGCGGTTCACCACGCCCAGCTTGTTGCAGGCGATGTCCAGGTTCGGCAGCTCGATGTTGCTGCGAACGGAGAGCTTGGTGCACAGGCCGTCCTTCTTGCGGTCCTCGGGGGCCAGCACCACGCCCTGACGGATGGCGTCCATGGGATTGTTGATCCTGATCTCCTTGCCGTCCAGCCAGATTTCGCCGGATTCCTTGGGATCCACGCCGAACAGCGCGCGGGTGGTCTCGGTGCGGCCCGCGCCCATCAGGCCCGCAAAGCCCAGGATCTCGCCCTCGTAGGAGGAGAAGGACACGTCGCGCACCATGCGCCCGGCATTGAGGTGCTTGACCTCCAGCACCTTCTTGCCCTTCTCGCACTGCACGCGGGGGAACTTTTCCTTGATCTCGCGGCCGACCATGTTGGCGATGATGTAGGACATGTCCATGTCCGCGAAGTTGCCCTCGGTGATGAACTGGCCGTCGCGCATGATCGTTACGCGGTCCACGATGTGCTGCAGCTCCTCCAGTCGGTGGGAGATGTACACGATGCCCTTGCCCTCCGCGCGCAGCTGGCGGATGATGCGGAACAGCTCGTCGATCTCCTTGGAGGTCAGCGCGGATGTGGGCTCGTCCATGATCAGGATGCGGGCGTTGGTGGACAGCGCCTTGGCGATCTCCACCATCTGCTGCTTGGACACCTGCAGGGAGCCGACCATGGTGGTGGGATCCAGGTCGATGTCCAGGCTCTTGAGCACCTTGGCAGCCTCCGCGTTCATCTCCTTCTGGGAGAGCATTACGCCCTTGTGGCGCTCGCGGCCCAGGAACATGTTCTCCGCCACCGTCAGGTGCTGGCACATGTTCAGCTCCTGGTGGATGATGGCCACGCCCAGCTCCTGCGCGCGCTTGGGATTCATGTTGTCGATCTCCTGACCGAAGATCTTCATCGTGCCGGAGTCCTTGTTGTGAACGCCGGAGAGCACCTTCATCAGCGTCGACTTGCCTGCGCCGTTTTCACCCAGCAGCGCCATAACCTCGCCCGCCTTCAGATGAAAGTGGACGTTGTCCAGCGCCTTTACGCCGGGAAAACTTTTGCATATGTTTTCCAATTCGACGATGTACTCGCCCTTGTATTGCTCCATTTAATCCCGCCTCTCTGTTCGCTAAGCCTTTACACCAGCGGTTTTTTCATGCATACAATTATAACACTTCCTCAAATTTCCGTCAATAAAGGAACGTGGGTTTTGATAAAATTGTGGATGACGAAAGTGTGAATGTTGAATCTTTTTATCGAAAACGGTTGCGGGCGAAAAAATGCCGGAATCCGGCCGCAGGGGCTTTCCTTTGGGCGAAAAGGCGGCTATAATGGAGGGGAAGGGGTCTGCGCGCGGAAAATGCGCGGACGTCCACATCAGAACATCCGATCAAGGAGGATAAAATGAACAACTTTACCTACAGCATTCCCACCACCATCCACTTCGGCACCGACCAGCTGTCCCACCTCTCCGAGCTGAAAAACAGCGGCAGCAGAGTGCTGCTGGTCTACGGCGGCGGCAGCATCAAGCGCAGCGGCCTCTACGACGCGGTGCTGAAGGTGCTCTCCGAGAACGGCATGCAGGTTACTGAGCTCTCTGGCGTGGAGCCCAATCCCCGCATCGAATCCGTGCGCAGGGGCGTGGAGCTCTGCCATGCCAACGGCGTCGAGATGGTGCTGGCCGTGGGCGGCGGCTCCAGCATCGACTGCGCCAAGGTCGTGGCGGCGGGCGCTTGCTACGACGGCGACGCCTGGGATCTGGTGATCGACCGCAGCAGGATTCAGAGGGCGCTGCCGGTCTATTCCGTGTTGACGCTCTCGGCCACCGGCTCCGAGATGGACGAATTCGCCGTGATCTCCGACCTCCAGAAAAACGAGAAGTGGGGCACCGGCTCCCAGCACATCAAGCCCGTGATGTCCATTCTCAATCCGGAGTACACCTTCACCGTGTCCCCGAGGCAGACCAGCGCGGGCACCGCGGACATCATGAGCCACACTCTGGAGAACTACTTCACCTCCGTCAAGGGCGCATACCTTCAGGCACGGATGTGCGAGGCGGTGCTCAAGACGCTGGTGCACTACGGCCCCATCGCGCTGCGCGAATCCGCCAACTACGAGGCCCGCGCCAACCTGATGTGGGCCGGAAGCCTGGCCATCAACGGCCTGCTCAGCGACGGCGCGGACGTGTCCTGGTGCGTGCATCCCATGGAGCACGAGCTGTCCGCCTTCTACGATATCACCCACGGCGAGGGCCTGGCCATCCTCACGCCCTGTTGGATGGAGTTCGCGCTGAACGTGGAGACCGCGTGGAAGTTCGGCGAGTATGGGCGCAACGTGTTCGGCCTGACCGGAGACGACGACATGGAGGTCGGCCGCAGGGCCATCGAGTGCACCCGCGCGTTCTTCAAGGAGATGAAGCTGCCCGCCACGCTGGGCGAGGTCGGCATCGGTGAGGAGCACTTCGAGGTCATGGCCGAGAAGGCCGCGAAGGGCAGCGTCGGCAGCTTCGTGCCGCTGAGCAAGGACGACATCGTATCGATCTACAGGGCAGCGCTGTAAAACCGAAGTATTGACAAAACAAAGCCGCCCGGAAGCATCGCTTCCGGGCGGCTCTTTGATGGCATTTGCGTTACGCTGGGCGGCGGGCCCACAGCAGGTGAGACTTGTACCAGCTGCTCAGGCTGTTGGTTTGCACCTTTCCGGCGTTCTGGGAGGCCTCGATGAAGCTTCCGCTGCCCAGATAGAGGGCCGTGTGGTCGCAGGTGCCGTCCTCATCGGTGTCAAAGCAGAGGATGTCGCCCTTCTTCAGGCTGGAGGTGCCGGTGATCTTCGCAAAGGAGCTGTCCGCAGCCTGGGCTGCGGCAGAACCCTTCACGGAATAGCCGGCCTTCTCCAGGCAGTACTCCACGAAGGAGGAGCAGTTGAAGCTGCTGGGAGGATTGTCGCTGATGGCGTAGGGCCGACCGAGCAGGCTCTTCGCCACCGAAATGGCCCGATCCACGCCCGTGGTGGAGCCGGAGGAACCAGAGGAGGAGTCGGACGAGGAGCTGGTCTTGGGCTTGGTAGCGGTGAGATAGCCGGACTTGATGTAGCCCGTGACCGAGCCGGAGCGGTTTTGAATGCGGTAGTAGCCGTCGTCCATGCCCACCACGTACACCGTGCTGCCCGTGCCCAGGGTTCCCAGCTTGCTGGACGAGGAGGAGGTGCGCTTGTACACCGGGGTGGACTTCGCCGTGTAGGCGGTCAGGCGGCTGCGCAGCGTCAGATATTCGCACTTGACGTAGCCGGTATAGCCCTTGTACTCAATCTTCGCCCAGTCGCCGGAGTAGCCCGTGATGGACACGCTCAGATCCTTCACGTCGCTGCACAGCACCTTGCTGGAGGTGGAGGCGGACTTGTACACCTTGCAGGCAGAGGAGTTGATCTTGGCCGAATAGGACGTTGCGAGCGCTGCGGGCGCACATGCGACCAGCAGCACGACCGCGAGGATCGCGCAGATCCATTTCTGAACTGCATTTCGCTTCTTCATTCTGTCACCTGTGATTTCATAGTATTGCGCACACGGGCCTTGTCGGCAGACAAAGGCCGTATTCCATGCGTATTATATTACACAAATGTGTCATAATCAAGGCAAGAGGGCATATTTGCGTCGAAATTTAGCAAAAAATACCCCGGATATCAATATGTGGGCGGTATTTCGGGTGCTGGGAGACAAAATTTGCACCGGGGCTTGTAATGTCGCGGCGGTACCGATATAATAAGAGAGAATTGAGAGGGGGCGGTGACATGCCGTTACGAAGGGGAAAAATCGCGGTGGTCGGCGGCGCGAACATGGACATCGGCGGCTTCCCGAGCGCGGCGCTGGTTTCCGGGGACTCCAACCCCGGGCAGGTGCGCATGTCCGTGGGCGGCGTGGGCCGCAACATCGCGGAGAATGCGGCGCGCCTGGGCCTGGAGGTGGAGTTGATCACGGCGCTGGGCGCGGATGCGAACGGCCGGGCGATCCTGGAGGACTGTGCCGCCAAGGGCATCGGCATGCGGAGCTGCCGGATCGAGGAAAACGAGCGCACCTCGGTGTACCTGTTCATCGACGATGCGAAGGGCGACATGAATTGCGCCGTCAACGACATGCAGATTCAGCGCCTGCTGACCCCGGAGTGGATCGAACCGCGTCTGGGGCTGCTCAATTCCATGGACGCGGTGTGCATCGACGCGAACCTGCCGGAGGAAACCATCGCCTACCTGGCGGGGGAGTTGACTGCGCCGCTGTTTGCGGACGCGGTCTCGGCGGCGAAGGTGCAGCGGCTGCGGCCTGCGCTGCCGAAGATGTACAGCTTCAAGCCCAACCGCCTGGAGGCGGAGCTGCTCACGGGCATGCAGATCAACGACATGATCGATGCATCGGAGGCGGCGCGGCGGCTGATGGACGCGGGCGTGAAGCGGGTGTACCTCAGCATGGGCGCGATGGGCGCATTGTGCGCCGAGGGCATGCAGTGCGCGTTCCTGCCGGGCGTGGAGCGCAACCTGGTGAACGCTACCGGTGCGGGCGACGCCTTCAGCGCGGCGCTGCTCTGGGCCCACGTGCAGGGCATGTCCCTTCAGGAGAGCGGCATCGCCGGAATGGCGGCGGCTTCCATCGCGGTGGAGTCCATCGAGACGGTGAACCCTGATATGAATGAGAAAATCTTGAAGGAAAGAATGGCTGCAATTGCGGCCCGATGCAATCTCAGGAGGTAATGAACATGAATTTGAATCCCTATCTGGATATCGCGCCGGAGGTCAAGGCGGCGCTGGATGCGGGCAAGCCCGTGGTTGCCCTGGAGTCCACCATCATCTCCCACGGCATGCCCTATCCGCAGAACGTGGAGACCGCGCTGAACGTCGAGCGCATTATCCGCGAAAACGGCGCGGTTCCGGCAACCATCGCCATCATCGGCGGCCGCCTGAAGGCGGGCCTCTCCGAGGAGGAGATCACCTACCTGGGCAAGAAGGGTTACGACGTGATTAAGGCCTCCCGCCGGGATCTGCCGGTGCTGGTTGCCCGGGGCGACGACGGCGCGACCACCGTTGCCACCACCATGATCATCGCCGAGATGGCCGGCATCCGCGTGTTCGCCACCGGCGGCATCGGCGGCGTGCATCGCGGTGCGGAGACCACCATGGACATCTCCGCCGACCTGGAGGAGCTGGCCCAGACGGGCGTGCTGGTGGTGTGCGCGGGCGCGAAGTCGATCCTGGATCTGGGACTTACGCTGGAGTACCTGGAGACCAAGGGCGTGCCGGTGATCGGCTACCAGACCGAGGAGCTGCCCGCCTTCTACACCCGCAAGAGCGGCTTTTCTGTGGACTACCGCCTGGACGCCCCCGAGAGCATCGCCGCAGCCTTCCGTGCCAAGCTGGACATGGGCCTCAAGGGCGGCATGCTGGTCACCAATCCCATCCCGGAGGAGTACTCCATGGATCCCGAGGTCATCAACAAGGCCATCGACGATGCGGTGGAGGAGGCCAAGCGCCTGGGCGTCCATGGCAAGCAGACCACGCCCTTCCTGCTGGCCAAGATCAAGGACATCACCGGCGGCGACAGCCTCGCCAGCAACATCCGCCTTGTGTACAACAATGCGGAGCTGGCGGCGAAGATCGCGGGGAATCTGGCAAAATGAGCGCATACCGCCTATAATAGGTAGAAAGATTTACACGGCCGGGTGCAAAATGACGGAAGATTTTCGATTTTCTGAAAATCTTGATTGACAAAATGCATCCGGCTGTGTATTATAGAAATGGTATCCAACGGAGTATACTTACGACGGAGGTATGCATTTGATGGACAGCACGGATCTCAAGATTGTCTCCATGCTCAAGAAAAACGCCCGCGTGTCGGCTTCTGCGATCGCCAAGGAGGTCGGCCTGGCCGTGTCGTCAGTCACGGAGCGCATTCGCCGGTTGGAAACCCAGGGGGTCATTTTGCAGTATACCGCCATCGTGGATCAGAGCAAGATCGAGGGCGGCATCACTGCGATGATCGGCATCAAGATTGAACACACCCGCTACATCGACAAGCTGGCCAACATCATCTCCAACGATCCGCACGTGGTTTCCTTCTACCTTCTGACGGGCGATCTGGACTTCCTCGCATCCATCTACGCGGTTTCCACCGAGGAATTCCGCCAGGTGCACCATGCCATCGCCAACATGGAGGGCGTGGCTGCCGTCAAGACCTACTACATACTGGGCACGAAGTCCAATGAACCGGCGGAATAAGCACAGAACACGGACAAGGCCCGCAGACGCAGAAACACCAACCGAAGGAATGAAATCGGTTGGTGTTTCTGCGTCTTTCGATCCTTGAATCACAGCGTGCGCTGGAGCTTCACGCAGCGGCCGAGAACCCGCACCTCCGGCGCGGGGGTGATTACTGCCTCAAATTCCCGGTCGAAGGCCTGCATCTGGATGCGCATGCCGTCCATCTTCAGCAGCTTGCGCACCATGCGCTGTCCCTTGTACTCCACCAGCATCAGCGCGCCGTCCTGGGCGCGGCTCTCCGGCACGGTCAGCAGCAGATCGCCCGCGTGCACGCGGAAGCCCCGCAGGCTGTCGTCCGGCACGCGGTAGTAGAGCACCTTGTCCGGCGCGCCGCCCTCGATCTTGCCGCCGATGATGGGCGTGAGCACGTGGTCGATCACCAGACCCTTGGGGTCCATCACCGGAACGCGCTTCACCACGCCGCCCAGCGCGTCCAGCCAGGCGTCGGTGGACTCGTCCACGGCCTTCTGCTGCTCCGGCGCCACGTCCGGCGCGGGCATCACGTAGGCCCTCGGTCGGGGGCGCAGCTGCACCTCCGGTTCCGCGGCAACCTCCAGCTCTGTGGACACCGGGCTCTCCGCGCCCAGCAGCTTCAGGATGCGCTGGGCCTGATCGTCCGATACGATCCTGCGGCCCGATTCGATGTCCTTGATCACATTCTCCGCCATGCCGCACTTGCGGCCCAGCTGCTTTTCGGTCATTTTCTTCGCAAGGCGCGCCTTGCGGATGGCGTCTCCAAGACGACTCATGCTCGTTTCCTCCGTCAAATTCTCAGTTTCGCACAATTTCAAGGAATTTGCTGCCGACCCAGCCGGTCTGATCCTCGTAGACCACCTGCGACCACACCGTGCCGTCTCGCAGCACCTGCACCGCCGCACCGCCGGGGATCTCCGCCAGTACCGGGGACTTCACGCTCGGCTGTTCGCGCAGGTTCAGCTTGCTCTCCACCCGCACCAGCGCCACCGTGCCGGGGATCTTGGAGATGTCCGGCGTGGGCGAGGGCGTGGGGATCGGGGTCGGGGAGGGGGTTGCGGTGGGTTCGGCAGTCGGAGTTGCGCTGGGTTCGGCCGTTGCGGAAGGCGCAGTCGTGACCGTCGGGCTTGCCACAGGCCTTGCAGGCTCCGATAGGATCTTTTCCAACTGCTCCGGGGTCACCACGCCGGTCTGCTCCAGGCCCTTGTCCGCCTGCCAGGCCATCACTGCGGCTTCGGTACGGGGGCCGAAGATGCCGTCGGCCTTGTCGCCGAGGTAGCCGGAATCGATCAGCGCCTGCTGAAGCTCCTTCACGCTGGAGAAGCGGCTGCCCCTGGACAGGGTGCACATGCCGCTCAGGAAGTCGGCGTAATTCAGCTCATCGGCGGAGAAGCTGGAATTGAGCAGCAGCTGCCGCAGATCCTCGTCCACCGCAGCGTCATCGAAGATGTGCACGCAGGTGCCGGGCGGACAGTTCTCTGCGATCCACTTCGCGTCCTCGTCCCGCAGGCGCACGCAGCCGTGGGAGGCCTTGAAGCCCAGCGCGTTCACGGACGCCCAGGTGGCGTGGGTGTGGGTGTTGGGGTAGAGCACGGAGTGGAACAGGATGCCGTTCACGATGCGGCTGGCGTACTTGGCGTAGATCTCGTACTGGCCGAACCAGTACCACTCCTCGCGCTCGGACTCGTACTTCTTTTCGGGCATGAAGTAGGTGCCGGTGGGGGTGAGCGTGCCGTAGCCGGTGGAGCAGATCATCTGCCGGGTGATGTTGTCCTGGGTGCGCCCGCCGCCGTAGCCGTAGGCGGTGACGATCTGGTTGGCGATGTCCACGTCGATGTAATACTTCGATTCCGCATGTGCCGCAAAGCTCAGCAGCATGGCCAGCATCAGCGCAATGGCCAGCGCTCGTTTGTATCCCATAATATCCCTCCGGAGTCTATTTGCCCGTCTATTGTAGCAGAAGGCGGGCGCGGGGTCAATCCCGCGCCGCAGACAACTGACAAAGCCCACAAACGCAAAAATGCCTGAATGAATGAAAGTGGTTGGCATTTTTGCTTACTGCGTCAGCTGCGACTGCAAATTGCGGTCACTTACGTCCGTGTAAGCTCCCTTATTTGCAGTCTTGCTTCCTTGTCTTGCAGGCTTTCTCAGCGTCTGGCAAAGCGTTGACTTTGTCAACGCTTTGGGCGCGGGGTCAATCCCGCGCCGCAGAATTCGTATGAATGCTGTATTTCAGATCAGCCGCAGCCGCCGCTGCCAATCCAGAAAGCGTGCCTCCGGCGGGGCCTCGAACAGCATCTCCTCGCCCGTGCGGGGGTGCACAAAGCCGATGCGGAAGGCGTGCAGCAGCTGCCCGCCCTGCACGGGGTAGGGCATCTTCTTCGGCCCGTAGAGCGGGTCGCCCAGCAGCGGGTGGCCGATGGAGGCCATATGTACGCGAATCTGATGGGTGCGCCCGGTGGTGAGCCGGCATTCCAGCAGCGTCGCGCCCTTTAGCTTCTCCAGCACCCGCCAGTGGGTCACTGCGTCCCGACCGCCGGGCACGATGGCCATCTTCTTGCGGTCGGTGGGGTGGCGGCCGATGGGGCCCTCCACGGTGCCGCAATCCTCGCGCATGCCGCCCTGCACGATGGCCATGTAGGCGCGCTGCACGCTGTGGGCCTTGATCTGCTCGGACAGGGAGGCGTGGCTGAAGTCGTTCTTCGCCACCAGCAGCAGCCCGGAGGTGTCCTTGTCGATGCGGTGCACGATGCCCGGGCGGATCTCCCCGCCGATGCCGGAGAGCTGATCGAGGTGCTGAAGCAGCGCGTTGACCATCGTGCCATCGGGATTGCCCGCCGCCGGGTGCACCACCATGCCGGAGGGCTTGTAGACCACGGCCAGGTCCGCATCCTGGTAGAGGATTTCCAGCGGGATGTCCTGGGCCTCCACGCGCGCGGGCGCGGCCTCGGGAAGCTCCACGCGGACTTCGTCGCCGCTGCGGGGCTTGAAGCCCGCCTTGGTCTGGGGCGCGCCGTCCACCTGCACCAGGCCGTCGCGGATCAGCGCCCCCGCCCGGGATCGGGTGACGTCCGCCAGCGCCGCCGTCAGCACGTCCAGGCGCTCGCCTGCCTGTTCGTCGGATATGACTTGGATGAAAATCTGTGCTTCAGCCATGGGCCTTCCTCCGATCCTCCAGAAGTACGGCGACCGCCACCAGCACAGCGCCCGCGCAGACGAACACGTCCGCCGGGTTGAAGATGGCGAAGTTGACGAAATCCAGGCGGATGAAGTCGATCACGCAGCCGTAGGCCAGGCGGTCGTACAGGTTGCCAAGTCCCCCGCCGATAATCATCCACATTCCGGTGCGCAGCGCAGCGCCTGCGTCCGGGTGGCGCAGCATCCACACCAGCAGGCCGACGATGAGCGCAAGGGTCAAAAGCGGCAGCACCGCCGCGCCGGAGAACAGCCCGAAGGCCACGCCCCGGTTGCGGGTGTAGGCCCAGCTGAGCACGCCGGGCAGCACGGTGCGCACCTCGCCGGGAACCATGGCGCGGGTGATGGCGACCTTGCAGATGCGGTCGACGGCGATGGCCGGCACGGCCACCCACCACAGCCTACATCCTCTCCTCAATTGCATGAATGACCTCCGCGATGAATCCGCCGATGAGCGGAATGTTTTCGGTAATCAGGTGCCGCAGCAGCACGATCAGCGCCGCGCCCAGCACCGTAAAGCCGAAGGAAAAGCCCACGCCCCGCAGCATGCCGTAGAACAGGTTCATCCAGATCATCCTGCGGCGGTTGGTCACATGTTCAATGTAAGCGTCCAGGTTCATGCGCTCCAGTGTGGCGATCAGCTTTTCGATCAGTGCGCTGTCGTGCGCCTTCATGGCGAACACCTCCGCGAGAATTTTGGCCCTCTGCGGAGGAAAATATGCGAAAATGGAGAGGCGGATCGCCTCTCCAAGCTGGTGGACGGGGGAGTAAACTCCCCCGCCGGAATGCATCCTGAAAATGCCGCGAGAAGCCTTACTTCAGCAGCGCCTCGCTGGCGGTCAGAGCATCCAGCTGCTCGTCC
>JAUNNK010000060.1 GCA_030537335.1 Clostridia bacterium | reverse complement strand
TACGACGTGTGCCCCGGCGTGAGCGCGTTCTGCGGCGCTGCGGCCAGCCTGAAGGCGGAGTACACCCTGCCGGACGTGACCCAGACCGTGATCATCACCCGCATGGAGGGCCGCACGCCCGTGCCGGAGCGGGAGAAGATCCGCTCCCTGGCGGCCCACGGCTCCACCATGGTTCTGTTCCTGAGCACCGGTCTGCTGGAGGGCCTGCAGGCCGAGCTGATGGCGGGCGGCTATCCCCCGGAGACCCCGGCGGCCATCGTCTACAAAGCCAGCTGGCCGGAGGAGAAGCAGTTCCGCTGCCGCCTGTGCGATCTGGCGGAGACCGCCCGGGCGAACAACATCACCAAGACCGCGCTGATCCTGGTGGGCGGCTTCCTGGGCGACCGCTACGAGCGCTCGAAGCTCTACGACCCCGGCTTCACCACCGAGTTCCGGGAGGCCGAGAAGTGAAGCGCGCCGCCATCCTGTATTTCACGGATCGGGGTGCGGCCACCGCCGAACGGATACGCGCCGCGCTGCAAGAGGACTGGGAACTTACTCTGCACCGGCCCCGGGGCGGCGAGCGCTCCATCGTGGAAACACTGTTCCAGACGGAGGACGCGCTGATCTTTGTGGGCGCATGCGGCATCGCCGTGCGGGCCATCGCACCCTTCGTGCGCAGCAAGACCACCGACCCCGCGGTGCTCGTGACCGACGAGCGCGGCATCCACGTGATCTCGCTCCTATCCGGGCACATCGGCGGCGCAAACGAGCTGACCCGCCGCATCGCCGCCGCCATCGGCGGCGTTCCGGTCATCACCACCGCAACCGACGTAAACCGGCGCTTCGCCGCGGACGAATGGGCCGCACGGAACGGGCTTGCGATCTCCTCCATGAAGGCGGCGAAGGACTTCGCCGTGGAGATTCTCAAGCGCGACCTTCCCCTGCGCTGCGACTTTCCCGTGCAGGGCACACTGCCCAGCGGGCTGTACCTCTACGCCGAGGCCAGCGCCAGCGACTGCGGTCTGGCGATCTCCTGCCGGAACATCGCGCCCTTCGAAAGGACGCTTGCCCTCATCCCCCGCATCCTGCACCTGGGCATCGGCTGCAAGCGCAACACCCCCGCGGAGAACATCCGCCGCGCGGTGCAGATTGCGCTGGAAAGCGCCAATCTCTCGCCCCGGGCGCTTGCCTCCGTCGCTTCCATCGACGTAAAGCGCGACGAGGCCGGGCTGATCAAGTACTGCGCCTCCGCCAACCTCCCTGTGACCTTCTATTCCGCGGAGGAGCTGCGTTCGCTTCCAGGCAGCTTTTCCGCATCGAACTTTGTGCAGAACACCGTGGGCGTGGACAACGTCTGCGAGCGCGCGGCCATGCGCGCGGCGGGCGAGGGTGCGACCCGCATCGTCAACAAGACCTGTCTGGACGGCGTGACCGTCGCCATTGCACAGGAGAAATGGAGTGCTTGCTTTGAATAAACTCTACGTCATCGGCATCGGCCCCGGCGCAGCGGATCAAATGACCGTGCGCGCCATGCGTGCGCTGGAAAAATGCGATGTGATCGCAGGCTACGGGGTCTATGTGGATCTGGTGAAGCCCCTGCTTTCGGACAAGGAATACCTGGTCACCCCCATGCGCAAGGAGGCGGACCGCTGTCGCATGGCCATCGACGCGGCGCTGACCGGCAAGACCGTGGCCATGATCTCCAGCGGCGACGCAGGCGTATACGGCATGGCAGGACTGATTTACGAACTGGCCGAGGACAAGGACGTCGAAATCGAGGTCATCCCCGGCGTGACCGCTGCGCTCTCGGGCGGCGCGGTGCTGGGCGCGCCCCTGACCCACGACTTCGCCGTCATCAGCCTGTCCGACCTGCTCACCCCCTGGGACAAGATCGAGAAGCGCCTGGAATGCGCCGCCGCGGCTGACCTGTGCATGGCGATCTACAACCCCGCCAGCCACCGCCGAGCAGACTATCTGCGGCGCGCCTGCGAGATCGTGCTGCGCCACGCATCCCCGGAGACCGTCTGCGGCGTGGTGCGCAACATCGGCCGCGAGGGCGAGCGCATGCAGGTCATGACCCTCAAAGAGCTTGCGGAGTATCCGGCGGACATGTTCACCACCGTGTTCATCGGCAACTGCCAGACGAAAGTCGTCGGCGGCAGGATGGTCACGCCGAGGGGATACCGCGATGTGTAAGATCTGTATCTTTGCGGGCACCTCGGAGGGCCGGGAGCTGATCGAGGCCCTCTCCGGCCGGGGCGCGGCAATCACCGCCTGCGTGGCCACGGAGTACGGCGAGGTGCTGCTGGGGCAGCATCCCGACGTGCGCATCCTTGCCGGACGCATGAACATGGAGGAAATGACCGCTTTGCTGCGCAATGAATCCTTCGACGCGGTGGTGGACGCGACCCATCCCTACGCGGATGTGGTGACGCATAACATCGCCGCCGCCTGCGGGGAGGTGGGCGCGAATTACCTGCGGCTGCTGCGCGGGAGCAGCATGTCCGATCAGGACGGCGCGTTCGTGCCGGACGTGGAAGCATGCGTAAATTTCCTGCGTTCCACTGAAGGCAACATCCTGCTGACCACCGGCAGCAAGCAGCTCCCCCAGTTCTGCAAGGATCCGGCGCTGCGCGCGCGCATCTATGCGCGGGTGCTGCCGATGCAGGCCTCGCTGCAGACCTGCGCGGACTGCGGCATTGCCCCCGACCACATCATCGCCATGCAGGGCCCCTTCGATGAGGAGCTGAACTGTGCCATGCTGCGCGCGGTGAACGCCCGGTACATGGTCACGAAGGACACCGGAGGCGCGGGCGGCTACGGCGCGAAGATTGCCGCAGCGAAGCGCGCGGGCGCACAGGCAATCGTAATCGGACGGCCCGCACAGGTAGAGGGCCTCTCCCCCGAGGAAATGCTGGCCCATCTGGAAAAGACGCTGAAGCTGACCCCGCCCCGCAAGCGCGTGGTGCTGGCGGGCCTTGGCATGGGCAATCCCGAGACCCGCACGCTGGGTCTGGAGCGCGCCATCCGCGAGGCCGACTGCCTGATCGGCGCGCAGCGCATGCTGGAGAGCGTGGATTGCGCGGGCAAGCGCCGCCACACTGCGGTTCTGGCCCGGGACATCGCCCAGTTCATCCGCAGCGATCCGGGGCGGCACTACGCCGTGCTGCTCTCGGGCGACACCGGCTTTTACAGCGGCGCGCGCGGTCTGGTCGCGGAGCTCACCGATATGGACGTGGAGGTTCTGCCCGGCATCGGCAGTTTGCAGTACTTCTGCGCGCGGCTCCAGCGGCCCTGGCAGGACGTGCGGGCGCTGAGCCTGCACGGCCGGGAGTGCGACTTCGTGGGCGAGGTGCGTAAGCATCCAGCGGTGTTCGCCCTGGTGGGCGGCAGCGACGGCGCACATCAGGCCATCGCACGGCTGTGCGAAGCGAATCTCTCCGACTGCACCGTGCATGTGGGCCAGCGCCTGGGCTACGCGGACGAGCGCATCACTTCCGGCACGGCGCAGGAGCTGCTGAATGCGGCCTTTGATCCCCTGAGCGTGGTTCTGGTGGAAAACGCAACCAGCGGCGATTTCGTCGTGACCCACGGCCTGCCCGATGACGCCTTCGACCGCGACGAGACCCCCATGACCAAGTCCGAGGTGCGCAGCATCTCCCTGAGCAAGCTTCAGCTCACCCGGGGCGCAATCGTCTACGACGTGGGCTCCGGCAGCGGCTCGGTGTCCGTGGAGTGCGCCATGCAGGCGACCCAGGGCCGCGTATATGCGATTGAGATGAAGGAAAAAGCGCTGGCACTTACCCGACACAACGCGGAGAAGTTCAAGCTTACCAACCTGGAGGTGGTCGCCGGAGCCGCACCGGACGCGCTGGAAGATCTGCCCGCGCCCACCCACGCCTTCATCGGCGGCAGTACGGGCAAGCTCAAGGGCATCCTCGACTGCCTGCTGAAAAAGAACCCCGATGTGCGCATCGTGGCCACGGCGGTCACGCTGGAGACGGTGGCGGAGCTGACGGAGCTGAGCAAGTCCTTTGAAACCTGCGACATCGCGGAGATTTCCGTATCGAAGCCCCGCGTACTCGGCCGTTACCACCTGATGACCGCTCAGAACCCGGTGTACATCTTTACGCTGCAACATGAAATCAAGGACTGAATTGGAAGAGAAGCTGCGCAGGCTCGCGGGAGAAAAGCCCCTGTTCGCCTTCGACCTGGACTCCACCGTGACCCGCTGCGAACTATTGCCGCTGCTGGCCCGGGAGGTGGGGCTGGAAAATGAGATGGCCGCGCTCACCGAGGCCTGTATGCAGAGCGGCGCGGACTTCGCCCCGGGCTTTGCCGCGCGGGTGGAGCTGCTGCGCGCCATCCCCCTCGATCGCGCCCGGAGGATTGCCGCAAATGTGCCGCTGCACGGGGAAATCGCGGCCTTTCTCCGCGCAAACGCCCCGCGCTGCCGCATCCTGACCGGCAACCTGGACGCGTGGATCGGAGATCTGATCGCCTCGCTGGGCATGACGGGCCGCTGCCTGTGCTCCCGGGCGGTCTGTCGGGACAACCGCCTACTGTGCGTGGAGACCGCGCTGGACAAGGGCCGCGCCGCGATGGAGCTGCCCCGGCCCTTCGTGGCCATCGGCGACGGCAGCAACGACATTCCCCTGCTGAGATGTGCAGACCTCGCCATCGCCTTCGCCGGGAGCCGCACGCCCTCTCAGGAGGTGCGGAGGGCCGCCGATGTGGTTATATCGGACGAAGGCGCGCTCTGCACCCTGCTGGAACAGCTGATTTGAAAGGAAGGTACAAGCCATGCTTGTGTTTGTTGGCATCGGCCCCGGCGACCCGGAGCTGATCACCCGAAAGGCCGCGCGCATCCTGCGCGAGGCGGACGCCATCGCCCTGCCGGATTCGGGCAGCGGCAACAGCGCCGTGATGCAGATCGTGGGCGATCTGATCGCGGACAAGCCCCTGTGCCGTTTGGAGATGCCCATGTGCGGCATGCGCGACGACTGGGCTTCCGCCCACGACCGGGCCGCGGAGGCGCTGCTTCAATATCTCAAGACCTACCCCACCGTGGCGTACCCGGTGCTGGGCGACCCGAGCATCTACGCTTCGAGCAGCTATCTGCTGCGCCGGATCGCGCCCCTGCACCCCTGTGAGGTGGTTCCCGGCATCCCCGCCATGTGCGCGTCCGCCGCAGCCATGGGCGTGCCGCTGTGCGAGCAGGGCGAGCGCCTGACGGTGGTGGACAGCTTCGATCCCGAACTGCCGCTGCCCGAGGGCAATATGGTGCTCATGAAGAGCGGCAAGAACATCGATGCGCTGAAAAATGCCCTCGCGGGCAGCGAGGCCTACGCCGCGCGCAACCTGGGCATGGACAGCGCCTGGACCGGCCCGCTTGCCGACATCCCCGCCGACGGCTACTCCTACTTCACCACGGTCATCGTGAAGCCCTGAAAGCTCATTCAGGCATACAAAAAACCAACCGCGAACGCACGGTTGGTTTTTTGCATGCCTTACAGGAACTGGGCGAACACCTGCATCAGCACCACGGTCATCAGCCCAGCCACAGCGATGGACAGGCTGCTCATCGCGCCCTCGGTCTCCCCCATCTCCATGGCGCGGGTGGTGCCGATGGCGTGGGACGCACTGCCGATGGCCACGCCCTTCGCCACGCGCTCCTCCACGCGAATCAGCCTCAGAAATCCCTCGGCGACGATGTTGCCCAGCACGCCGGTGACGATGATCACCGCCGCAGCGATGGACGGATAGCCGCCCATCTCCTCCACCAGACCCATGCCGATGGCGGTGGTGACGGACTTGGGCAGCAGGGTCACGTACTGGGCGTGATCCAGGCCGAACAGCAGCGATAGCGCCAGCACACAGCCCATGCTCGCCAGCACCCCCGCAAGGATGCCCGCGAAGATCGCCCGCCAGTTGGACTTCAGCAGGGTCAGCTGCTCGTACAGCGGGATCGCCAGACACACGGTAGCCGGAGTCAACAGCCAGCTCAGATACTTCGCCCCGGCATTGTAGCTCTCGTAATCCACCCCCAGCAGGCACAAAACGGCGATGGTCAGCACGATGGAGATCAGCAGCGGATTGAACAGTGCCAGTTTGAATTTTCTGCGCAGGCAGTCGCCCGCATAGTAGGAAAGCAGGCTGATCAGCACGCCGAAGAACGCGGAACCGGACAGAATCTCGCTCATTTGTCCGCCCCCTTTGCGCGCTTCTCCCGGCGGATCACCGCCTGGGTGGCCCAGCCCGAGGCCGCCATCACCACGAAGGTGGAGACCACCATGATGACCGCCACCGGAACCACCATGGGCTGCAGCACGCTCCAGCTCGCCATCAGGCCCACGCCCGCCGGAATGAACATCACCGGCATGATCTCGATCAGGAAGCGCCCGGCGCCCCGCACCGACTCCAGCGGCACGACGCCCGTGCACAGGCCGATGAGCATCAGAATCAGTCCGTAGATGCCCGCTGGAACCGGCAGCGGTATCCATTGGTTCAACAGCTCTCCGAGGAAGGAAATCCCCAGGATGATGGTGAGACGATACACATGCTTCATTTCTTTTCCCGCCTTGTAACCAATTTGTCCGGCCCATTATAATGCAAACCGCAGCCGCATGCAAGGCGCTCCCGGAAAAGTTTTTGCCGCGATCAGCGCTTCAGCTTCCGGCGCAGCGCCTGAATGTACATCTCCATCGACCGAAGCCGCTCCCCGAGGGGCACGTTCATGCCCGGGCGCAGCACCGGCGATTCGGGCAGCTCCTTGAGCGCCCGGTCGAAGGGCGCTTCACCCACAGCGGGTGCGCCGATGGAATAGATGTTTTCAATTCCGTTTGCATCAAGGAAATCGACAAAGCGGCGGAAGTTCTCTGGATGCCGCCGTCCGGGCTCTGAAAAGTCCGCCGCCGCGTACAGCTCGCGGACGTCCTCATCCCCCCGCAGCGCCTCTCCGGCGACGAAGGGAAGACCGTGGTAGCGTGCCAGCTCCCGGGTGCGCAGATCGCAGGAGATCAGCAGCGCGGGCACGCCCGCCAGCAGCGCCGCCAGATTGCCATGAATCCGGCTGCCGAAGGCAAAGTCCGCATGCCCTGCCAGGAAATCGATCCAGCTCCGGGCGCTGACGAAGCCCGCCATCCCGCCCGTGCGGTACAGCGGATGCCGCCGGGTCAGCGGATAGTAGTCCGGCGCGTTCGCGCGGCTGCGGGCGCTGCACTCGTAGCCGTAGCGCAGCAGCCACAGCTCCCGCTACCGCTGGGGGATGAAGCAGATCTCCCCGAAGTCCGCCATGCTCCGCCGAAGTAGGTCGTTCACCGCGTCAGGCAGCCCCGGAGCCGCGTTCACTGCGACGCTGCGCAGCTCCTCCGGTTCCTTTCTCCGGGGCTGCGGCAGCACATCGCCGTAGAGGTAGGCGGACGGGCAGCCGATCACCGAAAAGTGCTTCTCCTCCACAAAGCCCAGACTCCGCAGGTATTCCGCGGTATACTCCCCGCGCACCCCCAGCAGCGCCGACTTCTCCAGCACCGCAGTCACGAACTCGCGCACGTCCCCGTCGAAGGCAAAGCCCGCGCGTAGCTCGTCCTCGCTGCGCGCCTGCATGCCCACGCCGATCACCCAACACGGCAGCTTCGTCGCGCACACAAAGCGCGTCAGCAGCCGCAGGATGGGCGCATAGTCCGATCGGAATGCATTTGCCAGCGGGATCACCACGCCGTCGTAGTCCGCATTCACTGCGTCCATGCTGCCGATCAGCCGCTCCACGTCCTCCCGGAAGAAGTGCTCCAGCTTTACGTCGCCGGTCATCACCGCCCGGGCCACGCTGCTGTAAAACAGCAGGTTGCCGATGTTGTTGTTGATTCGGTTTTTCATCAGAATCTCCCCAAGCGGGAACGTCTCCAAAGGGGTCATCCGCCCCCAGAACAGCAGCCTGCGCAAGATCATTCCTCCCTCTGCATGCGTCTTCAACGCCAATTTTGAAGCCCGATGAAAGCGCGCGCCATGCTTCCGGTGCAAATCTGAGGGACAACCGCCCTTCACTCCACTTTCCTTGCGAACGGACGGCATCTGCCGCGCATCCGCATTTCCTCTCTACCGAAACAGAGGGAGCGCGATGCGAAACCGCGCTCCCTCGATTATTTTTGTAGGAATCAGCCAACCTGGATCGTCACCGGCACGCGGGTGGAGGATACGGCTGCGCCCTCCGCGTCGCACACGCTCATGACGGCCACGGCCTCGTAGCTGCCGGCCTCCAGCGCGCGGTTGAGCGCCACGCCCTCCAGGCTCTCGCCGGGCTGAATCAGTCCGGAGCGGTAGAGCTCCTCGCCGTCCAGCAGGATGCTCAGCACCACGGCGTTGCCGCTGATGCTGTCGTTGGTGTAGCTCCACTCCACGCTCACGCCGTCGTCGGCAACCTTCAGCACATCGCCAAGGGTGGACGCGGTGTAGGCGTCGCCCTCCACCAGCTCGCGGTTGAGGCGATAGGCCTCCAGCTCGGCGATGCGGGCGGCCAGCTCGGCATTGGCGGCCTCCAGCTGCGCGGTGAGATCGGCAACCTTCTCCTCCTCCGCAGCGATGCGGGAGGTGAGCTCCTCGATCTGGGATGCGGCCAGCGCAATGTCGCTCTCGCTCTGGGCGGTGAGCTCCTGAAGCTGCGCTTCGAGATCCGCGATGGTGGTCTCGCCGTCGGCGATGGCTGCGGTCAGCTCCTCCACGCGCGCCTGCGCCTGCGTAAGCTCCGCCTCCAGGGTCTCGATGCTGTCCACGGACGCGGCCAGCGCGCTCTCCTGCGCGGCGATCTCCTCCAGGGCTGCGTTCAGCTCGCCCACGTAGTCCGCCAGCTCCGCCTTCAGCGCATCCAGCGCCTGAACCTTCTCCTCGTCGGTCATGGAGCCGTCCGCCGCATTGACGATGGCGTCGATGTCGCCGTAAATCTCGTCGATCTTGATGCGGGAATCGTCCGTCAGAATCTCCGGGGTCTGCACCTCGGGCACGGCCACCAGCGGCGCGCCGCTCTCGGCGGGCGCATTGGTCGCTGCCGGCGCGTCGGTCGCGGGCGCAACGGCATCCGTGGCAACGGGCACAACCTCGCCGCCCAGCTCCACGATGCGGCTCTCGGCAGTCTCGATGGCCGCGTTCAGCTCGGCGATTCTGCCCTCCGCCTCGACCGCGTAGGCCTCCAGCTCGCCGATGCGCTTCTGATACTCCCCGGCGGCGGTCTCCATCGTGGCGATGGTGTACTGCGCCGTCTGCTGCTCGGTGGCGAGCTGCTGCGCCTGGGTCTGCACCTCAGCGAGCTGGCCCGTCAGGGACGCGTTGCTGCTGGCTGCCTCTGTCAGTTGGCCCTCCAGCGCGGCCTTGCTGCTGGCTGCCTCTGTCAGTTGGCCCTCCAGCTCGGTGACCTTCGCCTCCGCCTCGGTGGCGCGACTTTCCAGCTCGGTGAGCTGCGTTTCAAGGGAGGCCTTGTCCTCGTTTGCCTGCGCAAGCTCGGTTTCCAGACTCGCGCTGCTCTGCTCGAGCGCCGCAAGCTGTTCGCTCACCAGTTTATACTCGCTGTCCAGCGTCTCATAACTCTCCTGCTGCGTCGCCAGCTGGGTGTTGACCGCCGCCAGCGATTCCTTGGAAGTGGACAGCTTGCCGTTGATGATGATGACTGCCGCGATTGCCAGAGCCAGCAAAATCGCCAGCACGACAAGCCAGACCTTGTTCTTGCGATCCATGGATAAGCCTCCTAACCCTTCACGTATATGTAGTAATTATAACATAAGTCCCTTCATCTGAACAGCCCTTCCCGGGAAAAACTTCCATCGGGAAGGGCGTTCCTTTCCAAAATTTTACTGTCCCGCGGCGGTTTCGGTCTCGGAACCGGCGGCCTCCATCAGCACGGTGGTCTGCTGCATGCCGATGATCTTCCACTCGCCGCCCACCTTCACCAGCGTGATGTCGTAGCGGCCGCCCTGCCAGGAGGGCACCGTTTCGGAGGCCTCGCTCCTGCGGCTGGAGATCACCGTGCCGGTGATGGACGGCACGCGCTCTACCACCGTGCAGGTGGCGTAGTTGTCCCAGGGCCAGGCCCAGAGCTTTTCGATCTTGAGGTCGTACTCGAAGTCGGTGATGGTGTAGTCGTCGTAGACGCTGGTGCCGTCGAACGCGCCCTCCAGCGCGCGGTCGGCGCTGAGGAAGTCGGCGTGGAAGTAGAAGTTCAGGTTCTCGGCATCCTCCTGGGTCAGGATCACGCTGGCGCGCTTCTCCAGGCCGTCGGTGAGGATGATGTAAATGTTGGCCGTGTTCAGGCACATGTAGAAGCCGCACACCAGGATGCCGCAAATGATGCACAGCAGGATCAGTCGGGAGGCGATGAACCAGACCAGCCTGCGGAAATGAAGCACTTTCGCATTTCCCCTTTTGTTATTTGATAGGTTTTATTGTTTTATTCCGATTCCAGGATCTGACGCAGCTGCTGGATCATCTGCTCGTCGGTCAGGCGGAACTTGAACACGACCCTTCGGGAGGCGTCCATGTTCTCGGTGCCGTCGGCGTTGAAGATGCGGTCGCTGTAGCTGCGGCCGTTGACCGTGACCACGGTGCGCAACGCGTTCTTCACGTCCGCCGATACGGCCCGGCAGCTGTCGCCCAGCACGTAGCTGGCCACGGCCAGCGCGCGCTGCTGGGAGAGCTCCAGGTTGGTCAGATACCCGCCCACGGAGTCCGTGTGGCCCTCGATGATGATCTCGGAGACGTAATCCTTGTACTCCTCGGAGAAGAGCACGTCCAGATACACCGGCAGGAAGTCGTCCACGAAGCGCTTGCCCGCGTCGGTGAGCTTGTGCTCGCCGGACTCAAACAGCACGTCCGATTCCAGGGCGATGGAGCCGGTGGTGGGATCCACCGTGGCGGAGATGCTGTTGCTCTTCAGCGCGCTGGAGAGCGAGGTGATGATGCGGGTCTTCATGCCCACCAGCTGCTCGATCTGCGCCTGCTGGTTGTCCAGCTGGGCCTGCTGGGTCGCAAGTTGCGCCTGCTGCTCGTCCAGCTGAATGCCCAGGGCCTCCATCTGCGCCTGCTGGGCGGCGATTTCGGACTCCTTCTCGCTCAGCTGGGCCTGGGTATCCGCAAGCTCGGTCTTCTGGGACTCCAGCACCGCCTGGGCGCTGTCCAGTTCCTCCTGCTTGGCGTCCAGCAGGATCTGCTGGGCGATCATCTGCTTCTCCGCATCGGAGAGCTTGCTCTGCTGGCTCTCCAGCTCCGCCTGGGCCTCGTCCAGCTGATACTGGCGGCGGGCGATCTCCGCCTGGTTGATCTCCGCCAGATTGAAGTATTGGTAGATGATGTAGAACATCACCAGAATGATAATCAGCACCAGCGAGCTCATCAGATCCGAAAAGCTCAGCCAGAAGCTGCCGTCGTTGCGCCCGTGCCGCCGGGCGAGCGTCCTCCGGTTGGATCGCATGCGCTTCACCGTCCCTTCTCAGGCGCGCGCGTCAGTGCCGGGCCCGCTGGTCGCCGTAGAGGCGCGCAACGGTCTCGTTCAGCATCCGCTGGGCCTGCATCAGGGTGTCGGAGAGGCGATCCACCTGATCCAGGAACTGGTTGGAGGTGTCGCTCACCGCCTGAGGCATGTGGCTCAGGGAATCGGAGATGTTGGAGGCCAGGTAGTCCACGCGCTGGGTGAACTGGTTGACATAGTCCTGATAGGAATCCAGCGTCATCTTCAGCTCCGCGGTGATGGCATCGGCGCAGTCCTTGTGGATGTCCTTCAGATGCTCGCCGGTGGCGCGCAGCTCCGCCGCAGCCTTGAGCATGCCGGTGGAGGCGTTGGCGCTGTCCTCGGCCACGCGCTTGGTGAAGCCGCTGAGCGAGGAGTTCATCTGGTCGATGCTGCGGGCAACCTCGGCCTGCATGGCGGAGACGGACTTGAGATAGTTCGCCTGCTGGCGGCTGATCAGGTCCATCTGCTCAACGCTTCCGGCCACGCGGGAGAAGGCCTCGTCGGTCTGCTGCTGATTCTGGCGCAGGTCGTCTATGTACTTTGCGTTGGAGCGCACCATGTCGTTTGCGATGCGGGTGACCTCGCGGATGCTCTCCAGCATCTCGGCGCTGTCGCTCAGGCTGCCGCGCACGGAGCGCATGGCGCTCTCCTGCACGCTGGCGGCCTCCTCCATCGCATTGGACAGGCGCTTGATCTGGCCGCCCAGCATCTCGTCCATGCGGTCGATGAAGCGGCCCACCACCGCGTCGAGGAAGCGCATCTGCTCCCGGGTGGCCACGGTGACGAAGTTCTTCAGGCTCTGGTTCAGCGGCTCCACGGCCTTCTCCACCGCGCCTGCGATGTTCTCGGACAGCTTGCCGTCCAGATCGTTTGCCATCTTGCGGATCAGCGCCGTCTGCTCCTGCTGGTAGATGGCCACCTGGGTCATCGGATCCACGGAGAGCACGCCCGCGTGGCGGCTCATGGCGCTGTAAAAGGCGCGCAGCGTGTGCTCGGTGGAGCCCTGCACCGCGCGGGTAATCAGTGTGAAGAGCACCGAGCCCACCACGCCGAAGATCGAAGTCATGAAGGCGTAGCGCATACCGGGAATCAGCGTGACGATGGAGTCCATCACGGCGGTGGAGTCGCTCATGCTGAAGCCGGTGAGGCCCTGGGCCAGGCCGATCAGCGTGCCCAGGAAGCCGATGGACACCAGCAGGCCCGGCACCGCGTCGCTGAAGGCGGCGCGCCCGGGGCCGTAAATCACGGTCTCCTCATTGATGAAGTCCTCCACGTTGGACGCGTTGTGGTACACGCCGTCGGCAAAGAACAGGTTGTTCAAATATTCGCTCCAGTGGGCGCTGAGCACGCCCTTGCCCAGAAAGTCGTCCTCCTGCCAGGACTTCTTCGCCTCCGTTCCAGCGCGGATGTTGCGAATCGCGCTGCGGATCGTTCCCCGAGTGCGCAGCACCGGGAACACGCACTTGATCAGGCCCATTATGAAGACAAACAGGATGACTGCATAGATCAGCAGATTGAAAAAGCTGCCGCCCAGGATGCTCTTTAAGGAAGAAAGAAATCCCATATGTACCTCCGTTTGTTGCGCTTTCTCACCGATATAGCTATACACATACAGTATAGCACCGGCATGCGACGGAATCTGGATGGCCGCATGACGAAATATCGACAAATGCGGCACGCCTGTCCCTTGGACGGGCAAAAATCGGAAAAAGTTCAGCCAGAAAGGCGCTGAAATCCTCCGCGTCCATATAAAACAACTTTTTTTGCCGCAGATTCAACCAATCTGCACTTCCCTACGTCTATATGGATGAAAGCATGTTTGAGATGATTCTTCCGATCAGGAGGCAACGATTATGAAACGAATTTCCACTGCGATCCGGCGGGGCGCGCTGCTGCTGCTGTGCATGGCGCTGCTCCCCGTCTGCGCATCCGCCGAGACCTTCTACGCCACCTCGGAGGGCACTTACTACCACCTCGATTCCCAGTGCTCCGGCATGCAGAACGCCTCTCCCATGACCGAGGAGGGCGCGCTGCTCTCCGGCAAGGCTCCCTGCCCGCTGTGCATCGCGGGGTGCGTCTACGCCACCGAGCAGGGCAGGTATTACCACCTCGATTCCCACTGCCAGGGCATGCAGAACGCGTCCCGGATGCCCAAATCGGATGCGGAGGCGCTGGACAAGCAACCCTGCCCCGCATGCGTCGAGGGCGCGTATTTCGCCACGCCCCGGGGCAGGTACTACCACCGCATTTCTGACTGCTGCGGCATGCAGAACGCCTCGCCCGTGACTGCGGAGGACGCGATCCTTGCGGGAAAGGAGGCCTGCCCGGTGTGCGTCGCGGCGACCTGCTACGCCACCGCGCAGGGCAGGTACTACCACAGCGAGCCCCACTGTCAGGGCATGCAGAACGCATCTCCGGTGTTCGCGGAGGACGCGATCCTCGCGGGCAAGGAAGCCTGCCCGGTGTGCATCCAATAATGTAGCGATAACCCGGCGGAGCGCGCCGTGACGCGCGCTCCAGCAAAGACGAATGCAGGTGTTTTCATGAGCGACCAGGAGTACATGGCCCGGGTGCAGGCGATGGAGCGCAAGCTCTACCGCATCGCCCGCGCCGTGCTGTGGAATGACGCCGACTGTGCCGACGCCATTCAGGAGGCGGTGTTCAAAGGCTGGATGAAGCGCGGCTCCCTGAAGGAGGAGGCGCGCTTTGAGGCCTGGCTCGCGCGCATCCTGGTCAACGAGTGCCGCAATTTGCAGCGGAAGCAGAAGCTGCGGCTGTCGCCGCTGAACGAGCAGGTCAGCCCGTCGCAGCCGGATTCCATGGCCGAGGACGTGCAGCTGCGCGAGGCGCTTGAAAGCATGCCGGAGAAGTACCGCATGCCGCTGCTGCTGCGCTACCTGGAGGGCTACGACCTGACCGACGTGGGCCGGATTCTGGACATCCCCTATTCCCTGGCCAAGTCCCGGCTGCACCAGGCCCGCAACAGCCTGCGCAAAATCCTCAACGCGGGAGATGAACAAGCATGAACAGGATTGATTTCGACCGGGCCTTCCCGCAGACCCCCGACTGCGTGGGCGAGGCCATCCGCTTGGGCTTCCTTCGGGGCGCTCGACTGTCGGCGCGGCGGCGCAGGGTGGCCGGCATGCTATCCGTGGCTGCGGCGCTTGTGATCCT
>JAUNNK010000059.1 GCA_030537335.1 Clostridia bacterium | reverse complement strand
CCATCGGCGAGCAGATCGCCGAGGCCGTGCGGGTGCACAACCGCCGCCTTGGCCGCGCGGAGGTGCGCAAAAGGGTCATCGAGCTGATGGAGCTGGTGGGCATCGATGCGCCGGAAAGCCGCTACGGCCTCTATCCCTACAACTTCTCCGGAGGCATGCGCCAGCGCAGCGTGCTGGCCATCGCGCTGGCTTCGAGCCCCCGCATCCTGTTCGCGGACGAGCCCACCACGGCGCTGGACGTGACCATCCAGGCGCAGATTCTCGACCTGCTGCGGGATATCCAGATGAAGCTGGGCACCGCCACGGTGCTGGTCTCCCACGATCTGGGCGTGGTCGCCCGGGTGGCCGACCGGGTGGCGGTGATGTATGCGGGGCGCATCGTGGAGATTGGCACCACCGAGGAGATCTTCTACGACCCGCGCCACCCCTACACCTGGGGCCTGATGCGCTCGCTGCCGGCCTATGCCCAGCGGGGCGAGCCCCTCTACACCATCCCCGGAATGCCGCCGTCGCTGATCGATCCCCCGGTGGGCGACGCCTTCGCCTGCCGCAACGAGTACGCGCTGGCCATCGATTACGAGGAGGAACCGCCTTTGTTCCAGCTCTCCCCCACCCACTTCGCCGCGACCTGGCTGCTGGATCCCCGCGCGCCGAAGGTCGATCCCCCTGTGGGAGGTGGCTTCCATGGCTGAGATTCTGCTGGATGTGCAGCACCTGACCCACTGCTTCAAGCTCTCCCGCAGCGCCGCCATCCGTGCGGTGGACGACGTGAGCTTCCAGCTGCGCCGGGGCGAGATTCTCGGCCTGGTGGGCGAGTCCGGCTCGGGCAAGTCCACGGTGGCTCGCTGCGCGTTGAACGTGCTGAAGCCCACGGAGGGCAGGATCCTTTACAAGGGCGTGGACGTGTGCGATCCGAAGCAGTTCCGTGCGAACCGCAGGATGCTCCAGACCACCCGGCAGCTGATCTTTCAGGACTCCACCTCGAGCCTGAACCAGCACATGACCGTGGCGGACATCATCGCCGAGCCCATGGCCATCCACCACATACGTCCCAAGCGCGGCACCCTGCGCGCCGAGGCTGAGTTCCAGCTCAAGTACGTGGGCCTCGACCCAACTTACCTGGACAAGTATCCCCCGGAGCTCTCCGGCGGCATGCGGCAGCGCGTCGCCATCGCTCGGGCGCTGTCCATGGAGCCGGAGCTGCTGGTGGCGGACGAGCCCATCGCGTCGCTGGACGTGTCCATCCAGGCGCAGATCATCAACCTGTTCAAGCACCTTCAGGATGAGCACGGCTTCTCCTTTCTGTTCATCGCCCACGATCTGGCGGTGGTGCGCTACCTCTGCGACCGCGTGGGCGTGATGTACCGCGGAAAGCTGGTGGAGCTTGCTCCCACGCAGGCGCTGTTCGACGATCCGCACCACCCCTACACCCGCTCGCTGCTCTCGGCCATCCCGATTCCCGATCCCCGGCGTGAGCGCGCCCGGACGCTGCACAGCTTCGATCCGGCGCAGTTCGGCCGGGAGGGCGCGCTCGTTGAGGTTGCGCCCGACCACTATGTCTTACAGAGGGGAGGCGGCGCATGATGCGCAAAAATCCCTGGCTCTACTACGGGCAGAAGCTCTTGATCTTTGTGCTCAGCGTGCTGCTGCTCTCCGTGATTGCCTTCTACATCGCCCGCCTCGCCCCCGGCGATCCCCTGGTCTCCTACTACGGCGACCGTGTCGAGAAGATGAAGCCCGCGGAGCGCGCCTGGGCCGAGGAGAAGCTGGGCCTGAACGAGCCCATCCACGTGCAGTACCTGCGCTGGCTTCAGGGCGCGCTGCGCGGCGATTTCGGCATCTCCTACAAGTACAAGACGGACGTGCTGGAGGTGATCGGCGGACGCGCGGTGAACACGCTGATTCTGGGCGGCGTGGCCTTCGTGCTGATCTTCTCGCTGGCGCTGGGACTGGGCATCCTCTGCGCCTGGTTCGAGGACCGCTGGCCCGACCGGATCCTGTGCAAGGTCGGCACCGTCATCAGCTGCATCCCGGAGTTCTGGCTGTCGCTGGTGCTGATTCTGGTGTTCGCAGTCAATCTGCGCTGGCTGCCCAGCAGCGGCGCGTATTCGGTGGGCAATGGGGGTGACGTCGGCGACCGCATCCTGCACCTGATCCTGCCGCTGACGGTGGCGGTGCTCAACCACCTGTGGTACTATGCCTACATGATCCGCAACAAGCTGCTGGAGGAGATTCGCGCGGAGTACGTGCTGCTGGCCAAGTCCAAGGGATTGAACAAGCGGCAGGTGATGTTCAGGCACTGCCTGCGCAACATCATTCCCTCCTACCTGAGCATCATGGCCATCTCCGTGCCCCACATCCTCGGCGGCACCTACATCGTCGAGACGGTGTTCTCCTACCCCGGCATCGGCACGCTGTCCTACGAGAGCGCCCGCTATCAGGACTACAATCTGCTGATGGTGCTGTGCATCCTCTCGGGGGCCATCGTGATCCTGTTCAACCTGGCGGCGCAGATCATCAACGAGCGCATCGACCCGCGCATGAAGGAAAATGCGCTCGTGGAGACCTCGGAGGTGACGGAAGTTGGAAGATAGATTTGCTATGGTCGGCATCCGCAGCGCTCCCGCTGCAAAGCCGGAGCGCAGGCGCCGCCGCAGCCTGCCGCTGCCGTCGGTGCTCCTGCTGGCCGTAATCGTGCTGGGCTGCCTGTGCTGCGAGCTATTCATCCCGAAGGATCCCGCCTACATGGATCTGTTCCACTACACCCAGGCCCCCGATTCCGAATTCTGGTTCGGCACCGACACCATGGGCCGGGACGTATTCTCAATGATCTGGTACGGCGGACGCGTCTCGCTGTGCATCGGCTTTCTGGCCACGCTGATCTCCACGACCATCGCCGTGGTGTTCGGCTCCATCAGCGGCCTCGCGCCCAGGTGGCTGGACGATCTGCTGATGCGCTTTACCGAGATCGTGCTGAGCATCCCCAGCCTCTTGCTGGTGGTGCTGATTCAGGCGATCCTGGGCAAGGCGAACGTTTTGAGCATCTCGCTGGTCATCGGCGTCACCGGCTGGACGAGCATCGCCAAGGTCGTGCGCACCGAGGTGCGGCGCATCCGCAACAGCGAGCACGTGATCGCCGCGCGCTGCATGGGCGCGGGCTTCTTCCGCATCCTGTGGAAGCACCTTGCACCGAACTTCTTCTCCTCCATCATGTTCATGGTCGTCATGAACGTGCGCAGCGCCATCGTCGCCGAGTCCACGCTCAGCTTCATGGGCATCGGCCTTCCGCTGGAGGTCATCAGCTGGGGCAGCATGCTGTCGCTATCGGAGAAGGCGCTCAGCTCCGGCGCGTGGTGGATCATCCTCACCCCCGGCGCGTTCCTGGTGGTCACCATGCTGTGCATCACCAACATCGGCAACGCCCTGCGCAGGAACGTGAGCCGCAAGGAGAGCAATCTGTAAAATCACAGCCGAGGCGTTTGCGCGGCCCCATTCCGGTGGATATATAGACAGATTCTTACAAAAGGAAGGTCGTCAACTATGCTTGAAATCAATTCCATCGCCCCGGACTTCACCCTTCAGGACAAGGACGGAAACGACGTGCGCCTGTCCGACTTCGCAGGTCATCGCGTCGTGCTCTACTTCTATCCCCGGGACAACACCCCCGGCTGCACCCGCCAGGCCTGCGCCTTCGCCGCGGCCTACGACGGCTTCCGCAATCTCGACGCGGTGGTGATCGGCGTGAGCAAGGACTCCGTCGCCTCCCACCAGCGCTTCGCCGAGAAGTACAACCTGCCCTTCATCCTGCTCTCCGATCCGGAACACGCCGTGATCGAGGCCTACGGCGCGTGGCAGGAGAAGAAGAACTACGGCAAGGTGAGCATGGGCACCGTGCGCTGCACCTACGTCATCGGCCCGGACGGCCGCATCGAAAAGGTGATGCCCAAGGTCAAGCCCGACACCAACGCCGCCGAGATTCTGGAGTACCTGCGGGGCTAAAATGGGCATACAAAAGCGTCCGGAGCAGTTGATTTGCTCCGGACGCTCTGTTTTTATTCCACCGTCACGCTCTTGGCCAGGTTGCGGGGCTTATCCACATCCAGGCCCTTGGTGATGCTCAGGTAGTAGCCGAGCAGCTGCAGCGGGATCACCGCCAGGCTGGCTGTGAAGTGGGGGTCCGTCTTGGGGATGTACACGGTGAAATCGGCCGTGTCCTCGGTGTTGTAGTTGCCGTAGTTGGTGATGCCCATCAGGTATGCGCCGCGGCTCTTGCACTCGGCCATGTTGCTGATCATCTTCTCGTAGAGCGCCTCCTGGGTGAGGATGCCGATCACCAGCGTGCCGTTTTCGATCAGGCTGATCGTGCCGTGCTTGAGCTCGCCGGCCGCATAGGCCTCGGAGTGCACGTAGCTGATCTCCTTCATCTTCAGGCTGCCCTCCAGGCTGATGGCATAGTCGATGCCCCGGCCGATGAAGAAGGCCTCCCGGGCGTTGGAGAACTTGGCCGCAAACCACTGAATGCGCTCCTTGTCCTCGATCACGCGCTCGATCTTCTCCGGGATGGTGCGCAGCTCCGTCAGCAGGCGGCCATATTCCCCATCGTCGATCTGCCCCCGGGCATGGGCAAGCTCAATGGAGACCAGGTAGCCCACGATCAGCTGGGTGCTGTACGCCTTGGTGGTGGCCACAGCGATCTCCGGGCCGGCGTAGGTGTAGATCACGTGATCGGCCTCGCGAGCGATGGAGGAGCCCACGACGTTTACGATGGCGAGGGTCTGCACGCCCTGGCTCTTCGCCTCGCGCAGCGCAGCCAGGCTGTCGGCGGTCTCTCCGCTCTGGCTAATGATGATCACCAGGGAATCGGGCGTGAGCAGCGGCCTTCGGTAGCGGAACTCCGAGGCGATGTCCACCCGCACCGGGATGCGCGCCAGATCCTCCATCACATACTGCGTGACCACGCCCACGTGGTAGGCCGATCCGCAGGCCACGATGTGCACCTGGCTGAAGCTGCGCAGCATCTCCTCGCTGATGCCCGCCTCGCTCAGATCCACGCGGCCCTCGCGAACGAGGGAATTGATGGTGTCCGTCACCACCCGGGGCTGCTCGTGGATCTCCTTGATCATGAAGTGCTCGAAGCCGGCCCGCTCGGCGGACTCGGCGTCCCAGGTGATCTGCACGGGCTGCTTCTCGATGGGCTCCTGATCCACGGTGCAGAAGCGCACCGTGCCCTTGCCCAGCCGGGCGATTTCCATGTTGTCGATGTAATAGACGCTGCGGGTGTACTTCAGGATCGCCGGAACGTCCGAGGCCAGATAGGCCGCGTCTCCCTCCACGCCAATGATCATCGGGCTGTCGCGGCGGGTGGCGAAGATCTCGCCCGGATAGTCCTTGAACATGATCGCCAGGGCGTAGGAGCCGCGGATGCGCATCATGCTGCGGGCCATGGCCTCCACCGGGCCTCCCTTGTACTTCTTGTAGTAGTAGTCGATCAGCTTGGTGGCGACCTCGGTATCGGTCTGGCTGTAGAAGCTGTAGCCGTTCTTCACCAGCTTATCCCGCAGGAACTGATAATTCTCAATGATGCCGTTGTGCACCAGCACCACGGCGTTGTCGTCGCTGTGGTGGGGATGGGCGTTCTCCGTGGACGGCTCGCCGTGGGTCGCCCAGCGCGTGTGGCCGATGCCGCAGCTACCCTTGAGCGCCATACCTCCGTCGGTCTTTTCCTTCAGTTCCTTCAGACGGCCCTTGGCCTTCACGATTTCAATGGTCTTATCTCCATCGCGCACCGCAAGGCCCGCGGAATCATAGCCGCGGTACTCCAACTTTGACAGGCCGTCCAACAGGATCGGCGCCGCCAGCTCGTTTCCAATGTATCCAACAATGCCGCACATATGTACCAACCTCCATCTTCGGGAATCTGCGCTGCACGCCCGACAGGCCGCAGGCACATGGATTCCCCATCGAAGTCCGATTCCAGAATTCATTCGGAATGAGCCTATGCTACTCCAAGAATATTATAGTATATGCACAGAATCCTGTCAAGATCGGTGGGAACCACGGCGAAGAAGGCTGCGTCCAAGCATTATACGTTTTGCAAGGGACGCGCCATGTCCCATTCGCACATTTAACTGCAAAAATGCGCCCAGGTCATCAAAATGCCAACAAAATGCGCTGCACGCATCCAATTTCTGTGCTATAATAGCATTGCTATATCATGAGATACACTCGGAGGATATATGAGTTTCAAATATGCACTTTTCAAGCCCCGGGAATCCGACCGGAACTTTCTGATTTCGGTGTTTCTGATGACGGCGAAGATGTTGGTGTTCGCCGTGCTGCTGATCTCACTGGCCGCAGCAGGCCTGGTAAGCGGCGTGGCGAAGGCCTGGGTGGACACCTGCCCGGAGCTGGACATCGAAAAAATCGGCGCTCAGTCCCTCACCTCCTTCATCTACGACAAGAACGGCAACCTCATCACCGACTTCAAGGGCTCCGAGAACCGCATCTACGTGGACTACGAGGACATTCCCGAGCAGCTCATCAACGCGGTCATCGCCATCGAGGACGCGCGCTTCCGGGAGCACAACGGCGTGGACATCAAGCGCATGGCCGGCGCGATGCTGAACAACCTGACGGGCGGCAGCCTGCAGGGCGCGTCCACCATCACCTGCCAGCTGGTCAAGCTGACGCTGCTCAATTCCGACCAGAACTACAAGCGCAAGGTGCAAGAAGCCTATCTGGCGCTTCAGGTGGAGGAGAAGCTGACGAAGGAGGAGATTCTGGAGGCCTATCTGAACGTGATCTACCTAGGCGGCCCGAACTACGGCGTGAAGATTGCGGCCCAGGACTACTTCGGCAAGGATCTGAGCCAGCTGACCCTGCGCGAGTGCGCCTGTATCGCAGCCATCATCCGCAACCCCTACCGCTACAACCCCCGCAGAAACTACTACGTCTACGAGAGCTCCGAGCTGATCGACAAGCGCACCAACTACGTGCTCGAGGAGATGCTCGACCAGGGCCTGATCACCGAGGAGGAGTGTAACGCCGCCAAGGCCGAGCAGCTTCACGTGCTTCAGACCTCCACCGCATCCTCCGACGCGATGTACGACAACGCCTACTACGTGGAGTACTCCATCTACGACGTGGTCACCAAGATGCTGCGCGTCGAGGGCCTGGAGGACACCTCCTCCAACCGCAGCAGCATGGAGACCAAGCTGCGCAACGGCGGCTACATCATCTACACCTCCCTGGATCCCGAGGTGCAGTCCGCCGTGCAGGACACCATCACCAACTGGACTCAGTACCCGTCGATGCGCTACGCCAACGACTCCTCCACCCAGTCGTCGCTGGGCGGCGGCGAGTACCTGACCGTGGTGCAGCCCCAGGCTGCCGCGGCGGTGATCAACTGGCACACCGGCGAGCTGGTCGCCGTGGTGGGCGGGCGCAGCGAGCCCGTGCAGAAAAAGCAGCTCAACCGCGCCTACCAGCTGGAGATGCCGGTGGGTTCCTCGCTCAAGCCGCTGTCTGTCTACGGCCCGGCCTTCGATCTGGGCTATTCGCCAGGTACGCCGGTGCTGAACCTACCCATTGAAATCGATGGCTGGAACAGCGAAAACGGCTATCCCAACAACTTCACCGGCGACTCCTTCACGGGCGTGGAATCCATGCGCGTAGCCATCAATAAGTCCCACAACACCTCCACTGCCCACGCGCTGATGGACTACGTGGGCATCCAGAACTCCGTCACCTACCTGCTGAAGCTGGGCATTGATCCCGACCACATCCTAGCCACCGGCGCGGGCCTCGCGCTGGGTTCCTCGGGCGTTTCGATGATCGAACTGGCCACCGCCTACGGCGCGGTCGCCAACAACGGCACCTATCTGGAGTCCTATGCCTTCACGCAGGTGCTCAACCCCGACGGCACGGTGTACATCGATGTGACCGAGGTGCAGCAGACCCGCCAGGTGTTCCAGCCCTCCACCGCCTACCAGCTGGTGGACTGCCTGATCGGCTGCGTATCCGCCGAGGGCACCGGCTCCCGCGCCGTGTTCTCCGATATCACCGTTGCGGGCAAGACCGGCACCAACTCCAACAACATCGGCGTCACCTTCGCCGGCATGACCGGCTACTACGCCGGCGCGATCTGGATCGGCTCGGACTACTACAAGCCCCTGGAGTCCAGCGCAACCGGCTCCACCGCCGCCGCGCCGCTGTGGGCCGCGATGATGCAGCAGGTGCATTCTCTCACCGGCTGTAGCGTGGACCGCGCCATCATGTCGGGCTCCGCCGCCGACTACGGCCTGTTCATGGAGACGGTGTGCGGCGTGTCCGGCATGCTGCCCACCGCCGCCTGCCAGAACGACGTCAACGCCTACGCCTTGAACACCGACTACTACACCGCCGACAGCCGTCCCACCTCCTACTGCAACATGCACCGCGCGGTGACGGTCTGCCGCAAGAGCGGCATGGTCGCCTCGGATGACTGCCGCAACACCATGGTCGTGGGCATCATCTACATTCCCGAGGGCCATCCCCTGCGCAACGCCTCCGACATGGACACCGTGCAGGGCTACTTCTACGGCGCTTCCACCAATGAGTATTCCGCCGGCATCGGCGTCTGCACCCAGTGCAGATGACGCTTTGCAATCCATCCCCGGCCTCCGCGCGAAGCCGGGGATTTCTTTTGTTTTGGCATGCAGTCGTTTTCGCATGAACCCCGTCCCCGCCGTCATAGGATGCAGCAGAATCTCAGTTCAGGAGGGAGTTCCATGCCGAAAACCCGCAAGCGCACGCTTCTTTCGCTGCTCAAGGGCCTGCTGATCGCCGTCGCCCTCACCCTCGTTTGCATGCTGGCCATGGCCGCTGCGCTGGTGTACCTTCAGATGAGCGACCGCCTGCTGACCGTGCTCAACCAGCTCGTCAAGCTCCTGGCCATCGCGCTGGGAACCTGCGCCGCCGTGCCCCGGGGCGGCTCTCGCGGGCTGCTGACCGGCGTGGAGATCGCCCTTTTGTACATGGCGCTGGGCTACGCGATGTACGTGCTGCTGGGCGGCGGCAGCTTTGCCGTGGGCAACATGCTGGGCGAGATGCTGCTGGGCAGCGCCGTGGGCGCGGTCACCGGCGCGGTGCGGGCCAACCTCAGTCCCCGCCGCAGTCGGATAAAGGCGTAATCGAACACACGTTTAAGTTTCCCCTCCCCCGTTTCATTTTTCCGCATATGTGCTATAATAGCATGAGATAGTTGTCTCATTTGCAATGCGGAAGAATCCAGGGAGGGTCTTTTCATGTCCATGTTCCATCTGCACTCCGATTACGCGCCCACCGGCGACCAGCCCCAGGCCATCGAGGCCCTGACGGAGGGGCTGAAGAAGGGCATGAAGCACCAGGTGCTGCTGGGCGTCACCGGCTCAGGCAAGACCTTCACCATGGCCAACATCATCGCCAAGGCCAACCGCCCCACGCTGGTGATCGCCCACAACAAGACGCTGGCGGCCCAGCTGGCAGGCGAGTTTCAGGAGTTCTTCCCGGACAACGCCGTGGGCTACTTCGTGTCCTACTACGACTACTACCAGCCGGAGGCCTACATTCCCTCCACGGACACCTTCATCGAAAAGGACAGCGCCGTCAACGACGAGATCGACCGCATGCGCCACAGCGCCACCAGCTGGCTGGCGGAGCGCCGGGACGTGGTCATCGTGGCATCGGTCAGCTGCATCTACGGCCTGGGCGATCCCTCGGAGTACGAGGATCTGTCCGTGTCCCTGCGCGAAGGCATGCAGATGGAGATCGAGGATCTGCTGCACCGGCTGGTGGATATCCAATATACCCGCAACGACTTTGAGTCCGAGCGCGGCACCTTCCATGTCCGGGGCGACGTGGTGGAGATCATTCCCGCCGCCAGCCAGGAGAAGGCGGTGCGCGTGGAGTTCTTCGGCGACGAGATCGAGCGCATCTCCGAGATCGAAATCGTCTCCGGGCGGGTGCTGCGGCACATGGCCCACGTCATCCTCTTCCCCGCCAGCCACTACGCCATCAGCAAGGACAAGCTGGAGGGCTGCATCGCCCAGATCGAAAACGACTTGCGCGACCGCCTTGCAGACCTGAAGGCCAACGATCGCCTGCTGGAGGCCCAGCGCCTGGAGCAGCGCACCAGATACGACATCGAAATGCTGCGGGAGATCGGCTACTGCAACGGCATCGAGAACTACTCCCGCTACTTCGACGGTCGCCAGAGCGGCGAGCCGCCGTTCACGCTGCTGGACTACTTCCCCAAGGACCTCTTGATCCTGGTGGACGAGAGCCACATGACCATCCCCCAGATTCGCGCCATGTACAACGGCGACTTCGCCCGCAAGCAGACGCTGGTGGACTACGGCTTCCGCCTGCCCGCCGCTTACGACAACCGCCCGCTGAAGTTCTACGAGTTCGAGCAGAAGGTGAACCAGATCATCTACGTCTCCGCCACCCCCGGCCCCTACGAGCTGGAGCGCACGGAGCAGGTGGTGGAGCAGATCATCCGCCCCACCGGCCTGATCGACCCGGAGATCATCGTGCGCCCGGCGAAGGATCAGGTGGACGACCTGCTGGGTGAGATTCGCACGGTCACGGCCAAGGGCGGCCGCGTGCTGGTGACCACCCTCACCAAGCGCATGGCCGAGAGCCTGACCGAGTACCTGCGGGAGATGGACGTGAAGGTGGAGTACCTCCACTCCGACGTGGACACCCTCGACCGCATCGAGCTGATTAAGGGGCTGCGCACCGGCGAGTTCGACGTGCTGGTGGGCATCAACCTGCTGCGCGAGGGCCTCGACCTTCCCGAGGTCGCGCTGGTGGCGATCCTGGATGCGGACAAGGAGGGCTTTTTGCGCTCCGAGAAGTCGCTGATCCAGACCATCGGCCGCGCCGCACGCAACGTGGAGGGCCGGGTCATCATGTACGCAGATACGCTCACCGACTCCATGAACCGCGCAATCTCCGAGACCAACCGCAGGCGCGAGATTCAGCAGCAATATAATGAAGAACACGGCATCACGCCCCGCAGCGTGCGCAGCGCTATCCGCAGCCTGATGGAGGTCACGCGGGTGCCGGACAAGGACGCGGGCAAAGCCCTGGACGACGCCGAGCGCCAGCTGGCCATCGAGCACCTGGAGGAGCGCATGCTGGAGGCTGCCAACAATCTGGACTTTGAGAAGGCGGCAAAGCTCCGCGACCAGATGCTGGAGCTGCGCGGCGAAAGGCCCATGTCCAGCGGCGAGCAGAGCCGCCAGAAGCGCAGAAAGCGCGCGAAGGCATAAGAAACCATCTTACAGCGAAAGATTCGCAGGAGGAAGCCCCAAATTGGCAAATGATTTCATCCGCATCCGCGGCGCGCGGGCGCACAACTTAAAGAGCATCGACATCGACCTCCCCCGCAACAAGCTGATCGTCATGACCGGCCTGTCCGGCTCGGGCAAGTCGTCCCTGGCCTTCGACACCATCTATGCCGAGGGCCAGCGCAGATATGTGGAATCCCTGTCCAGCTACGCCCGGCAGTTCCTGGGCCAGATGGACAAGCCGGAGGTGGATCTGATCCAGGGCCTGTCCCCGGCCATCTCCATCGACCAGAAGACCACCAGTCGCAACCCGCGCTCCACCGTGGGCACCGTCACCGAGATCTACGATCACCTGCGCCTGATGTACGCGCGCATCGGCGTGCCCCACTGCCCCCAGTGCGGGCGGGAGATTCAGCGCCAGACCGTGGATCAGATCATCGACGCCATCACCGCCCTGCCCGAGCGCACGAAGATCATGCTGCTCTCCCCGGTGGTGCGGGGCCGCAAGGGCGAACACACGAAACTTCTGGAGGACATGCAGAAGAAGGGCTTCGTGCGCGCGCGCATCGACGGCGAGCTCTGCGAGCTTGCCGAGGCCCCGGCTCTGGCCAAGACGAAGAAGCACACCATCGAGATCGTGGTGGACCGCATCATCATCCGCCCCGACCTGCAGCAGCGCCTCACCGACTCGCTGGAGACCGCGCTGAACCTGGGCGGCGGCCTGGTGAGCGTCATCGAGATGGAGTCCAATAAGGAAACCCTCTACTCCCAGAACTACGCCTGCCCGGACTGCGGCATCTCCATCGAGGCGCTGGAACCGAGGCTGTTCTCCTTCAACAATCCCTACGGCGCGTGCCCCTGCTGCACGGGTCTTGGCGTGCTGATGAAGATGGATCCGGACATCGTGATCCCCGACCGCAGCAAGTCCCTCAACGAGGGCGCGATCAAGGTCTCCGGCTGGAACACCTCCGAGCCCAACTCCATGGCGGCCAGCTACCTGCGCGGCCTTGCTGAGGCCTACAATTTTTCGCTGGACGCGCCCATCTCCGAGCTCTCCGACGAGGCCATGAACGTGCTGCTCTACGGAACGCAGGGCAAGAAGATTCGCGTGGCCTACGAGCGCCCCAGCGGCTCCGGCTCCTTCAACGTCCCCTTCGAAGGCGTGATCACCAATCTGGAGCGCCGCTACCGCGAGACCAGCTCCGACGCGATGAAGAACAGCTTCGAGGAGTACATGGCCAACGTGCCCTGCCCGGAGTGCGGCGGCAAGCGCCTGCGCCGGGAGGCCCTGAGCGTCACCGTGGGCGGTCTGTCCATTCAGGATCTCGCTGCGATGACGGTGCGAAAGGCCCTCGCCTTCGTGGAGAAGCTGCAATTGACCCCCAAGGAGGAGCTGATCGCCCGTCAGCTGCGCAAGGAGATCACCGCACGGCTGAACTTCCTGGTCAACGTGGGGCTGGACTACCTGACCCTCGCCCGCAGCGCGGGCACCCTCTCCGGCGGCGAGGCCCAGCGCATCCGCCTGGCCACCCAGATCGGCTCGGGTCTGACCGGCGTGCTCTACATCCTGGACGAGCCCTCCATCGGCCTGCACCAGTCCGACAACGCAAAGCTGCTGGGCACCCTGCGCAGCCTGCGCGACCTGGGCAACACGCTGATCGTGGTGGAGCACGACGCGGAGACCATGCTGGCGGCGGACTATATCGTGGACATCGGCCCCGGCGCGGGCGTGAACGGCGGTCAGGTCGTGGCCTGCGGAACGCCCGAGGAGGTCATGGCAAACCCTGCCTCCCTCACCGGGCAGTACCTCTCCGGCGCGCGCAAGGTTCCGCTGCCCGCTGCGCACCGCAAGCCCAGCGGCTGGCTGATCGTGAAGGGCGCCCGGGCCAACAACCTCAAAAACATCGACGCATCCTTCCCCCTGGGCGTGCTCTGCTGCGTCACCGGTGTGTCCGGCAGCGGCAAGAGTTCGCTGGTCAACGAGATTCTCTACAAGTCCCTGTCCCGCACGCTGAACCGCTCCCGCCAGCGCGCCGCCGATCACGACGAAATCCTGGGCGCAGAGCAGCTGGACAAGGTCATCCAGATCGACCAGAGCCCCATCGGGCGCACGCCGCGATCCAACCCCGCCACCTACACCGGCCTGTTCGACCTGATCCGCGATGTGTTCGCCTCCACCCCGGACGCGAAGGCCCGGGGCTACAAGGCCAACCGCTTCTCCTTCAACGTCAAGGGCGGGCGCTGCGAGGCCTGCTCCGGCGACGGCATCCTGAAGATCGAGATGCAGTTCCTCTCGGATGTGTACGTGCCCTGCGAGGTCTGCCACGGCAGGCGCTACAACCGCGAGACGCTGGAGGTGCGCTACAAGGGCAAGAGCATCTACGATGTGCTGGAGATGACCGTGGACGAGGCGCTGGAGTTCTTTTCTCCGCTGCCGCGACTTGCCAACAAGCTCCAGACCATGCACGACGTGGGTCTGGGCTACGTCAAGCTCGGCCAGCCCTCGGACACCCTCTCCGGCGGCGAGGCCCAGCGCATCAAGCTGGCCACCGAACTTAGCCGCAGGGCCACCGGGCGCACGCTCTACGTGCTGGACGAGCCCACCACAGGACTTCACATCGGCGACGTGGAGCAGCTCAACGAGGTGCTCCACCGCCTGGCAGACGCGGGCAACACGCTGATCGTCATTGAGCACAACCTGGATGTGATCAAGACCGCCGATTACATCATCGACCTGGGCCCCGGCGGCGGCGACCAGGGCGGAACCATCGTCGCTGCGGGCACACCCGAGGAGCTGGCCGCCTGCGAAGCCAGCAGCACCGGCGCGTACCTCAAACCCCTGCTGGAGCAATAGGCCATCGCGCATCGCAAATGGAATCAACCGGCCCGAAATTCCCCGCAAGGGAATCTCGGGTCGAGTCTCTTTGTGACCAATTTCAGGATCACTTTGTAACAAAATTTTAAAAGCTGCAATTCTTGCTTGACATTTAAAGGGCAACTCCTTAAGATGAAAGCATATACCTGAATTGGATTTACAGGAGGCATTTACATGCAAAAAGGCTATAAGCGCAACGGTAAGGGCATGGCTGTGCTCCACTTCTTCATCGGCCTGATCATCGTCGCCATACTGATGTGCGCACTCTATTTCTTCCTCGGCAAGGTGGATTACTCCGACAAGCTGGCCAATCCGGACGCGACGATGCGCGCCTACGTGGAGATGACCGCCGCACCGGACAACACCGTCATCGGCGGCGCGGACGGCCCGACCTCCATCTATGTGGCCGAACCGGATGACCAGGGCGACGCAAGCGGCGTTGTGGATCTGACCAACACGCCCACGCCGACCCCCACGGCGACCCCG
>JAUNNK010000058.1 GCA_030537335.1 Clostridia bacterium | reverse complement strand
TGCATTTTTTCTCGTTCCTCGCCTGAATTTATGCTTTTAGAAACACACTCTAATCATGATCTTTGCCAGGGCGGTCATTGTTGATGGCCGCCTTGACTTCTATTCGGCGTGGCAGACGCTTACAGAGAGCGAAAATGCAGCGATGATCGGCAATTCCCTGCTGCTGGGCGTGCTGGTGGTGCTCGCATCCACGCTGATTGCCGCGCCCCTGGCCTACATCTTCTCCCGAACCCGCTTTGCCCGCTACCGTGCCTTCGATATCATCTTCATGATCCCCTTCATGACCCCGCCCTACATCGCTTCCATGGGCTGGATCCTGTTCATGCAGAAGCGCGGCCTGCTCCAGCAGCTGCTGCCAGCCGCCGCAGGCTGCGAGAACTGGTTTTTCTCCCTGGGTGGACTGGTGCTGGTCATGAGCCTGCACGTGTTTCCCTTCATGCTGACCATGCTGAAAAACGCCATGCTGAACATCCCCTCCAGCCTGGAGGAATCCGGCGCGGTGTTCGGCGCGGGCTTCTGGAAGCGGATGCGCAAGATCTTTGCGCCGCTGCTCAGCGGCAACTACGCCATCGGCGCGCTGCTGGTGTTCGTCAAGACCATCTCCGAGTACGGCACGCCCTCCACCCTGGGGCGGCGCATCGGCTTCGAGGTGTTCACCACGGAGATTCACCGCTACGCCACCGTCGCGCCCATCGACTTCGGCAAGTCCGCAGCGCTGGCCTCGGTGCTGGTGGGCATCTGCCTGTGCATGTGGATGCTCCAGAACTACATCACCACCCGCAAGAGCTACAACCTCGTCAGCGGAAAGGGCAGCCGCTTTGTGGAGGTGAAGCTGTCCAAACCGGTGAAGGCCGTCTGCTGGGCCTGGATCGGAATTGTGCTGCTGCTGTCCATCGGCGTGCCCTACTTCTCCGTCATCTCCACCTCACTGATCAAGCTGCGCGGCTTTGGCCTCGCCAGCGGCAACTTCACCCTCGGACACTACGTTGAGCTGTTCACGGAGAACACCAAGGGCGTGAGCGCGCTGTGCAACAGCCTGATCCTGGCGGTATCCTCCGCGTCCATCTGCGCGGTGCTGGGCACGCTGGTGGTGCTGGCGGTGCGTTCTTCCCACTCGAAGCTGCGCAAGCTGGTCGAGGCCATGGGCCTCCTGCCGGAGATGCTGCCCGGCATCGTGCTGGTCATCGGCATCATGCTGTTCTGGAACCAGATCTATAAGGTTTTGCCCCTCTACAACACGCTGGGCATCATGGTGCTGGCCTATGTGGTGCTGTTTTTGCCCTACACGGTGCAGTACGTCACCTCCGCCTTCACCCAGATCAACGGCAGCCTGATGGCGGCGGGGCAGGTGTTCGGCGGCAGTCCTGCCTACATCTTCCGAAGAATCACCCTGCCGCTGATCCTGAAGGGCGTGGCCACCGGTTGGATGATGACCTTCATCATCGCCTTCCGCGAGCTGGTCACCGCCAGCCTCATCGCGCCGCCGAATACGCTGGTGGTCTCCACCTACATCGTCCGCGAATTTGAGCAGGGCAGCGTGTCGGTGGGCATGGCAATGGCGGTGCTGTGCGTGCTGTTCACCACCACTGCGCTGCTGATCCTGAACCGGGCCATCGCGCGACAGAAAGGGGCGTGAATATGCGTCTATACATTGCTGGAGGTTGCGGGGAGCACGGTCGGAATTGTTTTCTTGTAGAGGGAAACCACACATCTTTTCTGCTGGACTGCGGCGTCATGGCGGGGGAGGAGGGCGGCGCCTATCCACGCCTCTCTCCGGAACAGATTCGCAGTCTGCAATGCGTGTTCCTCACCCACTCCCATGCCGACCATAGCGCTGCGCTTCCGTGGCTGCGGAGCCAGGGCTACGCCGGCCCGGTCGTCGCGTCGCGCCACACGCTTGCGCAGCTTCCCTTTCCCGTGGATGGAGCGCTTTCGCTGGAGGAGCTCTGCGCCGGGGGCAAGGGGTGTTTCGGGGACGTGCGGATTCAATGGGGTCGCAGCGGGCACTGCGTCGGCAGCGTCTGGTATCGCTTTGAACTGGAGGGAAGGAGCGTTCTGTTCTCCGGGGACTACACCGAGCGCACTCGACTATACGCCGTCGATCCCATCCGGGGACAGCACGCGAACGCCGCCGTGCTGGACTGCGCCTATGGCCCCGACGAGACTTCCTATGAAGCAGCCTGCGATCATCTGTTGGAGCGGACGCAGGTGCTCCTCGATCGGTGCGGCATGCTGGTGTTTCCCGTGCCCAAATATGGACGCGGCCTGGAGCTTCTGAAATTGTTCCGTATGAATCACATCGCTGGGCCGTTCTGTGGCGACGATCACTTCCTGCGGGAGCTTGCAAGGGTGGAGGAATACGGCGACTGGCTGAAGCCCGGCGCAAATAAACTTTCTGAAGTAGTTGCACCGTACTGCGGCACGGAAGCGCGGGGCATCCTGTTCGTCAGCGATCCGCAGCTTCGCAGCGCTGCCGCCAGGGAGCTCGTCCGTGGGGTTCTGGCCAAGGGCGGTGGAGCGGTCATGACCGGCACCGCAGAAAAGGGCGGCTTCAGTGCGCAATTGCTGGAGCACAGTCAGATGGAGCTGCTGCCCTATCCGGTGCACCAGAACCGGACGCAGATGAATGCGCTGGCGGAGGCAAATTCCTTCGACAAAGTCATTCCCTATCATTCTGCGAAGATTTTTGTGGAACCGGCTGCCATGAATGTGCATATCTGATTCCACGGAATGCAATGGAAATTGTCCAGCAGGCACTTCGTTTCAGGTGCGAGAATGCTTCCCTTGAGCAAACGAAAAATGCATCGGCTCGGAGTGGGGGAGGGCCGCAGGCAAACTCAGGTGGGCGCGTTGTGCTGGTCGCGGTATTCCTTGCAGCTCTTGCCGGTGTACTCCTTGAAGACCTTGGAGAAATAGTAGGGATTCGGAAAGCCCACCTGCTCGGCGATTTCGTAGATGTGCATGGCGGACTGGGAGAGCAGCTGCTTGGCGCGGTCGATGCGATAATCCATCAGGTACTTGGAAAAATTGATGCCCGTCTCCTGCTTGAAGAGCAGGGAGAGATAGGACTTGGACACGCAGGCGTCCTCTGCAGCCTCGCCGAGGGATATGGTGCGGGAATAATTATTCTGGATGAAGGCGATGGTGCGGGACACGATGCTGGAATAGCGCTTGCCCCGCCCGCTGATCAGGTTGAGCATGGAGCGGAAGAGATCCATGATGTACACCTGCATCTCGTCGATGTGGTCGAGGCTGCGGCAGGAGCGGTAATTGATCTTCTTTTCCTGAATGAAGCTTTCCCCCAGCAGCACATTGGCATAGGCCGTCTGGCGGGCGAGACTCAGCAGGTCGATGTAGCAGGACTCGGCTGCGGACATGCTGCGGCAGGCCCTGAGCTGGTCGAAGAGCTGCTCAATCTCGTGCTTCAGGGCGGGCCAGTCCTTGGCTTCGATCAGCGCGCCGAGCTTGCGATGCGCCACATGCACATGAATCTGGCGCTCCGCAGGCGACCAGACGCAGCAGTTCTCCGTGCCGAAGAAGCAGAGATCCAGCGCCTCATCGGCCTCGGCGATCAGCTGGGCGAGCTCCTGGGGACGGTGAACGGCGCTCACGCCCGCGCGGAATTCAATCTCATAGTACTGGCGCAGGTTGGAGATGGCCAGACGCATGTGATCCCGCAGCTGAGCAAGGGCGTTTGCACTCTGTAAGCGGCTCAGCAACAGTACGCGCAGCACATGATCCGTCTCCGCACTGATGATGCGCGCGCGCGGATCTACGTCCTGCAGCATGGCGAGGCAGGCCTTGTGGAAGCTCGCCTGCGTCTCATCCAGCAGTGAGGAGGTGTCGCAGCGGCAGGAGAGCGCGGCATAATCCCCGTCCTCCAGCTGGCGGAGCGCGTCGGTGGGGAAATCCGGGATCGCGCCGCCGGAGAGCAGGTAATTGCGGATGTGCTGATCCAGCCGGTTGTCCCGGGGATGCCGACTGGGCGCGCCCACGATGCTTTCGGAGGCCAACTGCAGGGCGGAGAGTATGGTTTCCTCCTTCAGCTCGCTCTTGAGAATGTACTGGGACGCGCCCAGCTGAATGGCGCGGCGGGCATAGCTGAAATCGTCGTGGTTGGATAGGATGACGACATAGAGCTGCGGCTTGCGCGCCTTGAGGATTTCGATCAGCTGGATGCCATCCATCACGGGCATCCTGATGTCCGTCAGCAGAATATCGGGGTCGGTCTGGTCAAAAACGCGCAGGGCTTCCTCCCCGTTGGAGGCTTCGCCGACGATCTCAAAGCCATGGAGCGCCCAATGGAAGGAAGTGCGCAAGCCCAAACGGACGAGGTATTCATCATCCACGATCAGCACTTTCTTCAAATTCCGTCGCCTTCCTTTACACATTTTTCCGATTATGATAAAATTATAGCACAAGAGAAATCGGGATTCAAGGAGGGTTCTTTCAGAAATGCGCTCAGTTCGATTCAAAATCGCCCTGAGTATGTTCCTGCTGTCCCTGCTGGCGATGGCGGTCGTGCTCTATACCCTGCTCCAGCCCAGCCTGGAGTCTCTACGCAACAATGAAATCCATTACAACGTGGAGGCCACCAGCCAGACCAAGTATGCCTTTTCCTCCCTGTTTGATTCCGTGCACAAGACGGTGCGCATGCTATCCAACAACACGGCCGTCCATTCCATGCTCTATGCTGTGGAGGAGGCCGCGCCGGAGCAGACGGCACAGACCCATGCTGAGCTGTCGGAGCTGCTGAAAGCCGTCATCTATCCCAACGAGTCCGTGGCCGCGATCCACATCATCGGCGACAGGGACTGGAAGTTTATCTCCTCCGAGCCGCTGGAGGACGAGGCGGGAATCCGGCAGACCTGCGAGGAACTGATGGGCGACGCGCAGGTGCGCAAGCAGTATGCCTTCACCGATGTGGTGACGGTGGATTACGGCGGGGGTCGGAAAAAGCAGGTGGTGCAGTTCATCACGCCCATCAACAAGCTGGCCAACGCCGGACGCCTGGGTTACATCGTGGTGGACATCGACTGCGTCATGTTGGAGGAGACCTTCCTCTTCGCCTCCTACAAGAGCGACGACAAGGCAATGATCGCCCAGCAGAACGGCAACATCCTGTTCAACTTCCCCAAGACCGCCGGCATGGACAGCGTGCTGCGGGACTATCCGGAGCTTCTGAGCGAGAAGGAATGCATCATCGACGGCATGGTCTTCGGCGCGCAGACGATGATCGTGTCCGATACCATGGACTACACTGGCTGGCGCATCATCCGACTGATCCCCGTCTCCAGCGTCACCAAGGACACCCAGTCCATCGTGTCGCTGATGGTCAAGATTGTGGCCATCTTCCTTGTGGTGAGCCTCGCCATCAGCCTATGGATCTCCGGCATCCTCACACGGTCGGTGAAGAAGCTTTTAAAGGCCTTCCAGCAGGCGGAAAATGGCGATATGGATGTGCGCGTGCAGATTCGCAGCCGGGATGAAATGGGCAAGCTGGGCAGCGCCTTCAACTCCATGATGTACAAGCTCAACGATTATTTCAACCGAGAGCTGGAGATGCAGAAGAAAAAATCCGACATGGAGCTGGAGGTACTTGAATCCCAGATCAACCCGCACTTCCTATATAATACGCTGGATTCCATCCGCTGGCTGGCGGTGTTGCAGAACGTGGACAACATCGCACGCATGACCGCGGCGCTGATCTCCCTACTGCGCTACAACCTGTCCAAGGATGGCCCGACGGTGACGCTGAAGCAGGAGTTGGAGAGCGTGGAGGATTACATGCTGGTGCAGCAGTACCGCTACGGAACCGGACTTGAGCTGAGCCATGCACTTGCGCCGGAAACCCTCGATCTGGAGATGCCGCGCTTCCTGTTGCAGCCGCTGGTGGAAAACTGCATCATCCATGCCTATGGCCAGATGGATGAGATCGGCAGGATTTTCATCGAATCCGAGATCAGTGACGACCGCCTCGTCATACGGGTGATCGACGAGGGCCGCGGCATGGGCGGCGATTTGGATTTCAAAACCCGGCCTGAGAGCAAGGGCACGCGATTCAAAAACATCGGCATCACCAACATCCGCGAGCGCATCCGCCTCTATTGCGGCGAGGGCTACGGCCTGAAATACCGCCCGGCGGACGGCGGCGGCACAATTGCGGAGATCTTTCTGCCGATAAAAAGGAGAATGTGTTGAATGAAACGGGCGCTCCGGCGTCCGTTTTTTGCGTGTTAAAAAGGCTATTTTACACTTGAAATGAAAAGCTGCAATTTTGATTGCGGAAAAGGAAGACTGCGGATTGCTGAAAATCTCACGATTTTCCGGGCGCAAGCCTGACTGAAGGTATTGTTTTTCCTACGCTTACGCTTCACAAAAACCAAACCCGACGCACAGGTCGCCGGATTTGATTGAACAGGCTGTTCTGTGATGGGTTTTTCGATGGACTGACGGGCGCTTCGGCGTCCGTTATACTTGCGCGGGGTCAAATAATTTTGAGATTTTATAAATATATTTAAAATCGGACGCATAAGATGATAAAAAACATGACAACGCATTTCTTAAATTCGGAATGGATTTCATTGAATTCAATCGAATAGCCATGTATACTGATTACAGAAGTGATGATTTAGATTTATTGCACAATATATGCACTTTTTAATTTCGGTTTTGGGGTGAGCTGGCCGAGAAGGATGTTGGGGAAACGAATTTTTCTGGCAGAGCACCTTATGAAACATATTAAAAAAGGAGGCGTACCCCATGAAGAAGACCCTGGTTCTTGTACTGACGGCAGTTATGCTTCTGTCCTGCCTGAGCTTCGCGACGGCGGAAGAGTTTAACTGGAAGGCCTACGAAGGAACGACGATTCAGGTGGCTTTTGTTGAGCACACCACTTCCAACGCCATTGCCAGCAAGATTGCAGACTTTACCGAACTGACCGGTATCAACGTGGAATACTCCATTACCCCCGAAGCCAACTACTTCGACAAGGTCAATGCCGCGCTGTCCACCCGCACCGGCACCCTCGACCTGTTCATGTCCGGCGCATATCAGCTGTGGGACTATTCCGCAGCAGGCTATGTTGAGGATCTGACTCCCTGGCTCGAGAACACCATCCCGGATTATGACTTCGAGGATCTGGTGCAGTCCGCTGTCAACGCCCTGAAGTGGGACGGCGTTCCCGGACATGCTGTCGGCACCGGCGCTCAGCTGGGCTTGCCGCTGTGCTTCGAGCTCTACTCCCTGGCGTACAACAAGCGCGCTTTCGAGGAGAACGGCCTCGAGGTTCCCACCACCTATGAAGAGCTTCTGGAAGTCTGCGACGCTCTGAAGGAGTGGAACGGCCCCGGCTCCTACGCTCTGGCCATCCGCGGCGCCCGTGACTGGGGCACCATCCATCCCGGCTACATGTCCACCTTCACCAACTTCGGCGCGAAGGACTTCGAGATTGTTGACAACAAGCTCGTCTCCCGCCTCGACAGCGAGGAAGCCATCGCGATGACCGAGTTCTGGGTAGAGGTCATCAAGCGCGGCGGCGCACCCTCCTGGTCCAAGTACACCTGGTACGAGGCCGGCGCTGACCTCGGCGCAGGTAAGGCCGCAATGCTCTTCGACGCCGACAACAACGGTATCACCCAGAACTGGATCAAGGACGGCGTTCCCGCTTCCGCAGAAGCCGGCAACATCGCCTGGGCTGTGATGCCCGTTGCCGCCGAGGGCGACACCCCCTACTCCAACTACTGGACTTGGTCCATGGCCATGAACGCCAACTCCGACGCCAAGGAAGCTGCCTGGCTGTTCCTGCAGTACTTCACCAGCAAGGACTTCGCCTCCTACGCCTCCATCACTGAGTACAACATGGACCCGATCCGCACCTCTGTCTGGGAGGATCCGGCATTCCTCGCCAAGATGGAACAGCATGAGGGCTACATCGACACCTTCAATGCCACCATCGGCTCCACCTCCATCCTCTTCACGCCCCAGCCGGAGTTCTTCGTAACCACCACCGAGTGGGCGGCGACCCTGCAGGATATCGTGATGGGTCAGTATGACTCCGTTGAGGAAGCCATGAAGACCCTGGCCGCGAAGGTCAACGAGGCCGTCGAGTACATCGATCTGAGCGACTACGAGTGAGCCCCAACACCTGAGCTAAGCAAGCTCTGATTTCCCCTTCCGCGCCTGCCTGCCCCAGGGCAGGCGCGGTTTTCTGGGTATCCGCATGCAGGCGTCTGTCCTGCGTCGCAAAACGGGATTCGCCTGCGCGGCGCATTCCCGGCCACATCCCCGGTGCCGTATCCCCACTCTTGAAACTAGGAGGCCGCCTGCATGAGCAAGTTGAATAAGCGGTCCGGTGCGAATAAGGAGATCAATTACAACGAGGTTCCTGCCGCGATCCGGCGCCGCCCATATTATGTCGTTCTCCCTGGTCTGATTATCCTGATTGGTATCCTGATCCCCTTTGTAACCGCAATCGCACTCTCCTTTACCAACTATTCCTTCAAGCTTCCCACCACGAAATTCGTGTTCCTGAAGAACTGGATCAATATGTTCTCCAGCAAGGATTTCTACCACGCGCTGGGCGTCACCCTGCGCTACGCCATCTACTGCACGGGCGTGCAGATGATTCTGGGCACTATCGTGGCGTTCCTTCTGAAAAACGACAATCCGTTCAACCGTGTGCTGAAGGTGCTCTTTACCTTCCCGCTGATGGTGGCCCCGGCAATCGCGGTCCTGGTCTGGCAGCTGATGACCTCCAATTCCGTCGGCGTGCTGGAAAAGCTGCTCAACCTGCTGGGCGTTTACAACTTCCCATGGGCCTCCTCCAACAAGACGGCGATGTTCACCGTCGTGCTGATCGACACCTGGGTCAACATGCCCTTTGTGATCCTGCTGGTGCAGGCGGGCATACAATCGCTGCCCAAGTCGCCCTTTGAGGCGGCGCAGGTGGACGGCGCGAGCGCATGGTTCACTCTGAAAACCCTGACCTTCCCGCTGCTCAAGCCCTTTATGTATATCGCCCTGCTGTTCCGCCTGATGGCGTCGCTGCAGGAATTTGGCATCATCTTTGCACTGACAAAGGGTGGCCCGGGCAACACATTGATGAATATATCCCTCACAAGCTACATCACAGGCTTTACCTACCAAACGCTGGGCAAGGCCCTGCCTTACCTACTGGTGCTCTGGTTCATCGTAAACATCTCGGCCAAGTTTATCGTCAAGCGTCAGCGCAAGCTTACCATGCAGGCTGCGGGCCGTGAATAAAAGGAAGGAGGAAGAAACATGAGTCAAACCACAGACTTCAAAAAGGCGCAAAGCGCAGCCTCGCAGCGCAAATCCCTCCAACGCCTTGGCTTCATCGGCCGCAACCTCGCGCTGATCTGCTTTGCAACGTTTGCGCTGTTTCCCATCATCTGGATGATTACCTGTACCTTCAAGTCCGACGCGGAGATGTACAACACGGTGTTCCGCTTCACGCCCACGCTGAACAATTATAAGGAAGTGCTGGTCGGCACGGACTACTTCAAGGCCTTCTTCCAGAACCTGATCGTAGCTGGCGGCGCCGTGCTGGTCACGATGATTGCGGGCGTTCCCGCAGCCTACGGCCTGGCCCGCTACAACTTCAAAAACAAGGAGGACATCGCCTTCCAGATCCTGTCCTTCAAGTTCGCGCCGGAAATCCTGGTCATCCTGCCGGTGTTCCTGATCTTCCAGAAGATCGGCCTGTACGACACCTACTTCGGCCTGATCTGGGTCTATCAACTCATCACCATGCCGCTGGTCATCTGGGTCGTGCGCGGCTACTTCGAGGACATCTCCGTGGAGATCGAGCAGGCCGCGCAGCTGGACGGCTACCGCTGGTATGAGATCTTCCTGAAGGTGCTGCTGCCGCTGGTCAAGCCCGGCCTCGTGGCGTCCGGCCTGCTGGCCTTCATCTACGCATGGAACAGCTTCACCTTCCCGCTGATCCTCTCCGGCTTCAAAATCCAGACCATCACCATCACCTCGCTGCGCTACATCGCCTCCGACAGCGTGCACTACGGCCAGGTGGCCGTCGCCGCAACGGTCGCCATCATCCCTGAAATTATCGCCTGCCTGTTCATCCAGAAGCATCTGGTTCGCGGATTGAGCTTCGGCGCAGTCAAGGGTTAAGGGAGGTTTCACCTATGGCAAGAATACAGCTTGAAGGCGTAACCCGCCGCTATGACCGCACCACGGCCATCAATAAGCTTTCGCTGGATGTGATGGACAACGAATTCTTCGTGCTCTTCGGCCCTGCGGGCGCAGGCAAAACCACCACCCTCAAGTGCATCGCGGGCAGCGAATTCCCGCAGGAGGGACTGGTGAAGATCGACGGCAAGATCGTCAATCTCGTGGAGCCCAGCGATCGAAACGTGTCCATGGTATTTGAAAACTACGCGCTCTACCCCCACCTGAGCGTATACGACAACATCGCCTTCCCGCTGCGCTCCAAGCTCTACCGCAAGAGCGAGGCGGAAATCAAGGCGGCCATCGACAAGATCGCCAAGCTCATGCGCATTGACATGCTCTATGAGCGCAAGCCCTCCCAGCTCTCCAACGGCCAGCGCCAGCGCGTTGCCATCGGCCGCTGCCTGGTGCGCACGCCCAACGTCTTCCTCATGGACGAGCCGCTGGCTCATCTGGACGCCAAGCTCAAGCACACCATGCGCACCGAGCTCAAGGAGATGCAGTCGGCTTTCAACACCACCACGATCTACGTGACCCACGACTACATGGAAGCCATGTCCCTCGCAGACCGCATTGCCGTGCTGGACAAGGGCGAGATCCGCCAGCTGGGCACCGCCAAGGAGATGTACTACACGCCGGCCAGCGAGTTCGTAGCCAAGCTCTTCGGCGAGCCGGAGATCAACATCCTGCCCGGTAGCTACAGCGTGGAGGACGGTCAGGGCTGGGTTTCCCTGCTGGACGGCGTGCGGTATCCGGTGCCTGCGGATGTGGCCGCAGCCCTCGCAGACGCTCCCAGCCGCGAGCTGGACGTGGGCCTGCGCGGCAACGACATCGCCTTCTCCTTTGAAAAGGCGGACGGCTGGATTCCCGGCACGGTCTATGCCAACGAGCCCATCGGCAACAAGGTCATCATGACTGTCTCCGTGGCCGGAAATCACCTGCGCCTGGTTGCCCCCAACGACACCCAGGCCCGCATGGACAGCACGGTTTACATCCAGCCCAACTACAATAACGCGCTCTACTTTGACCGCGCGAGCGAGAAATTCATCACCCGCCACGACATCGAGGGCGTACTTTCCTACCACCACGGCAGCAAGGGGAAGGGGGGCAATGCATAATGGCAATCCTGAAGCTCAACAACGTTTACAAGCGGTATGACAATGCCTCCGGCTCCCCGTTCAAGAAGAAGGTCAAGAATGATTTCGCCGTAAACAACCTTTCCTTTGAGTGCCGCGACGGCGAGTTTCTGGGCATCCTCGGCCCCTCGGGCTGCGGCAAGTCCACCACCCTGCGCATGATCGCGGGCCTCGAGCAGATCACCGACGGCGACATCTACATCGGCGACGTGCGCATCAACAACCTGCTTCCCAAGGATCGCAACATCGGCCTCGCCTTCGAGGACTATGCCCTCTATCCGCCGCTGAAGATTTACGACAACCTCGCCTTCAACCTGCGCGCCAAGCACGTGCCCGAGGCCGAGATCAGGGAATCGGTGGAGCGCATCGCCAAGCTGATGAAGGTGGACGACCTGCTGGATATGAAACCCCTGGCGCTCTCCGGCGGCCAGAAGCAGCGCGTGAACATCGCCCGTGCACTGGTGCGCAAGCCCGGCCTTCTGCTGCTGGACGAGCCCCTTTCCCATCTGGACGGCAAGATGCGCCAGCAGTTGCGCTATGAAATCAAGCGCATGCACCATGAAATCCAGTGCACCACCATCATCGTTACCCACGACCAGATGGAGGCCATGTCCCTCGCAGACCGCATCGCCATTATGGACATGGGCAAGCTGCAGCAGATCGGCACCCCGCTGGAGGTTTACGACGATCCGGTGAACGTGTTCGTTGCGGGCTTCATCGGCGAGCCGCCGATGAATCTGATGACCTCCGTGATCCACAGGGTGGACGGCGGCTTCGTGTTCACCTTCGAGGGCAGCGACCTGCGCATTCCCGTTCCGGTCCGCTACAATGAGATCGTGTCCGACGGCATGAAGGTGACGCTGGGCGTGCGCCCGGTGGACGTGCTCATCGCCCGCGATGACGAACCCTCAGGAACCCCCATTCCCGTGGCAATCTACGAGGATCTGGGCGACGAGCGCCGCATCAGCGTGCGCGTGGGCGAGAATCTGATGAACCTCACCACGGCGGACGCCATTTACTATGAGCGCGGCGACCTGGTTTCCCTGAAGTTCAACGCGGAGAAGACGCACCTGTTCGACATCAACACCGGCGAGCGCATCCGCGCGCCGAAGAAGTGACGATGGAACGCAGCGGCGGATGGATGAAGCGGCTGTGCGCCGGCGGCACGCTCCGGCTGTGGCTGCTGGCGGCGCTGCCGCTGTGGGCGGTGCTGGTGCTGACCGGCGCGATGGATCCTGCGCAGGGCTTTCAGCTCGGCACGGGCGCATTCTGGACTTATCTGCCGACGAGTGCGGTTATCATCCTGTTTTCGATGGCATTGAACCTGGTCAAGGGCTACTTTGTGCTGCACTTTGGCAAGGTGGACAGCGGCATGCTGGATTCGGGACGCAGGCTTGCCCGGATTCACGGCGCAATGCTCCTGCTGGAAGCTCTGGGAACGCTGCTGGTCTTTCTGCTGCGCAATACCGTCGTCTATCGCCCGCTGGAGCAGCTGCAGCTCTTCGGCCACGAGCTGATCTACGCGCTGGCCCTGAGCGCATACCTGCGCCTGGAGAGCGAGGCGAGTGCGAAGCGCATCATCACCGTCGGCATGGCCTGCTTCCTGATTTCGTCCGCATGGCTGCTGCTCTCGGTTCTCACATCCCTGCTTTGAACAACCCACCCATGAGGAGGTGAAAGCATGAATTTGGTCATACTGGTATGCGCCGTTCTGAGCGCAAACACGATCCTGGGCTTCATCGCCCGTCTCATCGGTCGCTTTCTGCCCAAGAAATGGTGGATCGAATGGCTCTGCAAGATTCCGGGCCTGGCCGCAGGCCTGTTGTACCTGTACTTTGCTGGCTATTACATCATGGATAAGGAGGCCAACCTTCTCCTTGCCGCCGTATTTGCCCTGATTCCGCTGGCCATCAACCTGATCGTGAAGATCGTAACCAAGGCCAGCCTGATGGAAGAATAAACACTTTCGACTACAAAAATGAATTGGAGGAAAGAGCATGAACATTCCGAAGACGATGAAGGCCCTCGTGGCATACAGCAAGACCGACTATCGCTACGTTGAGGATTTCCCGGTGCCGGAGTGCGGCCCCGACGATATTCTGATCAAGACCGAGGGTTGCGGCATCTGCGCGGGCGATCTGAAGTGCCAGCACGGCGCGGACATGTTCTGGGGCAGCGAGGATGGCTCCCAGCCCTCTTGGGTTGAGCCGCCCTTCATCCCCGGCCATGAATTCCTGGGCAAGATCGTCTATGTCGGCGAGAACGTGAAGGATCACAAGCTCGGCGACCGCATCGCTGTGGACCAGATCGCGCCCTGCAACGAGTGCCGCTTCTGCAAGGACGGCCACTACTGGATGTGCCAGCCCCACAGGATCTTCGGCTTCTTCAAGGATTACTGCGGCGGCATGGCCGAGTATGTGCGCATTCCCACAAAGCACGCCCGCATCTACAACGTCCCCGAAGAGCTGACCTTCGAGCAGGGCATCTGCATTGAGCCCTACGGCTGCTCCAAGCACTGCGTGGATCGCGCGCAGATCGGCTCTGAGGACGTCGTGGTGCTCTCCGGCGCAGGTACGCTGGGCCTGGGCATGGTGACCTACGCGCGGCTGCGCAACCCGAAGAAGCTGATCGTGCTGGATATGAAGGACGATCGCCTCGCAAAGGCCAAGGAATTCGGCGCGGACATCGTGTGGAATCCCTCCAAGGTGAACGTAGTGGAGGAGATCATGAAGCTCACCGACGGCTACGGCTGCGACATCTACATTGAAGCCACCGGCCATCCCTCCTCCGTCACCCAGGGCATGCAGATGATCCGCAAGCTGGGACGCTTCGTGGAGTTCAGCGTGTTCGGCGCACCCACTACCCTCGACTGGTCCATCATCGGCGACCGCAAGGAGCTGGATGTGCTGGGCAGCCACCTGAGCCCCTACTGCTTCCCCTACGTCATCGAAAACATCGCCAACGGCAAGCTCAAGACCGACGGCGTGGTTTCTCGCATCTTTGAGCTCAAGGACTGGGAGACCGCCTTTGAATACGCCACCGGCAAGTACGGCGACTTCAAGGTTGCGTTCAAGTTCTGATTTCCATCGGATTTCGCAGGAAGGCATGCAGCGGCCGATCCGCCCATCACGGGTGGATCGGCCGCTGTCATAGGCACGTGCTGCACGGGCGCAGCCAGGAAATTGGATGTGCATAGTTTACAGAATCATTATCTTTAATAAAGTACCCTCTGGCTCTTGAAATAGAATTGGATACAGGCGCACGAAAGGCTGCTGTTTTTTCTGAAATCGCATGTCCCGGCCCCTGTAATACTATTTCTCCATAAAACAGTTTAATAAAAGTAGATAGTGTGGTATAATAT
>JAUNNK010000057.1 GCA_030537335.1 Clostridia bacterium | reverse complement strand
GCATTTTTTCTCGTTCCTCGCCTGAATTTATGCTTTTAGAAACACACTCTAGGTTTGCTATTTTGAGGCAGCGGATTTCGTTTGAATGGGATTTCAGCTGTTCATCTCGGCAAGCTCCCGGGCCACGTCCTGAATCAGGCGCTCGAAGGCAGGCACGTCGGTCTCCTCGGAGAGCATGCACAGCACGAAGGGATTCTTTGCATAGACGACGCCCACGTCGTGGGTGATGCCGTCGTCCTCGCCGGTCTTGTGGGCGCAGGCGACGCCCCGGGGCTTGAGATAGAAGGGCATCTTGCCGTTGAGCTTCTGATTGCGCAGAATCTCCAACATCTGCGCGCTGGCTTCGGGCGAAACCAGCGTGCCGGCGTACATGCGCTCCAGCAGCAGGCCGATCTCCCGGGCGCAGACGTGGTTGCTCAGTCCCGCCTCCATGCCCGCTTTGTCGAAGAGCTTGCGGCGAAGCCTGGTTACCTTCAGGCCCTCGGCCTCCAGGGTGGCGTTCACCCGGTCGATTCCCAGGCGGTCGATGAGAATGTTGGTGGCGGTGTTGTCGCTGAGCACGATCATCAGCTCCACCAGATCGCGCATGGTGACCTCCAGGCCGTCGTGCATGCGGTTCAGCGCGCCGCAGGAGGGCATCTTATCCTCCGCCTTGATCCGGTAGGTCTGCTGGGGATTGAGCTCCCCATTCTCAAACTGGCGGAAGGCCTCCACCATGATCGGGATTTTGATGACGCTGGCGGCGATCACCGGCATCATTTCGTTGTACATCTGGGCGCAGCCGCCGTCCAGCGGGCGATAGTAGAACGCCACATGGCCGGGAGCCTCGCGAATTTTCTGCATCAGGTTGTTCACTGGTTTCACCTCTGTTCGTATCCTATTTTGTCATGAATTCAATGCCATTCAGGGTGTTCTCCGCGCGGATGCCGCTCAGGCCCGCCAACGAGCGGGTGGAGAGCACCGTGCCCGTGCGGAACAGCATGCCCAGCACCGGCAAGCGATCCACGATGTTCATCTGAATCTGGCTGTAGATGGACTTCATCTCCGCCTCGGTGGTGGCGGTGGAGACCTGCGACAGCAGGTTCTGCATCTCTTCGTTGCCGTAGTTGTTCAGATTGATGCTGCCGCCGCTGCGGAACATCTGGGAGAGGTCCGGCACCTCGCTGAGGTTCACGCCCACGAGGGCGATGTCGTAGTCGTGCTCCCGGATGTAGCGCAGCGTGCGCTCCCGTCCGCGAACCTCGATGTTCACCTTGATGCCCACCTTGCCCAGATAGTCGGCGATCATGTCGCAGGCGTTCTCCCGAATGGAGTTGGTGGGCTCGTTGTAGCTGACCAGGCGCAGCTCCAGATCCTTCAAAATCACGCCGTCCACCTGGTTCAGGATGCCGTCGCCGGTGAGATCCTGCCAGCCGCAGCTCTGCAGCAGCTGCAGCGCGCGCTCCGGGCTGTAATAGAAAATGGCGCTCTGGCTCTCGTACAGCCAGGAACCGGGGTTCACCGGCACCTCGCACTGGATGCCCATGCCCAGATAGGCGTTGGAGGCCAGCGCGGCGCGGTCAATGGCGTACATCACCGCCTGGCGGATGCGCACGTCGCTCATCACGGAATTCTCGCTCAGGTTGGGCACCAGCATCTCATAGGTGTTGGTCACATAGTCCATACTGGTGTATTCCGAGAGGTTGCGGCTGAAGGAGGCGTTGCTGCTCTGGGTGCAGAGCAGGTTGATCTGCCGGGTCTTGAGCGCCTCCAGCGCGTCGCCGGAGTCGGCGTAGTTCACCGCCGCGATGCTGTGGATCTCGGGGTCGTTCTTCCACCACAGGGGATTGGCCTCCAGGCGCAGGCCCACGCCGTAGACGAACTGGGTGTACCAGTAGGGGCCGGTGCCGCGCGGCATGCTCTCGTTGATGGTGGACTGCTGCACCACTGGGAAGGTCATGGCGTAGAGGGTCACGTAGCCCGCATACTTCGCCTTCACCGTGAGGGTGCGCGTGTCGGTGGCCTCCATGCTCTCGATCAGCGAGAGACGGCCGTAGTAGGGATTCGTCTCCCCGGCGTTCAGGAACATCTGGTAGCTCAGCACCACGTCCGAGGCCGTCAGCGGCGCACCGTTGTGGAACACGATGCCGTCGCGCAGCTTGAACGTCCAGGTCTTGCCGTCCACCGTCCAGCTGTCCGCCAGCAGCGGGCTGGGCTTGAAATCGTCGTCCAGCTCCACCACGGACTCAAACACCAGCTGGTTCAGGCTCACCAGATCCCGCTCGTTGCACAGGAAGGGGTTGATCTGCTGGCTGTCGGTGGAGGCCACGTAGCCGACCCGCAGATCGGCCTCCATGTTGATGCCAGAGTAGGCGTTCAGCTCCACCGCCGCGTCCTGCTGGATGGTTTCCCCGGTGAATTCGCCGGTGAACTCGTCCGTAAAGCCGTCCTCCACCGGAACCGCCTCCGCCGCAGAATCCTCCACGATCCAGGGGTTCGGCTCTTCGGCAAGCGCCGCGCTGACCAGCGCCACGCACAGTGCCGTCAGCAACGCCAGAATGCGCTCAGACTTCCAGATTTGCATAAAGTTGCGAATATTTCTCATAGTACTCCAAAACTCTTCCCACGTATGTATTCGCCCGGGGGCCGCCGATGATGTTCAGCGTCCTTCCGTCCGTGCTGTATTCGGGGTTCTTCAGCCAGCCGTCCACCGTACCCTGACCGGAGTGGTACGCCGCTGTGCTGCAGGTTTTGTCGCCATCGTAGCGCCTGAGCAGGTAGCCCAGGTACCAGCAACCGTAGCGGATGTTCGTCTCGGGGTCGAACAGGCAGCCCTCCACATAGGTCTCGTCAAACTTTCCGGCGATCCATTCCCCGGTCTCCGGCATGATCTGCATCAGGCCCTGTGCGTTGACGCTGGACACCGCCTGGGGATTGTAGCTGGACTCCGCCAGAATCACCGCTGCCACGTAGGCCGGTTCCAGGCCCTCCGCCGCCGCGCGGCTGCAGATGAGGTCGGTGTACTCCATGGGATAGACCATCCCGGTGCGCTCCGCGAGGCGATCCATCAGCACCGCCGTGCCCAGGCCCACCAGCGCCAGCACCAGCACCCCGATGCCGATGGCCTTGTAGAGCCTGGTTCTGCGCCGCGCGCGCTGTGAGCGCCTTCGCCGCTTGTTTTGTGTCATGTTCCGCTTTTATCCTCCGTAGTCTATCCAATGCGGCGGAGCAGCTGCATATACAGCTGGTTCAGCTCCGCCTGGGTTCTTTCCATGGGCCGGTCGCTGTTGATGACCCGGTTCGCCCGGGCGTTGCGCTCCGCCATGGGCAGCTGATTGGCGATGCGCGCCTGCGCCTGCTCCGTGGTCAGGCCGTCCCGCACGCGCACGCGCTCAATCTGTACCTCGGGGGGCACGCTCATCGTCCAGGTCTCGTCGCAGAGCACGTCCATGCCCGTCTCGAACAGCAGCGGCACGTCCAGAATCGTCACCGGAATGCCCGCAGTGCTCGCCGCCGCGATCTCATCCATCGCCTGCCGCTGCACCAGTGGGTGAATCACGCCCTCCAGCGCGCGTTTGCTGGCAACGTCATGGAACACCAGCTCGCCCAGCGCGCGGCGATTCAGACTGCCGTCGTCGTTGAAGATTTCGTCGCCGAAGATGCGGCGAAGCTCCGGAAGCGCGCTTCCACCCTCCGCCGTCAGACTCCGGGAGATCGCATCCGCATCGATGTGCTTCGCGCCCAAGCTGCACAGATATCGCGCAGCCTCGCTCTTGCCGCAGCCGATGCCGCCGGTCAGTCCCACCACATAGGTCTTATTTGCAGGCACGCCAGTCGCCTCCCGTGGTAATGTCGGTCTTCAGCGGCACCTCCAGCTGCATCACGCCCTCCATACACTCCTTCAAGAGTGCCGCAGCCGCATCGACCTCGTCCGCCGGGGCCTCCAGGATCAGTTCGTCGTGCACCTGAAGGATCAGCTTCGTGCGCATGTCCCGCCGCTTCAGCTCCCGGTCCACCCGGATCATGGCCAGCTTGATGATGTCCGCCGCCGTGCCCTGGATGGGGCTGTTCATGGCGCAGCGCTCGCCGAAGGAGCGCACGTTGAAGTTGCTGCTGGCCAGCTCCGGAAGATACCGCCGCCGCCCCATCAGCGTGACCGCGTAGCCGCGCTCCCGTGCCTCCTGCACGGACTTTTCCATGTAGGCCTTCACGCCCGGATAGCGCTCAAAGTAGCGGTTGATAAAGTCCCGTGCCTCGCGGCGGCTCACGCCAATGTTCTTTGCCAGCGCGAAGTCCGAAATGCCGTAGACGATGCCGAAGTTGACCGCCTTGGACGCCGAGCGCATCTGGTGGGTTACCTGATCAATGGGTACGCCGTAGACCTCCGCCGCCGTGCGGGCGTGGATGTCCTCGCCCTTGCGGAACGCGTCGATCATCGTCTCATCGCCGGAGATGTGCGCAAGCACCCGCAGCTCGATCTGGGAGTAGTCCGCGTCCACCAGCACATAGCCCGGCCTTGCGATGAACGCGCCGCGAATCTCCCTTCCCAGCTCGGTGCGCACAGGGATGTTCTGCAAATTCGGCTCCGACGAGCTCAACCGGCCTGTGGCCGTACCCACCTGATCGAAATGGGTGTGCACGCGACCCGCTTCGTCCCGAAGCTGAATCAGCGAATCGATGTAGGTGGAGCGCAGCTTGGAATACTTGCGGTACTCCAGAATCTTTGCGCACACCGGATGCTCCGCCGCCAGCTCCTCCAGCACCTCCGCGCTGGTGGAGTAGCCCGTGCGGGTCTTCTTCGGTGCGGGCAGGCCCATGCGCTCGAACAGCATCTCTCCCAGCTGCTTGGGGGAATTGAGGTTGATCCTCTCCCCCGCCAGCTCCGCGATCTCGTCGATCAGGCGGGCGATGGTTCCGTCGAAGGACACGCCCAGCTGCCGCAGCGCATCCGCGTCCACCAGGAAGCCCTCCTTCTCCATGTCCCGCAGCACGAAGGCCAGCGGCATCTCAATGTCCCGGAACACGCCGTCCAGGTCGCGCGCGCGCATCTGCTCCGCCTGCTGCACGGCAAGGCGATGAATCGCCTCCACAGGGCAGATCGCAAAGCCCGCGATGCCCTCGTCCTCGCACAGCGCGTCCGCCTCAAAGGAGCGCCGCTGGGGGCTGAGCACGTAGGCCGCCAGCATCACGTCAAAGGCCGACTTCTCCAGCGCCTTCGCCGCCACCGGCAGCGCCTTCACGTTCCACACTTCCACCCGCGTCGCGCGCTTCAGCAGCGGCAGCACCGCCTCCACGGCCTCCGCGTCGGATACGCCCGCCGACAGCAGGTCGCCGCCCAGCGGCAGAGACAGGTTCAGCTCCGGTGTGGACAGGCTCAGCTCCGCGCCCAGATGCAGTGCCGCCCAGTCAAGCGCCCCGGTGCCCTCGCACCTCGCGCGCAGCTCGGTAAGGCTCTGCAGGCGCTCCACCTTGGCCTTCGGCGCTTCCTGCACAGGTTCCGGCTCCACCGCGTCGGGGCAGAGCTCCGCAGCCACCTCGGCCAGCTTCTTCGCGGCCATGTTCATGCCCAGCTCCTTCAGCCGGGGGATGCCGCCCGGTAGGTTTCCCAGCTTCCAGCCGTCGAAGTCCATCTCCACGGGGGCGCTGCGCACGATCTCGGCCAGGCGGCGGCTCATGCGCGCCTGCTCCGCGCCGCTCAGCAGCTTCTCCCGCAGCTTGCCCTTCTCCTTGGTCTCCGCGTTCGCCAGCGTCTCCTCCAGACTGCCGTAGGTCTGGATCAGCTTTAGCGCCGTCTTTTCGCCCACGCCGGACACGCCGGGGATGTTGTCCGACGCATCGCCCATCAGACTTTTGACGTCAATGAGCTGAATTGGTTCCACGCCGTAGGTCTCCCGCACGTATTCCGGGGTCACGCGGCAGGTGTCGCTGATGCCCTTGCGGGTGTAGAGGATGGTGGTGTGCTCGCCGGAGAGCTGGAAGGAGTCGCGATCTCCTGTGACCAGCAGCACCTGCCGACCCGCCTCCTCGCAGGCCTTCGAGACCGTGCCGAGGATGTCGTCGGCCTCGTAGCCGGGGCACTCCAGAATCGGAATCTCCATGCGCGCAATCAGCTCGCGGATGATGGGATCCTGGGCGCGCAGATCATCGGGCATGGGCTTGCGGGTGGCCTTGTAGCCGTCGAAGATCTCCTTGCGGAAGGTGGGCGCGTGCATGTCGAAGGCCACGGCCAGGCCGTCGGGCCGCTCCTCGCCGATCACCTTCAGCAGCATCATCACAAAGCCGTGCACCGCATTCGTGGGCGTGCCGTCCGGCGCGCTCATCGGCGTTTGCAGCGCATGATATGCGCGATACATCAGGCTGTAGCCATCCAGCAGCACCATCTTTTCCATAGCGGGAAGCTCCTTTTATACCATAATCCCAGTTTATTATACCAAAACGCCGCATAAATAGCAAACGGCGAAAGCGAACCATTTGTGAAAAAACGGTGTTGGGATATGGACAGGCTGGAAGGGAAATGGTATCATAGGGATGCAGGCGGCGAAAACTGCGTCGCCATCCTGAAACCACATCCCGAGGTGATTCCTTGAAACCATTGAACTTTATCCTCTGCCTGATCCTGGTTCTGATTCTGGCCTTCGCCGCTTTCTTCTTCGCCGGCGGCACGCTGGCCACCAGCGCCAGCAGCATCACTGCCGCTGCGGCGGACTACCCCGAGGCCTTCGAGTCCATCCGGGGCGTGATCTCTGCTGATAGCGCACCCCAGTTGCTCTCCAATGAGGCGCTGGGCGACGCTTCCGGCTACACGCTGGTGGACGTGAACATCACCCTCTCCAACCGCGGCGTCTTCGACGCGGAGTGGCTGAACATCCAGGTGGAGGGCGTGCCCGGCGATGTGGCCGTCTACTCCCTCACCGGCGACGGCCTGGACGTGCCCGCGCGCTCCAGCGCTCAGGTCAACCTGAAGCTGCTCACCCGCGCTCCTGCGAACGCCACCCGCCAGATCACCATTCAATACTACGTCTACGGCATCTCGCGCAGCGTCCATGTGACGACCTGACGCACACGACCCCTTCGGACCCGTCTCCACGGCGCGGTCCGTTTTTCTTTGGATCGAGCGGCTTCAGAGGAAAATTTTGTACATCTATTGACAATTCATATCTAATGATTTATAATACTTATTGATATAAAATATTATTAATTGACTCAATTCAAAGTAAATTCCCCTGGCCTGCGTCGATGGCCGACGCGATCCATTGGAATGTGCATTGATACAGCGCGCAAGCGGGGCGCGGTTTCCCGCTAAATATACAGATGAGGTGAGAGAAATGAGAAGTATTACGACGCTTGATTTGCAGTATGCGCACAGATTCTACGGCTTCAAGGGCGAGGCCCAGTATCTGCACGGCCACACCGGCGTTCTGACCATCGAGGTCGAGGACAGCGTGGAGAGCGGCGTGAACATGGTCTTCCCCTGCAACGAGATTCAGAAGACCGCATGGGAGGTTCTGAAGAACTTCGATCACGCGCTGGTTCTGCGCGAGGACGATCCGCTGCTGCCCGCGATCCTGGGCGTCTACGAGGCCCAGGGCATTCGCAACGGCGCGCCCACCAACAAGATGAAGGGCCCGGCGTTCAAGACCGAGCTGGCCACCGCCTATCCGGAGTGCCGCCTCGTGGTCACCAAGGAGACCATGACCGTCGAGGGCATGATCAAGATCGTGTACGAGCTGCTGAAGGACAAGCTGAACATCGCCAAGCTGACCTTCACCAGCGGCGTGAACGCGGCCTCCCAGGAGTATCCGGTGGACAAGACCATCGACCGCTGCCCGCTGTGTGGCATCGCGCTGAATGAGAACGGCGTGTGCCCGAAGTGCGGCTATCACAAGTAAGCGAAAACCATCGGCTGCCCACCCGCCGAAAGACGGGAAGCGCCCCCGATTGCATGGAATTTGCAATCGGGGGCGCATATTTTAGCTGGACAGCTGTGTCGGTTTTGCGGCGGGATGAGGGCATCCTGCCCTACGGTGCAAAGCGAATCCGAACAGTATTCTCAGAACCGGACGCAAGAAATTCGATCCATTCTTGCCGGATTGAATTTCGTAATTCACGGAAAACGATGTATAGGAAAGAAACGCAGCACCCCTGCCCCTTGAATCTATGGGGGCAGAGGTGCGTCCGCTCAAACCGAGACAGCGTTGTGCCTGCGGCGGCTCGCCGTCGGCAGGGTGAGGGCACCCCGCCCTACGGCTATATAGGCCGTTCCAAACGATTTTTCATGATTTCGTTCAGGGATTGGCTCGGCCGGGACTGGGCTGCTTTGCGCTGCTCCAGCTGCCGTCGTCGGCCCGCGACCAGGCCACGTCCCGCTGCAGCAGGTCAAACTGTACGCTGTCCATCTCCCTGCCGTTTGCGTCGGAGAGCACGACCTCCTCGCCCTCGGAGCTCAGCGAGAAGCTGGTGTGCAGGTGCGCAGGATCGTCCTTGCGGTCGAGGCCCGAGGCAAAGACCACCAGGTATTCTCCGGGTTGCAGGGTAACATCCGGGAAGCGCCACTTGCGCACGCGAGCGGAATCGTCCGAGAGGTACCAGCCGGACAGGTTCACCGCCTCGCCGGAGCGGTTGTACAGCTCGATGTAATCGTAGTACTGGCCGTTTTCATCGGCGATGGTCTTGCTGTTGCTGGACATCAACTCAGTGACGATCACCGGACTGTCGCTGCGCGGCTCGTTGAGCGCGCGATAGTTTTCCTCGGTGTTGAGCATGCCAGGCGTGGGCATGCTGCTCTCGGCCCAAGTGGAGGTATCCACGCGGGCATAGGAACAGTTGCGCGTCACCTCAGGCAGATTCACCGTGTCGATGGCCGTGCCGCCCTCGTTGAACAGCATCAGCGTGTCTCCTGTGGAGGACAGGCGGAAGGGCGCGTGCAGATCCTCGCCCGCAGTCGAGCGCAGGCGGCTGTCGGCATACACCAGCATGCACTCGCCGGCGTTCAGCCAGACCTCCGGAAAGGTGAACACCGTCACCGCATTCGCAGTCTTGGACAAGCTATAGCCCGAAAGGTTCACCGCGCTCTTGCCGATGTTGGCGATCTCAATCCAGTCCGGCGTGCTGCCGTCCTCGATGCTCAATACGCTCTGGTTGCCGGTCATGACCTCATTGATGCGGATCGGGCCGCCGGAATGGATCTCCGACACCGCCTGCACCGCAGGCACGCTGTTCGCCTGCCGCGTCTTCAGCGGGAAGCCGTCAGGCCACAGGCACTGCAAGCTGTAGGCCAGCACCGCCAAGACCACGCCGCCGATCAGCAGCACGCTCAGCTCGCGCAGCAGCGCGCCGCTTCCACCCCGTCGCAGGGGAGCCGGACGCCGCGCGCCGCTTCTCGGACGCATGGGCGGTCTGCCGCCATACGAGCCCGGTCGCGCCGCAGGCCGCTGGGGGCCGCGCTGGCCCTGGGGATAGGGCCGTCTGTTCGATTGGCTCACTGAGATTTCCCTCCCATAGAAGTTTCAGCCGATTTGCCCGGGGCAGATCAAGCCGACTCTCCGGAGTAGGAAACCAGGGTCGCGTCGTACACGCCCTGCACCGCGCGCAGCTTGTTCAGCAGCGCGTCGGGTTTGTCCACGCGCACCTCGTAGGTCGCTTCGATGCCGTTGGAGGAGACGGTCTTACTCTTGAGCTGCTGGTTGCGCACGCTGGCCACGATCTGGCTGGCGGCGCGCTCGGCCTCGTCGCCCATGCGCAGCACCAGCAGGAAGCTGTTCATGCGCTTGGACTGCAGGTTGACCACCACGGTGATCAGGATGCCGATGCCCACAACGGTCAGTGCGGTCAGGAAGAACTGGCCCGCGCCCAGCAGGATGCCCATCGTCAACGCCCAGAACATGTACGCGGTGTCCAGCGGATCCTTCACCGCCGTGCGGAAGCGCACGATGGACAGCGCGCCGACCATGCCCATGGACAGCTGAATGGACTCCTTGATGCACATGACCACCGGGCAGGTGATCAGCGTCATCAGCACCAGCGTCAGCGCGAAGTTGTTGGAATACATCACGCCGCGGAAATTCCGGCGGTAGATCCAAGCGATGAAGAGGCCGACGGCGAATGCCAGCACGAGCGACACGAGAATCGTCAGCCAGGATGCGGGGGTGATCGTCTGGGAGCTCCAGAGTCCGGAAATTGCGTTCATGGTTCGTTCCTCCTAAGTATCTTAAAAAATTACCTCATCAAAAATCGTATGGCTGCGTCAGCCCTGAAGGGGCTCGAAGCGACGGCAGAGCACATATTTCGACACGGCGCTGCGATCGGCCTCCACACCGTCCAGCAGCGCGGCGATGTGCGCCGGAAGGTAGCGGTCGAACTTGACCTCCAGAATCTCAGCGTTCCGGTCGTGCGGAGAAACCGTGGGCAGCTCCGCGTTGAACAGATCAAAGGAGTGCAGGCCGCTGCGCAGCCCCAGGTCGAAGGTGATGCGCACGTTCTCCGCCGGGTGCAGGTAGGCTTCCCGGGCGTAATCCACGATCACCGTCGGGCGCATAAGCCGCAAACGCATCTGCACGTACATGTCCTGCAACAGCGAGTTGCTGGAGGTCTGCAGGCCGCGGGGATCGCCGGAGATCAGCTGTTCGCACAGCCGACGGGTGATCTGCACCGAGGACTTCTGAATCAGATCGCCCAGCTTGCGCTTGCGCTCCAGAAAGATCTCCTTGTCAGAGTAGCGGTAGATGCGGATGCGATACTTGTCGCGGTGCATCACGCCCGCCTGCTTGTCGTAATAGGCGCTGTCGTCGATATCATCAAAGTACAGCGAGCGGATGACGTAGGGCCGGCCGCCCTTGCAGTGGGGATCCAGCTGCATCACCGGCCGCAGCCGCGCGCGCAGCGCGTCCAGCTCCGCCGGATTGATGAAATACTTCAGCTCATGCCGCGCGGGCAGGCTGGTTCTCTTGTCCTGCATCCTGTTTACGCACCTCCCTGCGCGTCTGTCCACGCCTGAATTTTGGCGACGGCGTCGCCGAAGTACTTTTGCTTCTCCGCGTCTGTGAACTCAAACACGCCGTCGAAGTACTCCAGTATCTTGGTCGGGCGGGTCTGGGCGTAATCCACGATCTCCTTGAGCTGCTTGTTGTACTTCTCCTGCGATATGCCCAGCTTCGCCAGATACTCCGGCAGCAGGCCGTCGATCAGATCGTAGCGTGCCTCGAGCTTCGCCATCACCGCCTCGGTGGAGAAGGTGGTGGCCAGCTGCTCTCCGAAGTAGGTCAGGAAGCGCTCGCGGATCGTATCGTTGACCATGCAGGCGATGAACAGCTCCGTGCGGGTGTACTTGTTCGTGCCCATGCCCTGGGGATCCAGCCAGCGGCGGATGGAGTTGGTGTCCACGTCAAAGGCCCAGTCCAGATCGAAGAGCACCCAGCGCCACTTGCCGTCGGTCTTGGCGTTTCGGTAGCGCTTCACATTCAGCGTGTCGCCGTTGCCTACGAAGATCTCGATGGCCATGTACTCGATGTAGTTCTGCAGGTCGATGGTCGCGTCGATGCGATCGTAGACCTCCTGGGAGTTGAGGTTGTTCTTGTTCTCCTTGAGGAAGTCGATCAGCGCGGCGTAGGTATCATTGGAGCCCTGCATCACGTTGTTGTTGGCCTTCACCAGGTCGAGGTCGTCCTCCATGCCCTCCCAGCCCTCAAACTGGCAGATGGAGTGAGTGTTGATGCGCTCGCGCAGGTACATCATGCTGTAATACTGGCCGTTGAGATAGCAGACGCAGATCTCCGACTCCTGATACATCACGGAGGTGTCCTCCGCCAGCGTGGTCAGCACCGAATCGCGCATGAAGGTGCGGTTGTAGTCCTGACCGGAGGCGCGCAGCAGGAAGGACTGATACTCGCCGTAGTCGCGCTCGGTGAAGATCGGATACTCGAAGCGGCTGGAGCCGTATTCGTTGCGGGCGATGACCTTGAAGGCCTTCACGTCGGCGGCGCGGCTGTACTGGCCGTGCAGCTTGATGCCGCACTCCTGGGACAGAACCTGTTCGCCGTCTCCCAGGAAGAGCTCCACATGTGCCTCGCGCTCCCAATCCATCCAGAAGTTCGCGCCCTTGTTCAGCGAACCATAGGGGAACTCTGCCAGGGCGTTGGGGCCCTTGATCATGATGCCCCGATCCTGGCTGGTCAGATTGTCCCAGTCGGACACCAGAGAGACCACGCGGGCGCTGCCCTCGTTGTTCACGTCATAGAGATAGCTCTGGGCGTCCATGTAGGACTCCATGTAGCCGTCCCGGTAGACGCGGGTGCGCAGAATGGTGGTGGAGCTTACGGTGATCGGAGCGGTGTAGAGCGTGGAGGACTGATCCGGATCGGAGCAATCCAGGGTGTAGTAGATGCGGCTGCCGGGCGCGGCGGAGAGCTCCACTGTGAACACATCACCGCTGCGGTACAAACCGCCTCGCACGGAATACTCCGCCACGTCCGCGCGGCCGCGATAGCGGCTGGCGCTGTTGGCGGTACCTGGCGTGCCCTCGGCAAAGTAGAAGCAGCCGTTCTCCCCATTGACGCGGCCGTAGGAGACGCCGCCGTACTGCCGGGGCAGGTACAGCGCGTCCTGAATGCCGCCGTCCGGTGCTGCAAGCGCCATGGTGTAGCCGCCCTCGACATTCAGCGCGAAGTCGGCGTTCAGATAGCCGTCCAGCATGCTGACCGTGCTTCCCGACAGGTACACGCCCAGATACTGTCCGGGCTGAATCACCGTGCCTGCGGGGAACTGCCACTTGCGGGGCTTGGATGCATCGTCGGTCAGGCCGTAGCCGCTCAGATCCACCGCCTGGCTGCCGCCGTTGTAGATCTCCACCCAGTCGTACTTCTGGCTGCTGGGCGAAGCCATCACTTCATTGATATACACGCCCGCCGCTGCGCCGAAGCGCTGTGCATTCAGCGCCGCGCCGTTCTCATGGCTGTTCTCCAGCCCCGGCGTGGGCGCGAGCTGCGTGGTCCATGCGCCCTCGAAGCAGCTGTACGCCTGGCCGTTTGCCAGCGCCGGGAGCTCCACCGCAGACACGGTCTGTCCCTCCGCGTTGCTCAGATAGACGCTCTCGCCGTCGCTGCTCAGCTTGAAGTTGGTGTGCAGGTGGTTTGCATCCTGCCTGCGATCGTAGCCGGAGCAGTACACCACAAGGTAGCCGCCCGCCGGGATCTTCACCGCCGGGAAGCTCCACTTCTTCAGCTTATCGCTGGAATCGGAGAGGTACCAGCCCTCCAGATTCACATCCGAATCGGAGGTATTGTGCAGCTCCACGTAATCGTGGGTCTCGCCGTTTTCATCCGGGCAGTAGATCGTGTTCGAGCTCACGACTTCGCTGATCTCCACCGCGCCGCGCTGCACGCGAACCTTCGCCGCGCCGCTGCCCTCATCGGCGATTTCATTTTTGCGCCCGGGGGTTGCCGCGCCGCTGATCTGCCAGACGCCGTCCGCGTCCCGGCAGTAGACCTCGTCCACGCCCAGCTCCGGCGTGGTCACGCTGTCGATGGCTGCGCCCTGGGCGTCGAGCAGCGCCACGGCGTCCCCGCCGGAGGCTGCGAGCCGGAAGGGCGCGCTCAGCGCTTCGTCGGAGGTCGCCGCATCGGAGCCCTCGGCGTAGATCACCAGATACTCGCCCGGCGCGATGCTCACGTCCGGGAAAACGAAGATCTTGTTGATGTTGGATTCCACCAGCAGCGAATACTTCGAAAGATTGACGGACGTATTGCCGCTGTTCTCGATTTCGATCCAGTCCGGCGCGTCGCCGGAATTGCTGAACAGTGTGGAGCCGTTCTCCGACATGACTTCGCTCAGTCGGATGGCGCTCTGCCCCGCCTCGCCCGAGGTCGCGCGGCCATCCAGCAGCGCGCTCCCCTGCAACAGGTAGCCCGCCACGATGGCAATCACGCAGACGCACGCGACCAGCGCAACCACCAGCGGACGCTCGCCCTCCCGCTTGCGAAGCCAGAGCGCGTTCCGCCTTGAAACGCCGCTGCCGCCGGACTTACCGTTGGCGCGGCCTTGCTTTTTTTGGGACACGGATTTTCCTCCATCTATGTATAGGCACAATGACCGATATTAAACCTCTACTTTATATAATACTCCTTTTTGACGGCAGCGGCGAGTGCAAAGAATCTATATTTTTCTGAACATTGTGTTAATTTATTGGGAATCATGTCGCCCCTTACGCGCAAAAAAAGACCCGGCGCATGCCGGGCCTCCTGATGATGCGGTTTACTTGGCGAATTCCACCGCGCGGGTCTCGCGGATGACGTTCACCTTGATCTGTCCGGGGTACTCCATCTCCTTCTCGATCCGCTTGACGATCTCGCGGGCGAGGATCAGGGTGCCGGCGTCGTTCACATCCTCGGGCTTGACGATGATGCGCACCTCGCGGCCGGACTGGATCGCGTAGCAGGTCTCCACGCCGTCGAAGGAATAGGCGATGGACTCCAGCTTCTCCAAGCGTTTGATGTAGTTCTCCAGCGACTCGCGGCGTGCGCCGGGGCGTGCTGCGGAGATCGCGTCCGCGGCCTGCACCAGCACGGCCTCCACGCTGGCGGGCTCCACATCGTTGTGGTGGGCCATGATGGCGTTGACCACCAGATCGTTCTCGCGGAACTTCTTGGCCAGCTCCGCGCCGATGGTGACGTGGGTGCCCTCGACCTCGTGGTCGATGGCCTTGCCGATGTCATGCAGCAGACCTGCGCGCTTTGCCAGATGCACGTCCGCGCCCAGCTCCGCCGCCATGACGCCCGCCAGATGGCTGACCTCGATGGAGTGGCGCAGCACGTTTTGGCCGTAGCTGGTGCGGTAGCGCATGCGGCCCAGAAGCTTGACCAGCTCCGGATGGATGCCGTGCAGGTTGGTCTCGAAGATGGCCTGTT
>JAUNNK010000056.1 GCA_030537335.1 Clostridia bacterium | reverse complement strand
GGGGCTTACTTTGTCTTCCCTTTTGGGCTCACCCCAACTTTTATTATAGAGCCATAAGAGTAGCCGTCCGGAGAGGATTAGACCCTCCTGGACGGCTGCTTTTTCTAGAGTGTGTTTCTAAAAGCACAAATTCAGGCGAGAAACGAGAAAAATGCAGTAAGGCAAGGAAAACAGGGTTCAATGTCGAATAAATCCCGAGAGGTGAGGTCAGATGAAGCGAATAATTCGACGGTACGAATTGACAGACGCCGAAGGGGAGTGACTTGAGCTCTATTTTCCAGAACGGCAGATAGGTGATATAATCTTCGTGACTGTGCTTTAGAAACACACTCTAATATAAACATGACTTTGAATTATAAACTGGACACTAACACTGTAAATTATAGCATTTTGGAAAAAATCTAGCAAGCACAAGCAAAATCAACAGTAAGAGCAAAAGTGATCCTGCTTATTGCTGAACAAAATCTCCTTTGATAATGTCAATCGGTCATCCTTCGATGAATACGTCCTCACAGTTGCAGCTGATCAGCTGACCACCGCAAGCCGGACATCGCTCTGCATCGCATCCTCAATGGTGAAGGTGGCCGAACAATGCATTGCAATCGTGGCATCGGGTGGTTTCCGGCCTTCCCTCGTCAAAGTCCCCAGGAGCACCAACCTTGATTCGGTCGTATACCTTGCCGCCAATGTGGATCTTAGCAATACTGCTGCCCTTGGCTTTCATCATGTCCTTGCCGCATTCTTCGGAATGCTCATGTAAAACCCGGATATTTCATCCATACCGCAGGTATTTTTACTAAATCTATTAACTCTATGTATTTATATGAATATTATGCAGGCATGCTTGAATTTGGAAAGGAGGAACGACAATGCTGAACCGCAGCATGAATCTCTCGTGCCTGAACGCCTGTTGTTGCGACAGGCATTGTCGCTGTGCCCGGTTTCCGACGATCTCCTTGCCACACTGCGGACTGTCCGTATGACGTCGTGCACCAGATATCAAGGCTGGAGATTCCGTTCGGAGTCTTCAGCCTTTTGCTATGAAATGCGTTTGGCTCTGACTATGTATTCGGATCACACGATTTCAGGAGGAAATGCCATGAGCTTGCTTGCGGATACAGGTAAACGTCATCCCACGCTTGGCAGCAATGTGCTTGTTGGTGCAGGTGCGGCGATTCGGGGACCTGTCTTCATCGGCAACAATGTCCGAATCGCGGCGGGCAGTGTGGCGTTGCGCTGTCTGCCGGACAACGTTACCGCTGCCGGCGTTCCTGCGATCATCGTTCGCAGGAACGGAGAAAAGGTCAATCCCAGCAACGATCTGAACCAAAGGGATGTTCCGGATCTGTTCGGCGAACGCTTGGCTGTCCTCGAAGAGAAATTGCTTTCTCTGGAGAAGCGGCAGAAGCCCTGAAGCCGGATCAGATATGTGCTGTTGCACAAAAAGGAAATGCAAACAGGAGTACGGCGAAATGAAGCATTGCCTCATGCTTCCCTGTTTTCGGACGAAAGGATATTGGTCGTTCCAGCTTTTATTCTCCCGCTTTACTTTCTTTTTGTACCGTATTATAATGGACTTGGGTGATGAAAGGTATGCTCATATCGACAAAGGGACGCTATGCGGTGCGCATGCTGCTGGACATTGCGACCCATCAGGGGGACGGCTACGTGCCGATGAAGGACATCGCGGCGCGGCAGCAGATTTCAAAGAAATATCTCGAGACCTTCACGGCGCAGCTGGCGGCTGCGGACATCCTCGGCATCCGACGCGGAAAGACCGGCGGTTACCGTCTGCTTCGCAATCCTGCGGACATCGCTCTGCTGGACGTGATCCGGGCGACGGAGGGGCCGCTGCATGCCGTTGCGTGTCTGGAATGCGAGCCAAATCGCTGTTCCCGCGCCGGGTTCTGCATGTCCCTGCCCGCATGGAAGGGCTTGGAGGAGGTCGTGACGGATTATCTGCGGTCCGTCACGCTGCAGCAGCTGATTGATCAGGCCGCGCCACAGCCCGAGAATATCGAGGACTTTCCCTGCGGCGGTTAATTCAGGCGAGCCTGCCCTGTACCAGACGACATAGGGCAGGCTTTTTGATTGAAAACCGCCTCACCACGGTGCAAGGTTAAGTATACATTATACTTTTTATTGTCTATTGACATTATAGACAATTTGTCGTATACTCTTATCAGCTTCAGAAAAACAGGGAGAGGAGCATCGCAATGAGAAAGAACATGATGTGTCGCGCGCAGATGTACATGTGCATGATGGCCATGTGCTCTCTTTGCGTGCGCACTCCCCGCAGCAGGTCGAACATATAGACCTGTTCCGCGAAAGGGCGGCTGCACGCGCAGTCGTCCTTTTTGTTATCTGTATTCCCACAAATGTGAGGAGGTATCCGGGATGTCTGGAAGGAAAAATGCGAAACGGAAGCTGTGCATTTTCGTTTCCATCCTGCTGAGTCGGAATCGAATGTGTGGCGCGATCGCCCAATGGTAAGGCAGGAGTTTCATAAACTTACGATTCCCGGTTCGAATCCGGGTCGCGCCTCAAAATTGCTACATATTGCCCCGGAGAATCATGCAAACGCCGGGGTGGCCTAAGCAACAGATACAAATATGGAGGAATAACATGAAAAAGCTGAGTTTCATTCTTGCTGTCGTACTGATTGCACTGTTTTCGTTCGGAGCCTATGCAGAAATTGATACCGACAACCCAATCAAAATCGGTTATGTCGGCGCGCTGTCCGGCGACACTGCGCTGTGGGGTCAGGCGGGCCTGAACGGTCTGGAGTTGACCGCGAAGCAGATCAATGAAGAAGGCGGAATCCTGGGCCGCGAGGTGCAGATCATCGGTCTGGACGGCAAGGGCGTCTCGGACGACTCCGTTTCCGCCTACAAGCGCCTGGTGGAGGAATACGGCGTTGTGGCGGTGGTCGGCACGAACTTCTCCAGCTGCAACATCCCGATCGCCGCAGTCGCGGATGAGTTGAAGGTTCCGGTCATCGCAACCGCCGCCTCCAATGAGCTGGTCACGGTGGACGCCGACGGAAATCTGCATCCCTACTCCTTCCGCCTGTGCTTCATCGATTCTTACATGGGTCTACTGGCCGGCAGCTACGCCTACAACGAGCTGGGTCTGCGCACCTGCGCGGTCATCGAGGACATCACCGACAGCTATTCGACCAGCGTTGGCGGCTTCATGGTCGATACCTTCACCTCTCTGGGCGGCGAGTTGGTCGCCATCGAGGAGGCGCAGAACGGTGACAACGACTTCCGCGCACAGCTGACCAAGATCGCCGCAAAGCAGCCGGACGTGCTGTTCGTGCCGTGGAACTATGAGAATGTCGCCCTGATCGCACAGCAGGCCCGCGAGGTCGGAATCACAGCAGTGCTGTTCGGCGCGGACGGTTGGGACACTACGGAGCTGACCGAGCTGGCAAACGGCGCGCTGGAGGGCTGCTACTATGTCTCCCGTCCCGGCTTCAACCTCCCCGAGGCAGCCGCCTATGGCGAGATCTACGCTGCGGAGTACAATGTCGCGCTGGAAACCGAGTGCCTGTACGGCAACGACGGCCTGAAGTGGATTCAGTACGCCATCGAGACCGCCGGCACCGACGATTCCACCGCAATCCGCGACGCGCTGGAGGCGACCGAGAGCTTCGACGGCCTGCTCGGCCACATGAGCATCGATCCCGCGACCCACAATCCCAGCCGCGACGCTGCAATCTTCAAGGTTGAGAATGATGAGGTCGTCTACGTCGGCATCTACCAGCCCTGAGTCCCTCTGAATGAAGTGATACAGGATGCAGTCCATACCCGGGCTGCATCCCTCCAATTGGATTAAAATCGGAGGGTCGGCATGAAGATACTCTTTCAACAAATCATCATAGGCATCTCCATCGGAAGTGTCTACGCACTGATTGCATCGGGATATGCGCTGGTATACAGTCTGCTGGACTTTTCCAACTGGGCGCACGGCGAGGTGTGTATGCTGGGCGCCTATTGCTGCTTCATGGCGACCCGAATCGAAAAACTGCCGTTTGCAGTCTCCGTGGTGATCGGCGTGGGCGGCGCGGCCCTCATCAGCCTGCTCAATGAGCGTCTGGCGTACCGCAACATCCGCCGCCACGGTTCGCCGAACATGTTTCTGATGATCGCGGCGATGGGTTTGTCCACGACCTATCAGAATCTGGCAAACGTGATCTGGGGCTCGAAGTTCAAGCAGCTGCCGAAGCTGTTCAAGACCACCTCGCTGAACCTCGGCGGCGTGTTTATCGGCACCTCCGATTTGTTGTGCCTGTCCATCGCGATTGTTGTGCTGGTCATCCTTCTGCTGATTATCAACAAAACGAGGTTCGGGCTGCACGTGAGGGCGGTGGCCTGCAACGGACGGACGGCAAGCCTGCTGGGCGTCAAGATCGACCGCGTGATCGCCATGGTCTTCCTGCTTGCGGGCGCGCTGGCAGGTCTGGCCGGCGTGATGTACGGCATGAAGTACAACGTCTATCCGACGATGGGCAACGTGGGCATCAAGGCGTTCATCGCCTCGGTCATCGGTGGACTGGGCAGCGTGCCCGGCGCGATCATCGGCGCAATGCTCTTGGGGCTGATCGAAACGGTGGTCTCCGGCTACATCAGCTCCGGGCTGCGCGACCTGATCTCGTTCTCGCTGCTGATTGCGATTCTGCTGATCCGCCCGAGCGGGCTGTTCGGCGTGGATGTTCAGGAAAAGGCATAGGAGGTGCAGCATGCTGAACGCATTTTATGAAGGCGTCATCGTCATCGTATGCATCAACATTATCGCGGTGCTCGGCATGTCCGTGCTGACGGGCTTTACGCGGCTGTTCTCCTTTGGAAACGCCGGCTTCATGTCCATCGGCGCCTACGGTGCCGCAATTTGCAGCGTGCAATTCGGGCTTCCCTTCCCGGTCGCCATCCTGATCGGCGTGCTGGCAGCGGGCGTTGTGGCCTTTCTTCTGGGCAGCCTGACGATCCGGCTGCGGGGCGACTACTTCCTCATCAGCTGCCTGGGCTTCGGCGAATGCGTGTGGGTGCTGTTCAACTACACGCGCAACATCACCGGCGGCGCGAACGGCTACTCCAACATTCCCTACCGCACCACAGCTCTCGTCGCCTTCGCAAGCGCCGTGCTGGCCTTCGTCATCGCGTGGAACTTCATTCACTCGAAGTACGGTCAGAACCTCTCCGCAATCCGGGAAAACGAGGTCGCAGCGGCGGCAAACGGCATCGACGTTGTGAAATTCAAGAAGATGGCGTTTGTTTTCAGCGCGCTCTATGCGGGCTGGGCGGGCGGACTCTATGCGCACTATCTGCGCTACATCACCCCTGCGCTGTTCAACCTCTCCAAGAGCAGCGAGCTGATCATCACCACCGTCCTCGGCGGACTGGGCAGCCTCACGGGCAGCGTTCTGGGCACGATCATCGTCCAGCTGCTGCCGGAAATCTTCCGCAGCCTCGCGGAGTACCGCATGCTGTTCTATGGCATCGCCGTCGTGCTGGTAATCCTCGTGCGACCCAACGGTCTGTACGGCTACCGGGAATTCAGTCTGAAGCGCGTCGTCGCATTCGTGACCTCCAGGCTGGGCAAGGGGGTGAAATCCCATGAGTGAAACCCTGCTTGAACTAAAACAGGTGGACAAGTACTTCGGCGGCGTTCACGCCATCGATTCCTTCAGTCTGACGATGCAAGAGGGCGCAATTCACGGCCTCATCGGTCCGAATGGAGCCGGAAAGACGACGATCTTCAACACGATCACGGGGATCTACCGGGCGGATTCGGGAAGCATTCTGTTCGACGGGGAGGACATCACGAGGATACGGCCGGATCAGGCGAGCGTGAAGGGAATCGCCCGAACCTTTCAGAACATCCGGCTGTTCAACAATCTGTCGGTCAAGGAGAATGTGGTGATCGCCTGTAATATGCACGCGCGCTACGGACTCGCGGACGCGCTGCTGCGCACGCCCAGATTCCGAAAACAGAAGGCGGAAACCGAGGAGCGTGCCATGCACTTTCTGCAAACGGTGGGGCTGGAGGGCAATGCGGAGGACAAGGCCGGTAGTCTGCCCTATGGGCATCAGCGCAAGCTGGAGATCGCCCGGGCGATGGCGACGAAGCCCAAGCTTCTGCTGCTGGACGAGCCTGCGGCGGGCATGAACGCCGACGAATCCGTTGAGCTGGTGGACTTCCTTCGCAGGCTGAAGGAGCTGTATCCGGTCACGATCCTGATGATCGAGCACCACATGGACGTGGTGACGAATCTCTGCGAGCAGTGCACGGTGCTCAACTTCGGCAAGACGCTCACGACCGGCAGGATGGAGGACATCCGAAAGAATCCGGAGGTCATCGAAGCCTATCTGGGAGGTGACGAATAATGCACGATCCATTGCTAAAGGTTGAGAACATCAGCGCTTACTACGGAGGCATTCGGGCATTGGATGGCGTTACGCTGGAGGTGAAGCGCGGAGAGATCGTCGCGGTGCTGGGGGCGAACGGTGCCGGGAAGTCCACGCTGCTGAAATGCCTCTCACGAGAGATGAAGGTGAAGGACGGCAGCATCTCCTTTGACGGCAAGCCGCTGGCGGGAAAACCCTACAATGTGGTGGAGAGCGGCATGGTGATCGTTCCCGAGGGGCGGCAGATTTTCCACAAGCTGAGCGTACAGGAGAACCTGCGCATCGGTTGCTGCCTGCGCAGGGACGAAGCCGGCATCCGCCGGGACTTTGAGAAGGTCTACACACTATTCCCCCGGCTCAGGGAGCGGAAGGATCAGTACGGCGGCCTGCTCTCCGGCGGCGAACAGCAGATGCTGGCCATCGCCCGGGGGCTGATGGCCCGACCCAAGCTCATGCTGCTGGACGAACCCAGCCTCGGCCTTGCGCCCATCGTCGTCAACCAGATCATGGAGATCCTGCGGGAGGTCAACGAGGGCGGCACATCCATCCTGCTCGTCGAGCAGAATGCGAAGAAGGCGCTGCGCCTGTGCAACCGGGCCTATCTGATGAACGTGGGCCGCATCGTTCGGGAGGAGCGCGGAGAGGTGCTTTTGCAGGACGCCTCGCTGATGCAGGCCTATCTGGGCGGTTGAGAGAAGAACAAACGGAGGTGCCCCATGAAAGCGGCAGTATGGCACGGATACAAGGATATCCGAATTGAGGACGTGAAGGAACCGGTTCCACAGCCGGGATATGTGAAAATAAAGGTAAACTGGGCCGGGATCTGCGGAACCGACCGCCACGAATACGAAGGGCCGAACTTCATTCCGGTCGAGCGTCCCCACCGGCTGACGGGAAGAACCGCCCCGCTGACGCTCGGACACGAATTTTCCGGCGTGATCACACAGTTGGGTGAGGGCGTAGAGGGCTGGTCGGTGGGCGACCGCGTGACGGCCAACGGCAGCCTGAGCTGCGGAAGCTGCGAAGCCTGCCGCAGCGGGCGCTTCAACGTGTGCAGCAGGCTCGGCTTTCTGGGGGTCAGCACGGACGGGGCTTTTGCGGAATATGTGACCGTGGAGGCTTCCCGGCTGTTCCGCATCCCCGACGGCGTATCCCAGCGCGACGCCGTGCTCTCTGAGCCCCTGGCCTGTGGCCTGCATGCGACGCGGTTGCTGGGCGACATCCGGGGAAAGGATGTGGTCATCCTCGGCCCCGGCATCATTGGTCTCTCCGCATTCTGGGGCGCGAAAACCGCCGGTGCCGGGCGCATTCTGGTCAGCGGAATCGGAGACTACCGCCGGGAGTTGATCGAGCAGAATGGCGGCGCATATGTGGATGCCTCCGTCGAATCGCTGGAGCAGCGCGTCTCCGAATGGACGGACGGAAATCTCGCCGACGTGGTGTACGAATGTATCGGAAGCGAGCGCACGCTGGATCAGGCGATCCGCATCAGCAAGCCCGGCGGCAGAATCATGGTCATGGGCGTATTCGGGAAGAAGCCAAGCGTGGATCTGAATACGCTTCAGGAGGCGGAGCGCATCCTGTTCACCAGTCAGGCGCATGTAAATGAGATAGCCGACGCACTGGAGCTCATCCGCAGCGGTACGGTTCCCGCAGACGCGCTGATCACACGAGAGGTAACCTTGGATACACTGGTACAGGATGGCTTCGAGCACCTGATCGAGCATGGCCCGGAACACATCAAGGTATTGATTCACATCAGTGACTGAAAAGGAGAAGAGGAACATGAAGAGAATCACGAGCTTCAGCGTCGACCACACCTGCCTGAAGAGGGGCGTGTATCTGTCCAGAGAGGACGGCGACGTAAAGACCTGGGACGTGCGGATGAAGGAGCCGAACAAGGGCGACTATCTCTCACCCGCAGCGATTCACACCCTGGAGCACCTGTTCGCCACCTATGCCCGGAACAGCGCGTATCAGGACGGTGTGATCTATGTCGGGCCGATGGGCTGTCGCACGGGCATGTACTTCCTGACTCGCGGCCTGACGGACGCGCAGGTTCTGGACTGCATCCGGGAATCCTACCGCTTTATCGCAGCTTTTGAGGGCGAGATTCCCGGCGCAAAGCTCGCGGAATGCGGAAATTATCAGGATCAGGACCTTGCGGGATGTAAGCGCGAGGCGGCGGAATACCTGAAGGTGCTTGAGGATTTACGTGTAGAGGACATGAAGTACAGCCGTTATCTGGACTGAAGCGGCAAACAAGGCTTCGCTGGACATTTCATCCGGCGAAGCCTTTCTATATTATTTATACCTCGTAGAGACCCTTACTGAAGTAGCGTTCGCCGCGATCCGGCAGTACGATCACGATGTTGCCCCTTGCGCCGGAGACCGCCAGCTTTTCCGCCGCTGCCAGAGCCGCGCCGGAGGAGGAGCCTGCAAAGATGCCCTCCTTCCGTGCCAGCTCTCGCGCCCCGCCGAAGGCGTCGTCGTCGTTGATCTTGATCACGCGATCGACCAGCGACATGTCCATCGTATCGGCGATGAAATCGTTGCCGATGCCCTCGATGTTGTAATCCGCGTGCTCGCCGCCGCCCATCGTGGAGCCGACAGGATCGGCAAGCACGCCTTGAATGGAGGGCTTCTGCTCCTTCAGATACTTCACGATGCCGGAGTAGGTGCCGCCGCTGCCCGCGCCCGCCACAAAGTAGTCGATCTCGCCGTCCAGATCCCGATAGATCTCCGGGCCGGTGGTCTCATAGTGCGCCAGAGGATTTGCCGGATTCTCAAACTGCTTCAGGGAGACCGCGCCGGGGATGGACGCTCTCAGCTCCTCCGCCTTTGCGGTCGCGCCCAGCATGCCCTCCTCCCGGGGCGTGTTGACGATCTCCGCACCCAGCGCACGCATGAGCGTCTGCTTCTCCTGGGAGAATTTTTTCGGGACGACGAAGATCGCGCGGTAGCCCTTGTTCAGCGCCGCCATCGCTATGCCCAGACCCGTGTTTCCGGCGGTGCCCTCGATGATGGTTCCGCCGGGTTTAAGCAGCCCCTTGCGCTCTGCATCCTCTATCATGTACTTTCCGGCGCGATCCTTCACGCTGCCGCCCGGGTTGTACAGCTCCAGCTTGGCGAAGATGTTCACGCCCTCCGGCAGATTGAGGTGGGTCAGCTTCACCAGCGGCGTGTTGCCGATCAGATCCTGCATGCTCTCATAGTATTTCATTTATCGCACCTCGCTTTCCTCGATTGCCCGTTCAAGATCCTGCAAAAGATCGTCGATGTTCTCAATTCCGATGGAGAGTCGGATCAGCCCATCGGTGATGCCCACCCTGTCCCGGATGTCCTTGGGTATGGACGCATGGGTCATGCTCGCCGGATGGCACACCAGGCTCTCCACGCCGCCGAGGCTCTCCGCCAGCGCGATGAGGCGGAGGGAGCGGAAGAACCTGCGCACGTCGTAATTTTTGTGCAGCTCAAAGGAGATCATCGCGCCGCCGTTCTTCGCCTGCCGCCGGTTCACCTCGTAGCCCTGCGCGTCCGGGAGCCCCGGATAATAGACCTTCTTCACGGCCTTGTGCAGCTGCAGGAAGGCCGCTGCGCACTCCGCATTTGCGACGTGGCGGTCGAGCCGCACGCCGAGGGTCTTGATTCCGCGGATCAGCAGGAAGGAATCGAACGGCCCCAGCACGCCGCCGGTGGCATTCTGAATGAACGCCATGCGTTCGGCAAGCGCGTCGTCGTTGACCACCACAAGCCCCGCAATGAGATCGCTGTGTCCGCCGAGATACTTCGTGGCGCTGTGGAGCACAATGTCGATGCCGAGCGCAATGGGCCGCTGGAGATAGGGCGTCATAAAGGTGTTGTCCACGATGGAGAGCACGCCGTGCGCCTTCGCAATCCTCGCGACCCCCGCAAGGTCGGTGACGGTCAGCAACGGATTCGCCGGGCTCTCCACGAGAATGGCCTTCACCTCGGGCGTAATGCGCGCCTCCAGCAGTTGCAAATCCGTCGTGTCCACGATTTCGTAGCCCAGACCGAAGTTCCTGAAAACCTTGTCCAGCACGCGGAAGGTTCCGCCGTAGACGTTGCTGGAGATGATGACCCTGTCGCCCGCTTGGAACAGGCTCAGCACGGCGGTGATCGCCGCCATTCCCGAGCCGAAGGCGAAGCCCGCGGTTCCGCCCTCCAGCTCCGCGATCAGCGCCTCCAGCGCGGCGCGGGTGGGATTGCCCGTTCTTGAATACTCCCAGCCACTGTTCCGCCCGAGCTCGGGCTGCTCGTAGGTCGAGGTCTGATAGATCGGCACATTGACCGCGCCGGTCGCCGCATCGCCATAGATGCCGCCGTGAATCAGTGCGGATTCGATTTTGCTGTATTCTGCCATAGTGGACACTCCTTTTCCGAACATCATTTTTCATTCAATGGAAAAACTCCGCCGCAGCCGCATTTTTGCGATCACGCCGGAGCTTCTGGCAACACAAAATGCAGACCGGGTGCACGCCCGGTCTGCTGATCAAGAGGGTATTCTACAAGAGAGCCAAGTGACAGACGGGCATGGAGCGACACATACACATATGACAGCAACACAGCTTCACAGTGCGGGTCATTCTGCTCGCCTCCGTTCTCCCTTGGATTGATGCCATTATAAGCCTATAAATCCTAAATGTCAATAGATTTTATAGATTTAAATTAAAATGAACATTGACCGCCTCCGCCGGAAGGGTCTCGTTCATGCTGCCCGTTCTATAGCTCAGTATGTCCAGCGTCACATAAGCAAAGCCCAGCTCCTTCAGATGCTTGTACACGCTCTGGCGGACTTCGTCGACCACGAAGCGGACGAACTCCTCCGGCATATTTCGCCTGAAGTTCTTCCGTTGCCACAATTCGTTCCTCCTTCATCCATAATATCCGCACAGATCCTTGATAACCTCGCCCGCGAGGATCATCCCGGCGACAGGCGGGACAAAGGCGACGCTTCCGGGGATGTCCCGCCGGTCGGTGCAGTGCCGCTTTGTGCCGGGCGGACAGATGCAGTGGGCGCGGCAGCTGATGGACATGTCCTCCAGCGGGCGGATCGGAACTTCCTCCGAGTAGACCACCTTCAGATGATCCACGCCCCGCTTGCGCAGCTCCCGGCGCATGACTCGTGCCAGCGGGCACACGCGCGTCTCGTAGATGTCTGCGACACGGAACGCTGTCGCATCCAGCTTGTTTCCCGCGCCCATGCAGCTGATGACGGGAACGCCTTTCTCCTTCGCCGTTAGGATCAGTGCGATCTTTGCCGTCACGGTATCGACCGCATCGACAATATAATCGTATTTTTCGAAGGGAAATTCGTCGGCGTTTTCTGGCAGGAAAAAGCACTTGTGCACCTGAACCTTTGCGTCGGGATTGATCTCCAGTATGCGCTCTCGCATTGCGTCCGCCTTGTACTGGCCCACGGTTCTGCGCGTCGCAATGATCTGCCGGTTCAGGTTGGTCAGGCACACCCGATCGTCGTCGATCAGGTCAAGCGCGCCCACGCCGCTGCGAGACAGCGCCTCGCAGACTGCGCCGCCTACGCCGCCGATTCCAAAGACGGCCACCCTCGACGCGGCCAGCTTCTGCATGCCCTCGGGGCCGAGAAGCAGCTGCGTTCTTGAAAACTGATTCAACATCGCTCCACCACCTGTTCCCATGTTTCATCTAAAAACGGATCGAAGCAGCCGCGCGCACAGCAATGCCCGCCGCTGCGTCTGCACCCGTAGCCCTTTTCCATCCTACAAACCGACGCTCCTGAGCGCCTGATCCAAATCCGCGATGATGTCCGCAGGCTCCTCCAAGCCGACGCTGAAGCGGATAAAGCCGTTACGGAATTTGGACGGGTACAGCAGAATGCGCTCATCGTAGCTCGGCTGCGGGAAGATCAGGCTCTCGTCGTGTCCCAATGATACGGCAAAGGTGACGACCTTCAGCGCGGCGCAGAAGCGCTCCACGGTCTTGTCATCCGTGTTCAGGCCGAAGGAGATCACGCCTCCGAAGCCGTTCCGCATCTGCTTCTTCGCCGTCTCGTGTCCGGGATTGCTTGTCAGGCCGGGATAGGAGACGAAGGTCACATTTTTCCTGCCCTCCAGCCATTCGGCGATCCGCTGGGCGGATTTGTTGATCCTGTCCATGCGGAGCGGGAAGGTCACCGAGCCCCGGAAGATCTGCCATGCGTTGAACGGGCTGATGACGGACCCGACGTTGACCTGCGCCTCATAGCGGATGCGGTCCATCGTCGCAAGATCGTTTGAAATGATGGCGCCGCCCTGCGCGTCTCCGTGTCCGTTGATATACTTCGTGATCGCCTCAATCACGAAATCCGCGCCCAGCTCCAGCGGCAGCTGGTTCAGTGGAGAGGCAAAGGTGTTGTCCACGGACAGCAGCGCCCCGTTTTCATGCGCAAGTTTTGCGATTGCGGCGATGTCCGTTACGCCATTCGTGGGATTGTCCGGGGTCTCGATGTGCACCAGCCGCGTTCCCGGCGTGATGGCCCTGCGAACCGCCTCCAGATCGGTCATATCTACCATGACAGTCTCAACGCCGAATTTGCGGTTGAACAGCTCGTTGAACATGCGGTATACCGCCATGTAGCTGACCCTGGGATAGACGACCCGGTCGCCCGTCTTGAGAAGCGTCCAGAACAGCGCATGCAGCGCCGCGACGCCGCTGCCCAGCACGATGGCGTCGTCCGCACGGTGGAGCGCCGCAATCTTTTCCTCCAGCCAGTGCTGGTTCGGATTGCCATTCCGCGCGTACATGAGCAGGTTTGTGGAGGAGTAGTTCACCTGCGACAGATCGTCCGGGAGCTTGTAGCTGTTCGCCATGTGCAGTGGTCGCCGGATTGCGCCGGTCTCCGCATCATAGTCTGTGCCGGTGTGGATCGCCTGCGTCGATATGTCGTATTCTGCGAATTTGTTTGCTTTCTTTGCCATTGTATTACTCCTCAGATTCGTTCATTCTGATCACATAATAGAGGATTCCTGCATTCGCATGAAGCAGTTTTCCTTCCATTTGCCTGTTTTTTGAGTCGCGCCAACAGCGTATCACATTATATCCATAATATCAATAGACATATTGAATTTTTACAGACGGCGGCAGCTGTGGTATAGAACGCTTGACAGGTAAAGGCTGGAGTGCTATTATATATCCATTATTTCTATAGACTTAAGACGATAATTTTACATGCCGGTAAGGTATGAGAACACGAAGGTGGAGGGAAATCTATGATACGCGGCGCGATCTTCGATATGGACGGCCTCATGTTCGACACGGAAAAACTGTTTGCCATCAGCTGGGCAGAACAGGCGCGGCGGTTCGGCTTTCAGCCGATTCCGGAGTTTCACCGCGCGGTGTGCGGCACCAGCGGCACGCTGGCGCGGGACATCGTGCGCAAGTTCTATCCAGGAATATCGGACGCGAATTCCTTTATCAACGACGGCTGCGACCGGGTTGCGGACATGATGGCAGAATCTGTGCCGGAGAAGGAGGGCCTCCATGAGATCGTGGACTACCTGAAGGGACGCGGCTTGCGCTTGGCTGTGGCGAGCAGCAGCGAAGCGGAATTGATCCGCGCCAATCTCACAAAGACCAGCTTGGAGAGACAGTTTGATGTGTTGCTCTCCACATCTCAGGTCGCGCGGGGAAAGCCTGCACCGGACGTGTTTCTTGAGGCTGCGCGAAGGCTTGGCCTAAGACCCGAGGAGTGCTATGTCTTTGAGGATGGAATCAATGGGGTAAAGGCTGGAATTGCCGCAGGATGCCATACCTACATGATCCCGGACATGATTCCCCCGACGCAGGAAATCCGCGAGCAATGCGACGGCGTATTCCCTTCGCTATTGCTTTTAATGGAGTTCTTAAAGACGAAGGAAGTTCTGAGGAATTCGTAGTACAGATGCATGTTTACGGATCCCGGGATGCACTTACAGTAATGTATGGATCAATAAGGGGGCAGATGACCGATAAACATGTTCGGACACTATGTCATGCCATGATGCATAATATGTTGCGCAAAAAGAATAGACCTGGAAGGCGGGCAACTGGTAGAATGGAGTTGCGACACCAACATTCGAAAGGAGCCCGGGGACCATGTCTGAGAAGATTGAAACATGAACAGGATTGGAAACCAGATGGTTTCCAATCTGACCGTCATGCCAGACGCAGGATGGCGAATTGAGAATTCGACAGCTGCGCCCCGGAAGTAATCAAGGGGCAAATCAAGGAACTGGTGCGCGGGAGCGTTGAGGAAACGCTGAACGAGCTGCTGGAAGCAGAGGCAGAGAAGCTGACGCAAGCAGCACGCTACGAACGCAACGAGGCTCGTCAGGGTTATCGCAGCGGTCACTACGACCGAAACCTCACCACGACTTCCGGCGACGTCACGCTGCACGTCCCGCGCCTGAAGGGCGTGTCCTTCGAGACGGCGATCATCGAGCGCTACCGCCGCCGGGAGAGCAGCGTGGAGGAGGCCCTGATTGAGATGTATCTTGCAGGTTATCGGTGCGTCGGGTGGAGGACATCACGGAGGCGCTGTGGGGCAGCAAGGTATCTCCGGCCACAATCAGCGAGCTGAACAAGAAGGCGTATGTCCACATCGAGGACTGGCGAA
>JAUNNK010000055.1 GCA_030537335.1 Clostridia bacterium | reverse complement strand
GACGCTGCTAACTTTTTGGGTGACCTTTTGCGTCACTTTTCACTTGACGAACACATTTCATGGGATCGTATGCAATGCGATTATTTCAGAAGGAATTGATGGAATGCGAGTGCTGATTTTGAGCTGCAATACGGGGGAGGGACACAACTCCTGTTCTGCGGCGATTCAGGAATGCTTTGAAGCGCAGGGCGTGCATTGCGAGGTGGCGGACGCATTGCGCTTCATCTCACAGGGTGCTTCCCGCCTGTTTGCAAAGGCCCATGTGGCCATGTACCGCCACGTACCCGGGCTGTTCCGCCACGGTTACCGCTTTCTGGAGCAGCATCCCGGCGTGTTTCAGCAGCGCACGCCGGTGCACCGCTTTCTCACGGTGGGCGCACAGCGGCTCAGCCGCTACATAGCGGACGGCGGCTTCAATGCGGTGATCTGCTCCCACGTGCTCTCGGCGCTGATCCTGACGGAGACGCTGCGCCGCCATCCCCTGCCGGTGCGCACGGCCTTCGTGGCCACGGACTACACCTGCAGCCCCAGCATGGACGAGAGCGCGCTGGATCTCTACTTCATCCCGGATGCGTCGCTGGCACAGGAATTTCTGGTGGGCAGCATCCGCGCGGAGCAGCTGATTCCCAGCGGCATCCCGGTGCGCAGCGTGTTCTACCGCCGGTCGGATCGCGAGGCGGCGGGCGCGGCCTTCGGCATCCCCGAGGGCCACAGGCACATGATGATGATGTGCGGCAGCATGGGCTGCGGGCCGATGAAGCAGCTGACGAAGCTGCTGGCGCAGAAGCTGACCCCGCAGCAGCACCTGAGCGTGCTGTGCGGCACGAACAAGCGGCTGTTCCAGCAGATGAAGCAGCGCTATGCCAATCGGGAGAACATCCACATCTACGACTACGTGGAGGACATCTCGCTTCTGATGGACAGCGTGGATCTCTACCTCACCAAGCCCGGGGGGCTGAGCACCACGGAGGCTTCGGTGAAGTGCCTGCCCATGGTGATGGTGGACGCGGTGGCGGGCTGCGAGGAGCACAACCGCCGCTACTTTCTGAACACCGGCCTGGGCGTGACTGCGGACAGTCCGAAGGAGCTGGCGGAAAAATGTGCGGAGCTATTGTCAAACCCGGAGCGCACACGCGCGCTGCGCGCGGCGGGCGAAGTGCATCGCCCGGCAGTGGCGGCGGAGCGCATCTGCAAAAAGCTGATCGAGCTGTGCGGTGCGGAGACAAGGACGGCTTGAAACTGAGAGCGGGGAGGCCTGCATGAACAAGATACTGATCGTCGAGGACGATGTGGAGCTGCGCCAGCTCTTTGCGCGGGTGCTGGAGAAGAACGGCTATCAGGTGGAGACCACCGAGGACGGCGCGGAGGCGCTTAAGATACTGGGGCGCGGCTACGTCGACCTGATCATTTCCGATATCATGATGCCGGTGATGGACGGCAATGCGCTGGTGCGTGCGCTGCGGGACGATGGGGTCAAGACCCCGGTGCTGATGATCACCGCCAAGTCCACGCTGGACGACATGCGGGAGGGCTTCCTCTCCGGCACGGACGATTACATGGTCAAGCCGGTGAACGTGAACGAGATGGTGCTGCGTGTGGGCGCGCTGCTGCGTCGCGCGCGGATGCTCAGCGAGCGCCGCCAGAAAATCGGCGAGACGCTGCTGGAGTGCGACTCCCTCACGGTGAGTCGCGCGGGACAGAGCATGGTGCTTCCCCAGAAGGAGTTCATGCTGCTCTACAAGATGGCGGCCTATCCGGGCAAGATCTTCACCCGCCAGCAGCTGATGGACGAAATCTGGGGCTACAATGCGGAGGTGGACTCCCACACGGTGGACGTGCACATCGGCCGCCTGCGGGAGCGCTTCAAGGACAACCCGGACTTCAGGATCGTCACCATGCGTGGCGTGGGCTACAAGGTGGTGCGCACATGAGGCGGAAGAAGCGTGGCACGGGCCTGGGCTTCTACTTCACCATGGCCATCTTCGGCGAGGTGTGCCTGTCGATTCTGGTGGGTGTGGGCCTGATTCTGGTGCTGAACCGGCTGTTTGGCGTGACGCTGTCGATCCCCAGCGTGATCTGGGTGCTGGTGGCCAGCAGTGCCGTGGCGGGGATCATCGCCCTGCTGCTGAACCACCGCATCCTGCGGCCCATCCGCAACCTGGGCAGCGCCATGAACCGCGTGGCGGGCGGCGATTTCAAGCTCCGCATCGACAGCACAAGCCGCAGCGGCGACATCCAGCAGCTCTACAAGGACTTCAACGTCATGGTTTCGGAGCTGGAAAAGACCGAGGTGCTCCAGTCCGACTTCGTGTCCAACGTCTCCCACGAGTTCAAGACCCCCATCAACGCCATCGAGGGCTACACCATGCTGCTGCAGGGCACGGGTGAGGGCACGCCGGAGCAGCGTGAGTACGTGGAGAAGATTCTGCACAACACCCGCAGGCTGTCCAGCCTGATCGGCGACATACTGCTGCTCTCGAAGGTGGAGAACCAGACCATCGCCCGGGAGGAAACGGAGTTCCGCCTGGATGAGCAGGTGCGCCAGTCGATCCTGTCGCTGGAGCCCCAGTGGAGCGAGAAGGAGACCGACTTCGACGTGGAGCTGGAGGAAATCAGCTATCGCGGCGACGAACGGCTGCTGCTGCACGTGTGGAACAATCTGATCGGCAACGCCGTGAAGTTCAACCCGCCCAACGCGGCGGTGCGGCTGCGGCTGAGTCGCAGCGACGGCGGCGTGATCTTCACCGTGGAGGACGAGGGCCCGGGCATCCCACCGGAGGCCCAGAAACACATCTTCGACAAGTTCTATCAGGGCGACAGCTCCCACCGGGAGGAGGGCAACGGCCTGGGTCTGGCGCTGGTCAAGCGCATCCTGAACGTCTGCGGCGGCGAAATCGCGCAGGAGAACCTGCCCGGTCGCGGCTGCCGCTTCACCGTGAAGCTGCCGGAAAGCTGACCCTGCACACAAATTTGCACCCCCCGACCCAACAGGATCGGGGGTGTCTGTCTGATTCAATCCGCTCTTATCAGTCTTCTCCTGTGCCCACCCGTGTAGGCGAAGCCCGCGATCAGCGCGGTCAGCGGCGCGGCCACCACCAGGCCGAAGCTGCCCACCAGCGTGTTGAGCAGCTGGCTGGACACGTACTTCAGGTTCACGATGTCGCCAATCGGCGTACCCTGTCCCACGAAGTACATCAGCATGGACAGGTAGTTGCCCGAGTAGGCCAGCATCAGCGTGGTGGTCATGGTGCCCAGCACGCTGCGGCCCACCGTGAGCCCGCTCTTCATCAGCGCCGCGCGGCTCAGATCGGGGCGATGGCTGTGAATCTCCTCCATGGACACGGACACGTCCATGCTCAGATCCATCAGCGCGCCGGAGTTCGCCAGGAACACCATGCCGATGTACAGGCTGCGGGTGTCCACGCCCATGCTGGACTGGGCCAGCAGCGGCACCACGTAGGGCAGGTCGCCGCCGTCCAGCTTCAACAGGTGGGTCAGCAGGATTGCGACGCAGCAGGTGACCAGCGTTCCGGCCAGCGAGCCGAGGATCGCCACCAGGCAGCGCTTCGTGAAGCCTGCCACCAGCAGGTCGATGAGCACGGTGAGCACGATCACCGTGACGAAGGCGGCGAACATGGGGTTGATCCCCTTCAGCAGCAGCGGAATCAGCAGCTTCCACACGATCACCGCGCTGGCCACCAGCGAGACCATCGCGCCGCAGCCGATCACGCCGCCGAACAGGATCAGCGCCAGCGCCAGCACGCCCACCGCGCCCAGCTCGATGGACGTGCGGTAGTGATCGATCAGGGTGACGGTCGGCCCATTCGCGCCCTCCTGAAGCATCGCCCAGGCGGTTTCGCCGGGAGCAAACAGCTTGTCCTTGTCCAGCGCGGAATTGAGGTAGTTGTAGGAGGAATAGGTTTCGCCCTTGTGTTCTCCGCTGAGAATGGTCACCTGGCAGGGCTGCACGCCGTTGTAGGTGATGCCCACCGCGTCCAGCATGCTGTTGTCCACTGAATCGATGCGCACCTTCTCCCGGGGGAAGGTGGAGGTGACGTTGAGGTGCTCATCCGGCAGCAGGCACAGCAGGCCGCAGAAGATGAGCATCACCAGACAGAGAATCAGGCTCTTTCGCGTGGATTTCTTCATAATGAATGTCCTCAAAACAGTGGGTTGTCTCAAAACACAGAGAATGCCTTGATGAAGTCCCCGTATACTCGTAGGGCGGGATGCCTTCATCCCGCCGCAAAGAAGTTGTTGGGCTGTCTCCAAACAGAAGTTTTGAGACAGCCCCTGGCTTTCATTTTGGAGTTTGAAATCAGTCCGCCTGCAGGCCCATGACCTCCACGGTGCGGGTGAAGATTTCGGTGTTGTCGTAGAGGCCGGAGAAGGCATCCGCGCCCACGCCCGTGGCGTACACCGGAATCTGCAGGCCCGTGTGGGCGTAGGAGGTGTAGCTCAGGCCGGCCTTGTTGTTGATGATGTGGGAGACCGCCATGGACAGGGGCTCGTAGCCGCCGTAGAGCAGCGCCTCCTCCTCGCCCAGCTCGCGCGCGTCGACGGGGGTCATGCTCAACTCGAAGGCCGCGCGCAGGCTGTTCAGCTCGGTTTCGGTCAGGCTCAGATCCTGATCCGGCTCGGTGGTCAGGCCGTAGTAGGTCTCGATCTCAGCCAGCGCATCCTCGAAGCTTGCGCCATTGTCGCGCATATCGGCGATCACGGAATCGAAGTCGGTGAAGGAGATCTTCTGGTTGGTCAGGTAGGTGAAGTGGGTGTCGTAGGCGGTGGTGGCGAAGCCGATGGTCATGCCGCCGGTCTCATGGTCTGCGGTCACGATGATCAGGGTCTCGTCGGGATGCTCTGCGGCGAAGTCGATGGCGACCTGTACCGCGTCGCTCAGCGCCAGAGTCTCATGAATGGAGGTTGCGGCGTCGTTGGCGTGGCCGGCCCAGTCGATCTTGCCGCCCTCGCACATCATGAAGAAGCCGTTCTCGTTGTCCAGCACGTTGATGCCGGCCTGCACGAAGTCCGCCAGGGAGAGCACGTCCTCGCCCTCAGCAGCCAGGCGCTCGCGGTCGATCTCGTAGTGGATGGCCTTGGAGTCCTGCAGCACGGGGTTGATGGCCAGCACGCGGCCGGATTCGGCGTTCAGTGCGCGGATCTCATCGTTGGTGGTGGGGATGTTCCAGCCGTTTTCTACAGCAAGATCCATAATGTCGGGCTGGGGATTTTCCTTGTCAGCGCCGGTGGGCTTTTTGAAGCCGCCGCCTGCGAGGTAATCCACGGTGTCGCCGGTGATGCCCTGCACGGCGATCTCATAATAGTCGTTGCGGCTGGGCTGCTTGGCGTAGAAGGCTGCCGGAGTGGCGTGATCCACGGAAACGCTGGAGATGACGCCGATCTTGTAGCCCGCTTCCTTCGCGTACTCGGTGACGAGCTTGAAGGGGGTGGTCAGGGTCACATCGTAGTTGATGACGCCGGACAGGGTCTTTTCACCGGAGGCGATGGAGGTGGCGGTGGAGGCGGAGTCCGGGCAGAAGGAAGATGCGTCGTAGGTGGTCACCATGCCCAGATAGGGGAAGGTGGTGAAGCTCAGGTCGGCGGGAACCGGGAACTCGGAGTCGGGATTTGCAACCGCGCCCTTGTAGTACTGGGTGGCGGTCACCTGGGGGTTGCCCATGCCGTCGCCGATGAACAGGAATACATACTTCGGGGCCACAGCGGCTTCCTCTGCCGTCGCGGCGGGGATGCAGGCCAGCGCAAGCGCCAGGATGCAGATCAGGGAAATCAATTTCTTCATACCGTAATTTCATTCCTTTCTTTTTGGTTCGGAACCAGCATAGCATGCAAAAATCAGAGCCGCGTCAAGGCGAAATCAAAAATAAAGCCGGGTTGTGTCAAAACTTGACATGGAAGTTTCACGCAGGCGTAATCGAACCGGCCCAGAAAGCCCATTGTATTTGTGGGTCGATTTTGCTAAAATACGACCGGGTGAATCGATATGAAAAAAACGTTATTGGAGGGAAACATCCGCCGCGAGCTGATCTCGCTGTCCATACCGCTGTTGATCGGCAGCGTGCTCCAGCAGATGTACAACACGGTGGATTCGCTGATCATCAGCCGCTTTCTGGGCACGGAGGCCTTCTCGGCGGTGGGCATCGCGGGCACGATCATGAACCTGTTCATCTTCGTGCTCACCGGCTTCTGTACGGGCATTTCGGTGATTCTGGCGCAGATGTACGGCAGCGGCGACCGCGCGGCGTTCCGGCGGGAGATGTTCGCCTCGCTGAGCCTGGGTGCGGGCATCACCATCGCGCTGGCGGCGCTGTTTCTGGCGCTGATGCGCCCAGTGCTCGTGCTGATCCAGTCGCCTGCGGCGTTAATTCCTTACATTGAATCCTATCTGCGGGTCATCATCGGCGGCATGCTGTGCACCTACTTCTACAACCTGTTTTCCAGCATGCTGCGGGCCATCGGCGACACCCGCGCGGCCACCTTCTTCCTGTTTGTGGCGGTGGCGGTGAACGCGGTGGTGGACTACCTGTTCGTGGGCCTGATGAACCTGGGTATCGCGGGCGCGGCTTGGGCCACGGTGCTGTCCCAGCTGCTCTCGGCGCTGTGCTGCCTGATCTACATCGTGCGGCGCGACCGGGATTTGCTGTGCAGCCGCTACGAGTTCCATCTGGACAAGAGCCTGGTGGGCCGCACGCTCACCTTCGGCTTCAGCTCCGCGCTGCACCAGTCCAGCCTATACATCGGCAAGATCTTTGTGCAGGGCGCGGTGAACACCCTGGGCACGCCGGGCATCGCGGCCTACACCGCGACCACCCGCATCGAGGGCTTCGCCAATTCCTTCGGCACCAGCGTCGGTCAAGCGTTGTCGGTGTTCGTCTCCCAGAACTACGGCGCACAGAACGACGATCGCGTGCGCGACGGCCTGAAGGAGGGACTAAAGCTGGGCGTGTGCTTGGGCCTTGTGCTGTCGGTGCTGATGTTCGTTTGCGCACGCGCCGGCATGGGCGTGTTCCTGGCGGACGGCGAGGCGGAGGCCATCGGCTTCGGCGTGAGCTATCTGCGCCAGATCGCGCTGTTCTATGTGCTCTGCTTCACCGGTAACCTGTTCGCGGGCTACTTCCGCGGCGTGGGTCGGGTCTACACGCCCCTGGTCGCCACCACCCTGCACATCTCCGTGCGCGTGGCGCTGTCCTACCTCTGGGCCGGAAGGCTGGGCCTGCGCGCGGTCGCCCTGGCTACCGGCATCGGCTGGCTGTGCCTGACCGCCTTCCAGCTCACCATGCTCTGGCGCATCCGGAGAAGGCCGCGCCCTGCTGTGAACTGAAGCTTAGATTCCAAAAAGAATGCGCCGACCCCGATTGCTCAGGGTCGACGCTTGTTTTTGGTTCACTGGTGCTCGCAGTAGATGCGCACGGCTTCGGCGGCAAAGACTGCTGTTCCGGGGCCGCCGACGCGGTCGATGTTGTCGCGCATCTCGCCCTCGGCGGCGTACATCGCTCCGAGGCCCGAGAGGATCTGCGGCGTGCAGTCGTAGTAGTGCATCGTGATGAAGTCGCGCAGCCGCTGCACCAACGCCTGGGCCCTGGCGGACGCGGGGTCGCGGTCCTGGAGCGCGCCGAAGTCGGCGAAGATCTGCATCATGTCTGCGCCGGTGCGCAGCTCCTCCTCGCGGCTGCGGGCGGAATGCTTTTCTTCAAACTCCCGATAGGCCTCGGTGTCGCCCCATGTTTCCCGGGCGAGGGCGCTGTATTCGTCAATCTTCTTGCTGTCAAATGCGGAAAAATCCAAGGTATTCCCTCCCATGATCTGAATTCTGCGGGTGAGTTCGATCAGCTTCTCCAGTCGCTCCTTCTTCAGCGTCAACAGCTGCGCCTGATGTCCCAGAGCGTGGCTGCGGTTGTAGGCGGGGCTGTCCAGCATGCGGGCGATCTCCTTCAGCGGAAATTGCAGCTCGCGATACAGCAAAATCTGCTGAAGGCGGTCGAGCGCTTCGTCGTCGTAGAGCCGGTAGCCTGCGTCGCTCAGTGCGCTGGGCTTCAGTAGGCCGATCTGATCGTAGTAGCGCAGCGTGCGCACGCTCACGCCGGTCAGGGCCTCCACTTCGTGTACGGTTCTCACGTTCTCACCTCCGCAGCCCTAAGGATAAGGCATGACGCAGCTGGAGGGTCAAGGGGTTTTGGAAAGTTTTTTGAGAAAATGCGCGGCGGGGGAGATACTCCCCCGCTACATCCATATTACAGCCGCTTGTCCAGGCACACTAGCTGCACGTTGGGGATGCCGTTGAATTCGCAGGGCACGATGCAGGCCTCGCGGTAGCCCAGCTTTTTGTACAGCGCCCGGGCGGCGGCGTTTACGGCGTTGGTGTCCATGCGCAGGAAGGGACAGCCGCGCTTGCGGGCGCAGTCCTCATAATAATGCACAAACTTCGTGCCGTAGCCTTTGCCCTTGCAGCGCGGCGAGACCACCAGCGTGTGCAGCACAAGCACCTGCTCCGGCGGTGTGTCGAAGCTCCAGTGCGCGCCGTCGTACTCCGGGCCTTGGTGCTGGTTGATGCGCGCGGCGGCGACGATCTCGCCGTCCTCAATTTCCACGTACATGTCGCCCATCGCAATGGCGGCCTCGGCAGTGGCGCGGGTGGGGTACACGCCGCGAATCCAGCCGATGGACGCGCGTCCGGCCTCGATTTCGCTATGAATTTCGTCGTAAATCTTTGTGATGGCGTCCAGATCGCCCATTTCAGCCCTTCGGAACATGCTCATTCCTCCGCATTCTGCATGGCGGCGGGGAGGTTCGAGGAATCCCGGATGGACGCAAGCAGGCCACCCAACTCCGCCTCTGTCAGCTCCCGCCACTGCCCGGGCTGAAGCGTGCCGATGCGAATATTGTTGATGCGCACGCGCCGCAGCTTCTGCACGTTGTAGCCCAGCGCCTCGCACATGCGGCGAATCTGGCGGTTCAGGCCCTGCACCAGCACCAGATTGAAGGAGCGCGCGCCGGTTCTGCGCAGCCTGCAGGGCAGGGTTGTGGTGCCGAGGATCTCCACGCCGGACATCATTTTCTCCATGAATTCCCGGCTGAGGGGCTTGTCCACCTCAACTTCATATTCCTTCTCGTGGCCTCCGGCAGCGCGCAGCAGGCGGTTGACGATCTCGCCGTCGCTGGTGAGCAGCAGCAGACCCTCGCTGTCCTTGTCCAGCCGTCCCACTGGAAAGATGCGGATGGGATAGTTTACGTAGTCCACCACGTTCATCGGCTCCCGGGGATCGGCGGTGCACACGATGCCCCGGGGCTTGTTCAGGGCAATGTACACCCTTTCGCCCTGGCCGGACAGCGCGTGGCCGTCGCACACCACCCGCATGCCGCTCCGCACCCGGTCGCCCAGCGCGCCCACGCGACCGTCAATGGTCACGCGGCCCTCCTGAATCAGACGGTCGGCCTCCCGGCGGGAGCAGTAGCCGCTGTCGGCGATGAATTTGTTCAGGCGCTTGCCCTGCGCTTCGTTGCTCTGCAAGAAAATCCCTCTTTCGATGCGTTTTTTCCATTATAGCACGCTCCGGCGCGCTGGACAAGTTTACACATGGACGCTAAACTTTAAATCAGTATATGTTTGGGAGGAAGCCTATGGCCACAGTGACCCTACGCAAGACCCGCGAAACCCGCGTTCGCGGCGGACATCCCTGGATCTACGCATCGGAAATTGAGAAGGTGGACGGCGCGTTCGAAAACGGCGACATCGTGGATGTGCACGACTTCCGCGGAAAGTTCATCGGCCGGGGCTTTTACAACCCCCAGAGCCAGATTTCCCTGCGCATTCTGACCCGCAACGACGAAATCTGCGACCGCGACTTCTTTGCGCGCCGCATCCGGGACGCCTGGGACTATCGCAGGCAGCTCTGCGACCCGGACAGCTGCCGCCTGATCTACTCCGAATCCGACTTCCTGCCGGGCCTGGTGGTGGATAAGTATGCAGATGTGCTGGTGCTTCAGAGCCTGTCGCTGGGCATCGAGCGCATCAAGGACATGATCGCCGATCTTCTGATGGAGATCGTCAAGCCCATGGGCATCTGGGAGCGCAGCGACGTGCCGGTGCGCCGCCTGGAGGGCATGGAGCAGACCACGGGCCTCTTGCGCGGCGAGGTGCCCGATCTGGTGGAGATGCGGGAGAACGGCATCCTCTTCGGCGTGGACGTGAAGAACGGTCAAAAGACAGGCTTCTTCCTCGATCAGAAGGAGAACCGCGCGGCCATCGCGCCGCTGTGCCCCGGCGCGCGGGTGCTGGACTGCTTCTGCCACAACGGCTCCTTCTCCCTGCACGCGGCGAAGTCCGGCGCGAAGAGCGTGTTGGGCGTGGACATCTCCGAGGAGGCGCTGGTGGTCGCCCGGGAGAACGCCGCGCGCAACGGCTTCACCAACGTGAGCTTCGAGGCCCACAACTGCTTCGATCTGCTGCGGGAGTACACCGACGCGGGCGAGCAGTTCGATTTGGTGATCCTGGATCCCCCGGCGTTTACGAAGAACAAGGCGGCGCTGCAGAGCGCGCTGCGCGGCTACAAGGAGATCAACCTGCGGGGACTTAAGCTGGTGCGGCCCGGCGGATACTTGGTGACCTGCTCCTGCTCCCAGCACGTGGTGACGGAGATGTTCCAGAACATGGTCAACGAGGCCGCCCGGGACGCCAAGAAGCGCATCCGCCTGGTGGAGTACCGCACCCAGGGCAAGGATCATCCGCTGCTGCCCCAGAGCATCGAGACGAAGTACCTCAAGTGCATGATCCTTCAGGTGATGGAATAAATATTCAGACCCGCTGCATCCGATGCAACGGGTCATTTCTTTACAAGATCGGCCTGCGGAACTCCTCCTCGATGGCGGACCACCTGCGCAGGAAGTCCGCGCCGTCCGGTTCCTCCGCCAGAATCCGCACCGCGCGCACGCAGCCGCGCACGAACTCCGGGTCCAGTCCGCGCACGCCGCCGCGGGTCAGCGGACACATCGCCCGGGCGCGCGCGTCCATGCGCACCGTCCACCTGCCATCCCTGCCGATCACCGGGCACAGCGGAAAGATGCGGCAGAGGAAGGGCCGCTTGTCGCGCTCGCACATCGCCTTGCAGCGGATCATCTCAGCATCCATACAGGGATCGTGCGCAATCTCCATCCAGTCGGCATCGCCGATCAGGTCTTTCTCCCCCGGCAGCAGATCCACGCCGCCCTGACCGTCGCCGTCGGGAAAGCAGCAGGCTGCAGCGCAGAGCGCGCCGCAATCGCTGCACAGAGGGGTTCTTTCGCCGATGGCCGCGTAGGCCCGAAGTATCGTCTCCGACTGCATGCTGAAAAATCCCTTCCTTTTATATATAGTGCTGGGATATGATAACATGATTCGCATCGATTTGTCAAATGAAAGCCCAATTCGCGAAGGGCCTGCGCGCAGCGTTTTCCAACTTGTCGAACAAAAGCCCGATTTGGAATCTGCACCCTTGACATTTTCCGGGAATTTGGGTATGCTTTTCGGGTATGGAGGATGAGGCATGAGAATTTTGGGAATCGACCCGGGGCTGGCCACGCTGGGCTACGGCGTGATCGAGGCCGACCGGGGGAAGTACAGGCTGATCCAGTACGGCACGATCACCACGCCGCCGCGCCAGCCGATGCCGTTGCGGCTGCGGGCCATCTCCCAGGGTGTGGGCCAGCTGATGGAGATCTATCATCCGGACGAGGTCGCCTTCGAGGAGCTGTTCTTCAGCAAGAACATCACCACCGGCATGGCGGTGAGCGCGGCGCGGGGCGTGGCGCTGGTGGCCGTGGTGGAACGGACGGAGAACATCTACGAATATACGCCCATGCAGATCAAGCAGGCGGTCACGGGCTACGGCGGCGCGGACAAGCATCAGGTGCAGCACATGGTGAAGCTCCTGCTGCACATGCAGGAGATCGCCCGCCCGGACGACGCAGCCGACGCCATCGCCGTGGCGCTGACCCACGCGAACTGCCAGCATGCGAAGGAGCTTTACAGAATCCAGTGAACGGGAGGCGGACGGGATGTACGCACATATTGAGGGAATCGTTGCGGAGAAGGATCAGGACAGCATCGTGCTGGACGCAAACGGCGTGGGATATCTGCTGAACGTCAGCGGCGCCACGCTGTCCATGGCGCCGGCGGTGGGCGAGCGCATGAAGCTCTACTGCGTGCTGAACGTGCGGGAGGACGCGATGGAGCTCTACGGCTTTTACAGCCGCGAGGAAAAGAAGATGTACGAGCGCCTGCGCAGCGTATCTGGCGTGGGCAGCCGCACGGCGCTGCAAATTCTCTCGGCCATGAGCGTGCGGGATCTGTCCATTGCGCTGGTCTCCGGCGACGCGAACGCGCTCACCCGGGTGCCGGGCATTGGAAAAAAGACCGCCCAGCGCCTGGTGCTGGAGCTGAAGGACAAGGTGGACGACGCGCAGCTCACCGGGCAGGCGGCTTCGATCTCGCCCAAGGTCAATGCCAACGGCCCCGAGGCCGAGGCCATCGCGGCGCTGATCTCCCTGGGCTACTCCAATTCGGAGGCGGCGAAGGCGGTCTCCCAGGTGGCGGATCAGACCCAGGAGGCCGACAAGCTGATCTTCCTGGCCCTGAAGGGTCTGGGCGGCTGATCCCTCCGGAACAGAGCATTAAATGACATAACCCATCCCCTTTCGGCATAAAATTATTGTCAGAAAAGGGGATGTTCTTTTCACCGGGCAACTTCCCCTTTGCAACCTTGCAATTTCTGGCTGTGTTGAAGGGAGATGTCTGTATGGATCTCAGGTCAATGGAATTTGCACACGATATGAAGATGCCCATTCAGTTGATTTACAGCTGCGTGCAGCTGCTGGAAATGGAGCTGGCGCCGAATGCCCGGACGGAGGGCTACCTTCAGACGCTGATGCAGAGCGCGGGCCAGCTCCAGAGCATGGTGGAGCGCGCGCTGGACGGCGAGGAACTGCGCCTGGAGCTGCGGGACGTGGTCGCGGATACGCGGGACGTCTGCCGCCAGTGTGCGCTGTTCGCCCGGGGAAGGGGGATCGAGATACGCTTCAGCAGCAATGTCCCGGCGCTGCGGATGCTCACGGATGTGGAGAAGCTGCGGCGCATGCTGCACAATCTGATCTCCAATGCGCTGCGTTTCACGCCCGAGGGCGGCCGCGTGGAGGTGGCCTGCGCCGCGTCGGCGGAGGAGGTGGAGCTGCGGGTGATCGATAGCGGCAGCGGCATTGCGCCGGAGCTTCACGAGCGCATCTTTGAAACCGGCGTGACCGACGGCGGTCACGGCTACGGCCTGGGCATCGTGCAGAGCTATGCGAGGCTGCTGGGCGGCGATATTTCGGTGAAGTCCGCGCCCGGAGCGGGAAGCTGCTTCATTCTGCGCCTGCCAATCCGGCATGCAGCGTCGCAGATCAATTGAATTTTCGTATCATATATCGGGCGGGGGAGCAATCCTCCGCCCTTTTCCTGTGCACATCGCCCCGCATTTCCGCATAGGATTGCAAGCGGGAAAGGTGGGAGGAACGATGCGATATGCAGTCATTGGCGGAGATGTGCGCTTTGCGCACCTGGTGAGCATGCTCAACGAGAGTGAGCGCGAGGCGGTGGGCTTCCTTCAGGAGCACGCCGGCGGCGAAAAGCGGCCCTTGAAGGAGCTGGGGAATTTCAGCGTTTTGATCTCGAACTGGCCCATGCGCTGGCCGCTGTCCGACATGGATACCAGCGAGGAGGAGATTCTGTCGAACATCGCTCCGGGCAGCGTGCTGCTGCTCTGCGGGCCGGGCTTTCCGAAGGAGAAGCGGTGGGATTTGCAGTACGTGAACCTCTGGGCGGACGAGCGCCTGCTTCAGGAGAACGCCTACCTCACGGCGGAGGCTGCGGTGGCGGCGGCCATGCGCCGCAGTCGGATCTCCATGGCAGGCGCGCGCTGCGCGGTGGTGGGCTACGGCCGCATCGGGCGGTCGCTGACGGAGATTCTGCTGAACCAGGGCGCGGAGGTCACGGTGCTCTCCCGCACGGAGACCAAGCGCAGGGCTGCGCAGGAATCCGGCGCGCAGGCAGCGGATTTGATCGATGCAGCTCAGGTGTTGCCGGACAGACAGTTGATCTTCTCCACGCCCCCGGCGCAGGTGTTGGATGAAGCGGCCCTCACGGCGGTGGACGCGGGCGCGGAGCTGATCGACCTTGCCAGCCCGCCCTATGGCTTCGACGTGGAAAGGGCGAAAGCGCTGGGCCTGAACGCGTGGCGGGAGCCGGGTCTGCCAGGGCGCTACTGTCCGCTGAGCGCGGCACGGGTGCTCTACGGCGCGGTGATCCGCTGGGAGGAGGCGCAGGCGAATGGATAGAATTGATTTGAGCGGTGTGCGCATCGGCTGCGCCATGACCGGCTCCTTCTGCACCTTTCGTGCTGCGTTCGAGGCTTGGCGCGCGCTCAGGGCGACGGGCGCGGAGTTGATACCCATCCTGTCCTTCAACGCGGGCAGTCTGGACAATCGTTTTTACACAGCGGCGGAGTCACGGCAAATTTTAACGGAGATTTGCGGGCATGACATCCTCGATTCCATCCCCGCCGTCGAGCCCATCGGTCCGAAAAAGCTGCTCGATCTGTTAATTGTTGCGCCCTGCACCGGAAATACGCTGGCCAAGATCGCCGCGGGGATCACCGATACGCCGGTTGCGCTGGCGGTGAAGTCCCATCTGCGCAACGCGCGCCCGGTGCTGCTGGCGATCTCCACCAACGACGCGCTCTCCGGCAGCGCGCAGAACATCGGGAAACTGATGAATACCAGAAATATTTACTTTGTCCCCTTTCGTCAGGACGATCCCACGGGCAAACCAAATTCCGCGGTCGCACGCTTCGATCTGCTGCCCGAAAGCGCGAATCTTGCCCTTCAGGGGCGCCAAATCCAGCCGATTCTGCTCGAAAAGGGCTGAAAACCGTCGGGTTTTGATGGAAAAACCGGTTTTGTGTTAAACGCAAAAAAAGTTGAAAAAAGGGGTTGACAAGTATATGGGTTTTTGCTATAATCATCAACGTTGTCGCGAGAACAACGGTTCACGACGACAGCGGCGATCCTTGAAAACGATACAGCGAAGTAAATCAAGTAATAAAGAACAGTCAGATT
>JAUNNK010000054.1 GCA_030537335.1 Clostridia bacterium | reverse complement strand
CGCTGGGCACCAGCGCCATCACGAACACCAGCACGCCCATGCCGCCCACCCAGTGCGTAAAGCTCCGCCAGAACAAGAGGCCCCGGCTCATGACCTCCACGTTTGCAAGGATCGACGCGCCGGTGGTGGTGAAGCCGCTGACGGTCTCAAAGAAGGCGTCGATGTAGGAGGGGATCTCCCGGGCCAGATAGAAGGGCAGCGCGCCGACGGCGGAGACCGCCACCCACGCAAGCGCCACGGTGATGAAGCCCTCGCGGGCGTAGATGACCTGCGTCTTTGGCTTGCTCAGCAGCGTCAGCCCGAAGCCCGCCGCCAGGGAGATTGCCGCCGAAATCAGGATCGACCACAGGCAGGACTCGCCGTAGATCAGCGCCGCGATGGCCGGCAGCAGCAACAGCGCCGCCTCCACCTTCAGCATCAGTCCCACCGTGTTAAGTATCATTCTGCGATTCATGAAACAACTACCACACCTTTCCCCGTCGGCGTTCTTACTGCATCAGGATGTCCGACAGGTCGTGCATGCCGCTGGCCGCCGAGAGCACGATCACGCGGTCGCCGCTCTGGATCACGTCCACGCCCGAGGGGATGATGGTCTTGCGGTTGCGGATGATGCCCGCGATCAGGATGCCGCTCTTGAGGCGCATGTCCTTCAGCGGGACGTTGGTCATGGGGAAGTCGGTCTGCACGCGGAACTCCAGCGCCTCGGCTCTGCCGTCCATCAGCTTGTACAGGGTCTCCACGTTGCTGCCCAGCGAATTCTGAAGCGCGCGGGCGTAGCGGGAGAGCACGTTGGAGCTGACCGAGCGGGAGGAGATCAGGGTGTCCAGACCCAGCTTCTCCGCGATGAAGTGCAGCTCGTCACGGTTGACCTTGGAGATCACCTTCTTAACGCCCTGGGAGGAGGCGAAGAAGGAGATCAGGATGTTCTCCTCGTCCATGCCGGTGAGGGAGATGAAGGCGTCCATGGAGCAGATGCCCTCCTCCAGCAGCAGCTCCTGCTGCGCGCCGTCGCCGCAGATCACCACAGCGCCGGGCAGCTTCTCGCTGATCTCCTGGCAGCGCTGGTGGTCCCGATCGATGATTTTTACGTTGGTTCCGCTGGCCAGCAGCATGCGCGCCAAATAGTAGCCCATGCGGCTTGCGCCCAGGATCATCACGTTGCGGGCCTGCTTTTGCAAAATGCCCATCATCTTCAGCAGCTTCTGCACCTCGCTGGGGGCGGCGGTCAGGCCGATGCGGTCGCCCGCCTGGAGCTGGAAGCTGCCATCCGGGATGTAGACCTCATCGCCCCGCTGCACCACGCAGATCAGGAACTTCGCCTCATATTTTTTGCGCAGCTCGCTCAGCCGCGCGCCGCACAGGGGCGAATTTTCCTTGAGACGCAGCTCCAGCAGCTCGAAGTTGCGGTGGGAGAAGTATTCCACCTTCACCGCGCTGGGGAGCTTGAGCACCTGAAACAGCTCCTCCGCCGCCAGCAGATCGGGGTTGATGGAGGTGGAGAGGTCCAGCTGCTGGCGCAGAAAGCCCAGGCTCTTGTAGTTGTATTCGGGATTGCGGATGCGGGCGATGGTGTGCTTCGCGCCCATCTTCTTGGCGATGAAGCAGCTGAGCATGTTCAATTCGTCCGACCCGGTCACAGCCACGAACAGCTCGGCATTCGCCACGCCGGCCTCGCTCAGCGTGTCGCAGTCCGTGCCGCTGCCGCAGACGTACATGCTGTCGTAGATGTTGGAGATTTCGGAGATCACGTCGGGATTGGAATCCACGGCGACGATGTCGTGGCCCTCCGCAAGCAGGCTGGACAGGATGGTTGTGCCGATCTTGCCGCAGCCAACGATGATGATGTTCATAGTGCCTGTTCCTTTTCCGGTCGTTCAATGTCGAAGTGCAGAAACACCCACATAAGCATTATATTACATCCATGCGAATATTTCTACCTCTTTTTTCAGAGATTTGGGCCGGAAGTGCGATTCTGCGCGAATTCTGTATGAAGGCGGCGGGATTTGCGGCTGCGGCGCGCCCGCGCGACGGTTGAAGTCGGCCCCCGGCTGTGCTATAATCGTTGCAAGGGAGCCCTTTGCTCCTGCAATTTCATTTACAAAAGCGAGATGAACCATGAAGCGACTGAAATTCATCCAGAGGGCGATGTGCCTTTCCGTGCTTCTGGCGCTCTGTCCCTGTGCGCTTGCCGCATCGAATCCCCGGATCGCCATCTCCTGTCCCTACGCGGCCTCCGGCTGGGTCGCAGCCGCCGCGTGGTCGGCGGAGACCACTGCGGAGGAGCTGGGCCTGAACTACATGCTGAAGATGGCCGACTCGGCGGAAGCGCAGGCCGAGGATCTGGAGCTGATGGCCGAGAAGGACTATAAGTACATCATCCTGTTTCCCGTGAGCGACGAGGTGGAGGAAGCTGCGAAGCGCGCGATGAAGGCGGGCGCGAACCTGCTGTGCTTCGGCAGCATACCCGGCGAACTCGTCCCGGATGAAAGCCTGACCTTCGACGATGAGCAGTTGGGCGCGCTGGGCGCAGCCTATCTCGGGGAAAAGCTGGGCGGTCAGGGCAGGGTGGCGCTCATCACGCTTGCGTCCGACGCGGCCAGTGAGCGTCGCGCCGCCGCCTGCCGGGACGCGCTGGCGGAGAACCATCCCGACATCGAGATCATTGGCACGTATGCGGCGGACAGCGCCGATGCGGAGACCGGCATGGCGCTGATGACCGACCTTCTGGCGGCGAATCCGCAGCTCGACGGCGTTTACAGCTGCGATGAGGCGCTCTCCACCGGCATGCTCCGGGCCATCGAGGCGCAGGACCGCCTGGGCGAAGGCGGCGTGAAGGTGCTGACGGGCTTCGGAGGTTCCCGGGCGTACTTTGATCTCATGGCCGAATACGCGGGCAGAATCGCCCTCTCCGTCCAGACCGCCTCGCCCTGCACGCTGGGCGAGCTGCTGCGCGCCTGCGACGGCCTCGCCCAGGGCGAGGAGCTGGAGGACGGCATTCTTCCGGCGGAGACGCTGGAGTGCGCGGATTCCGACGGGTGGCTGCTCCGAAATGGTATCGCCGAAAACGTCCCGTTTTAAGCAAAGACTGGCCCCATTCTGCAGTTGGAATGGGGCCTTGCCATATTCTGCTCATATTCAGTTCTGCACATTGAAGTGCTGGCCGCGTACCAGGGGATAGGAGACGGGCTTCACACCGTCCAGATCCTCGCGATGCATGTCTACGGCGTTGATCTGGCCGTTTTCGTAGGTGGTGTAGTAGAACACGCCGGCGTCGGTGTTGACGCAGGAGGTGTAGAGGGTGTACTCATATTCGCCCTCGCCCACGCAGGTGCAGCCCCTCGGCTGGGCCACGGACTCCAGGATGTGGAAGAACTGGCTGACGCTGGAGGACTCGTCCTCGCCGGAGAAGGAGTTGAGCTTGGTGAACGCCGCGCGCACGAAGCGGGAGGGTGAGGACATGTCGCCCGGAAGCCCGATGCTGCCCATGCCCAGGCTGTGGCGCTCCAGCACGTAGTCCGGGGCGAAGCGGCTGACGGGCACGCCGGCGGTGACGTTCAGGTAGTTGTTCAGGTTGTGCATGTGGTAGTCGAAGGGCGGGTTGTTGGTGAGGACGCCCACGGGGTTGTCGTAGACCTTCAGCCCATCCTGCATCTGCTCCACCACGATGGCCTCGTCCCGGTCGGCGATGATCCAGTGCAGCGGAGCCAGCGGGAGCTGCGCGCTGAAGGGCTCGGCGATCAGGTTGATGCGCGCAAGCAGCGGCCGCGCCTCCTTTACGCTTGCACACTTCCCCAGAATCCAGGGGATGAACTCGAAGGGCGCGACGTTGTCCTTGCCCTCGGCCTCCGGCTTGTAGCAGGCGTTCTTCGGGAAATTCAATCCGGCCATGCTCAGGCCCTTTTCGTTGGTGGCGTCGAAGTAGAGCGGCACGTCGCCCGCCAGCGTGGCCATGCCGATCAGGGCGTAGTGATGATCCAGACGGCCCATGCGGCGAAGCTCGAAGGGATAGTTGCGCGGGGTGACCACGACGGACTCGCCGTAGGAGATGTGGTAGTCCAGGTTCCGGCCGAAGTAGTGGCACTTGGTCTTATAGGTGGCTGCGGTGCACATAGAATTTGCTCCTTTTTGCTTATCAATTTCCTGTCTCACGGGATTCTATACCCCGAATGTGAACTCAGGATAGACAGATGCCCAGTTTTCCAAAAGAAGAATCCCGGCGGAGAGGCCGGGATGAAAATTCGGATTTACCTGTGCTTGCCCAGGAAGAACAGCGCCAGGGTGCCGGGGCCGGAGTGCGCGCCGATGACGGTGCCCGTGTAGGTGATGAGCTTGACCTCCACGCCATGCTTTTCGCGGATCATGCCGGCGAGGCGCTGGGCGTCGTCCATGCAATCGCCGTGGCAGATGAACACCGTGCCCGCGTTCGGGGTCAGCGCCAGCGCATCGTACTGCTCGGCGATGGCCTTCAGCGAGGCCTTGCGCCCGCGCGCCTGGGAGACCTTGATCAGATGTCCCTCGTCATCCACGTGCATCACCGGCTTGATGTTGAGCATGGTGCCGATCAGCGCCACGGCCGGGCTCACGCGTCCGCCGCGCTTCAGGAACATCAGGTCGTCCACTGTGAACCAGTGGCACAGGTGGGGAATCTGCTCCCGGGCGTAGGCCGCGGCCTCGTCGATGCTTGCACCCTCGTTCTTCCGCTGGAGGGTCAGGTAGAGCAGCAGACCCTGTCCGGCGGAGGCGCAGAGCGTGTCGATCACGATCAGCTTGCGGTCGGGATAGAGCTCGGAAAGCTCGTTGGCCGCCAGCTGTGCGGCGTTGCTGGTGTTGCTCAGGCCGGAGGAGAAGCCCAGGTAGAGCACGTCGCGGCCCTCCTTCAGCTCGGCCTCAAAGGCCGCCTTGAAGGTCTCCACGTTGATGGCCGCGGTCTTGGCCACCTGTCCGGCGCGCATGCGGGCGTAGAATTCCGCAGGGGCCATCTCTTCGTTCTGGTATTCGCGATCCTCGCCCTCGAAGTGGAAGGTCAGGTTCTGGTATTTCACGCCCCATTCCTTCAAAAGCTCCGGCGCAACGTCGCAGGCGGAATCGGTGTAGATGATATATTCGCTCATGGCGCATCCTCCTCGCAGTGCTTTGCAGAAGCGGCGTCTGCGCTGGCAGTGCGCCGGAAATTGCAAATCTGGTATTCAATACTATGATAACAAATGTGCCGAACCATGTCAAGCAAAATGGCCGAATCTGTAACAGCTTGACGCGGTTTTCGGGAGATTGCACCGCTGCGGGGGCGGCTTTACCGCTTGGCCTTCGCCACCAGATCGGGCAGGAGGCTTTCGTAGCGATGGTTTTTTAGCACATAGGTCTGATCGGCGACGATGAAGAATTCCTTCTTGCCCTGAAGGCCGCAGTTGGAGACTGCCGCCAGCGGAATCGCCAGCCAGGGCTTGGGGCCTGCGCCGGCAGCCGCCTTCACGCCCTCCGCAATCATCGAGCCCAGAAGACCGCCGCCCATCCGGGCTGCCATGCCCGCATTCCTCGATGCGTTGCTCTCCCGATAGAGCAGGATGCGCTGGTTGGTCACTTCCATGTGATGGACGAATTTGCCGTCCTGCGGCTGGAGCAATATGATCTCATGCCGCCCCTTGACGGTCTGTTCGCCCGGGAGCATTTCCCACTTCTTCATGGATTCGCCCGCATGGAAAACCTGCGCGGCGTTGGCCGGGGCCTGGGCCGTGGGCTGAGGCTGGGGAGCGGGCCGAGGCTGAGGTGTGGGCTGGGGTGCGGGCTGCGCCTTTATCCGCTGTCCACAGTTTGCGCAGAACAGCACGCCCGCAACATTCATCATATGACAGTGCGGACAGGCGACCATATCGGACATCTTGGGCTGGGCCGGAGCCGCGAGCCGCTGCCCGCAGCTTGGGCAGAACTGGCTTTCGGCGGGGCACATCGCCTTGCACTGCGGGCAGGCGATCATTCCGTCGGTCTGAGGCTGCGAGGAGCCGCGCATCACGAAGCCGTCTCCGGCCACGTCCGGGATGTCCACCCGCTGGCCCTGCAGCTCCTGCAACTTGCGCTGGAGCTCGGCGATCTCCTGCTGCCGCCGCTTCTCCTGTTCGATCTTCTCCTGACGCAGGCGTTCCTGCTCCAGCCGGGCCTGTTCGGCCTCGTCCTTGCGCTTCTTCTCCAGCATGATGCCCGCGCGCAGGATCACGCTGTCCAGCTCGTCCGCCGTGAGCGCATTCAGCATCTTCAGAATTTCATCCATCGTGCTTGCCTCCCGTCATCCGCGCGTCAGTTCGCGGACCTTTGAATCGTATTCCTCCTGGCTCAGGATGCCGCAGTCCAGCAGATCCCGGTAGGCCTGGATCTGCTTCTGCACATCCACATCACTCGCCCTGGGAGCGGGCTCCGGCTGGGGCGGTTCGGGGGCGGCGTAGCGCATTTCCGGCTGGGGCTGCACCGGCGGCACATAGCTGCCCTGGTTGTAGACCGCGTCCGTCTTGCGGCACAGACCGCAGAAGTAGAGTCCGGTCAGGAGCACCGCCAGCACCTGTAAAACGATGGCGTAGACGTGCAGCAGCTCCGGGCGGGTGTAGAATTGCAAGCCCATGAAGCCGCCGCGACGGGATGCCACCTGGCGCAGGCGCCACAGAACTTCGCTGTCGGCGATCTCCTTGGAATACGCCAGCGCCAGCGCCAGCAGCGGAATCCACCAGAGCCAGCGGACAACGCCGCCGCAGTGCGCCTTGATCTTTCGGGTGGCGAGCAGTGCAAAGAGGGCCATCAGGAGGTACGCCGCCGCCTTGAGCGCAGGCGCGGCAAACACGGCATAGTAGATACTGCTGCTGGTGGCATAGCCGCCGGTGCCATAGGCCCGATAGGCGCACAGGGCGACGTCGACGCTGCCCAGGGTGAAGCCCAGGAAGCCGAAGATGTTCAGTATGGAGACCTGCTGGATGTGCCGGCTTCGCAGGGCCGCAATCATCAGAAGCGCGCCCATGGCCACCAGCGCGACCTCTTCGCTGTTCAGCATGAACCGGGGATCTTGTGCGTTGCGCATGTAGATCGATACAAATTCCAGCAGCGCGGTCAGCAGGAAGAGGATGGCCGCAGATGCGCAGCGCTTCTTCACCGGCCTGGCCTGCGCCGCAGGGGCCTGATACACCGGCGCATGCTGGGCGGAATAGCCGCCGGACTGCGCGGTATAGCCACTGGACTGTGCGGTCTGGGCACTGTGTACGTAACCTGCCGCGGAATAGCCGCCGGACTGCGCGGTCTGGGCGCTGCGTGCGGAACCTGCTGCGGCGGTTCCGCCGGCCTTGGCCTGCTTCTTTTGCTCCTTGCGCTTGCTGATGGCGCTTGCAAGGAGATTCAGGACAATGCCGATGGCGGCCGCAGGGATGGCGATCATCAGATTTTCCATATTGAAATCGTTGACCAGCGTGAAGACGCCCATGGCCGCCAGTCCGGTGCCGAATATACTGAGAAAGGAAGCCAGAACGGAGTTTTTGTAGATGATGAAGCGCATGTGCGTTGCTCCTCCTTGATGTGTGCAGACGCAGAATCAGGCGGGATCACATGGAATCGTTCACCTGTTGACACACATTTTACATGATTGTGCGCAAGAAGTCCATTAAATTGGCGTAAATGTGGAGAGACTGTGTTCACTGGAAGAACGCGCCGCCGCCGAGGCAATCCCTGCGGATCACATGGAAGCAGTCCTCCAGCGCATGGGCGTCCAGGCAGGCCTGCACGTCGCCGCAGAAGCGCAGTTCGCCATTTTCCAGGATCACCACGTCGTCCGCAAGCTCCAGGGCCTCGTTCAGGTCGTGCAGCACCACCAGCAGCGTCTTTTTCTGCTTCCGCGCCAGCGTGCGGATCAGTTCGCGCAGCTCCCGGCGCGCGTCCACGTCCAGATAGGTGGTGGGTTCGTCCATCAAAAGAATCCGGGTGTTCTGAGCCAGCAGCATGGCAAGGAACGCGCGCTGACGCTCGCCGCCGGACAGCTCCCGTAGGGAGCGATCGGCGAAGTCCTCCATGCCGGCAGAGCGCAGGGCTTCGGAGACCATGCGCCTGTCCTCCGGGCTGAGCCGACCTGCCGTGTCCACGTAGGGGTTGCGGCCCAGCGCCGCCAGCGCGCCCACCCGCAGCGCTGTGTCGGGCAGAATCTGCGGCAGGATGCCGATCTTCCGCGCGCGCTCCCGGGGCGGGGTCAGCGCCAGGCTCACGCCGTCCAGGCGAATCTCCCCGGTGTAGCGCTGCAGGCCGTTCACGCAGCGGATCAGCGTGCTCTTGCCGCTGCCATTGCGGCCCAGCAGCACGGTGATGCGGTGGGGGCGCAGCGCAAAGCTGACCTCATGGAGGATGGTTCTTCCCCGATGGGAAACACTCACGCGGTCAAACTCAAGCATCCGGATGTTCCCTCCCCCGCAGCAGCAGAATAAAGAAGAACGGCGCGCCGATGAACGCCATCACGATGCCCACGGAGATCTCCGAGGGAGAGAACAGCGTGCGCCCGGCCAGATCGGACAGCATCACCAGCACGGCACCGGCCAGGGGCGCGGTCAGCAGTTGCTCCCGGAGCCCGTCGCCCACCAGCTTGCGGGCGATGTGGGGCACCACCAGGCCCACGAAGCCCAGCAGCCCCGCGTAGCTCACCACCGCCGCAGCGCTCATGCTGGCGATCATCAGGCAGGCGGCGCGCATGGGGCCGACCCGCACGCCCAGCGATGCGGCCATGGAGTCGCCCAGGGTCAGTGCCTCGATGCGCCCGGAGAGGCACAGCGCGGCGATCAGGCACAGCGCGACGAGGATGGCCGGGAGCACCAGCCGATCCATCTGAACCCCCGCGAAGCCGCCGATGGAGAAGGCGCTGTAGGAGCTGAGCACGTCGCTGTCCAGCGCGGCGAGAAAGGAGATCATCGCCTGAAACACCGTGGTGCACGCCACGCCCGCCAGCACCACCGTGCTGCGGCTGCGCCCCGCGCTGCGGGCCAGGCCCAGAATCAGCAGGGCGGTGAGAAACGCGCCCAGAAACGCCGCGAAGGGCAGCAGGCGAATCGCCTTCGGAAGCAAACTGAGGCACAGCACCGTGGCCAGGCCCGCGCCCGCGTTCACGCCGATGATGTTCGGGCTGGCCAGCGGGTTGCCCATCACCGATTGCAAAATCACGCCGGAGAGCGAAAGGCCCACCCCTGCGATGAGCCCCGCCAGCATCCTGGGCAGCCGCAGCGAGAGCAGGATCACCCGCTCGGTCTCATAGCCCGTGCGGCCCAGCAGCCCTGCCTTCAGTGCCGAAAGCGTGAGCCGGGCGCTGCCGCAGCCCAGAGACAGCAGCGCAGCGCCCAGCAGCAGCGCCGCCAGCACCGCCGGAACCAGATGCTTACGCCGCATCTGCGGCAGCTCCGTTCAGCGCGTCGATCAGGTAGGCGTAGGCCTCCGCCCAGCGCGCGTTGGGCTTGAAGTGGAACAGCTCCTTGGGCAGCACCAGCGCGCGGCCCTCCTTCACGGCGCGCAGCTGCTGCCACGCAGGCTGGGAGAGCAGGTCGTTCACGTTCGCCAGCGCCGCGTCCGTGTCGCCCATCAGCGAGAAGAAGATCACGTCCGGATCCTCGGTCAGGATGTACTCCATGTTCAGGCTCTCGGAGAGCTGGCTGGATGCGTCCGCGATGTTGACGCAGCCCAGCTCCGAAAGCATATCGCAGGCGAAGTGATCCGCGCTGGTCTTGGCCTTGGTGGAGGACGCGGTGGAGCCCGCGCGCACGAACAGGATGCGCGTTCCTGCGGCGGCGGTGGCCTCGGGAGAGGAAAGCAGCGCGTCGATTTCATCCGCAACGGATGCGCCGTACTGCGCGTAGGCAGCATCGTCGCCGGTCACGTCGCACATCAGCCGCAGCACGTGCAGGTAGTCGGAGAAGTTCTCCACACGGAAGCGCGCCGCCGGAATGCCCGCCTGCTTCAGAATCCCGCAAGCCTCGGCCTGGGCCTCGATGTCCGCCGAGCAGATCACGAAGTCCGGCTTCAGGGAGATGAGCAGCTCCAGGTTGATGCTCTTGCCCGCGCCGTCGTCCACCAGGGCGGCGTCCGCAGCGGCAAAGCCGCGCTCAATGGTCTCACCCACGGTGACGGCCACCTCGCCGCCCGCCAGGTTCCACATCTCCGCAAAGGAGGAGAACAGCACGGCGACGTTTTCGGGCCGCTTGGGAAGCTCCACGGTCTCGCCCAGGGAGTCGGTGAAGGAGATCGCCTCCGCGGCGCAAGCGGGCGCGATTGCGAGGGTCAGGCTCAGCAGAAGCAGCAAAAATCTGCGCATGGGTCAATTCCTCCGAATCATGATTCAAAAATGGGGCAGCCTCCGCAAATGGAGACCGCCCGGACTGTTGTTGATCTAATCAGGGGCGCTCCTTCAGCGGCGCGGCCAGGATCTCGTCCTTGCGGGCCAGCAGGTCGCCGGAGAACAGCGCCTCCTCGAGGGCCTCCACGCCGATGCGGTCGATGGTCACGCCGAAGCGCTCCTTCACGTAGCCGTTCTCGCGGTACCAGAGCATGGCGCTCTCCACGATGTCGCCCACCTCCTCCACCGGAACCATGCGCTTGAGGGGCGTGCCCATGCGGGTGGTCTTGCCCCAGGTGCCGCCCACGTAGATCTGGCAGAGGGTCTTGCCCTCGGCGGGAACCGCGCCGAAGGGGCACTTGCCCACGCACACGCCGCAGCGGAGGCACTTTTCGCCGATCAGGGCCTTGCCGTCCGCGACGGAGACGGCCTTCATCGGGCAGTTGTTCATCACGGCGCACTTCTTGCAGCCGCGACACTTCTCCGCGTCGAATTCGAAGACCTTGTGGCCCTCGACGCCCACGTCGTTCAGGCTGGGCTTCATGCAGCTGTTCGGGCAGCCGCCGATGCCGATCTTGAACTTGTGGGGGAGCTTGACGCTGCTCATGCCGATGTAGAAGCGCTTGTGCATTTCAAGCGCCAGCGCCTGCGTGTCGTAGTTGCCGTAGATGCAGGTGGTTCCCTTGCAGGCGGTGATGGGGCGCACCTTCGCGCCGGTGCCGCCGAAGTACAGGTTCTCCTTGGCGAGGAAGGCCTCGGCCTCCTCGATTTTGTCAAAGGGAATGCCGGGAAGCTCCGCCGTCTGGCGGCTGGTGAAGGTGACCTTGCCGCTGCCGAACTTCTCCGCACATTCGCCGACCATCTTCAGATCGTGGGCGGAAAACATGGTGCCCGCGGGAACCACGCGCCCCGAGAAGCACTCGGTGCCGCGGTTGATCAGAAAGCCGCGCCCCTTGACGCGCGCGATGTCCTCTTTCGAAATTGCCATCTGTTACCCCTCCGTTTATTCTGCTTGATTTCAATCCTACCATGGGGTTGTTAAGTTCGTGCATGCCAACCCGAGGCAGATTATTCCAGCGCCGCCACCGCCGCGGCGATGGCGGCCTCATCCACGCGCATGGCCTGAATGGTTCTCTCCAGCAGCACATCCAGCTCCCAGCCCAGCATCTCCGCGCCCTGGCGGATCACGTCGCGGGAGCAGCCTGCGGCGAACTTCTTGTCCTTGAACTTCTTCTTGAGGCTGGAAAGCTCCATGTCGGACACGCTCTTCGAGGGCCGCATCCGCGCCGCCGCGCCGATCAGGCCGGTGAGCTCGTCGGCGGCAAAGAGAACCTTCTCCATCTCCAGCTCGGGCTTCACGTCCACGCACAGGCCGTAGCCGTGGCTGACGATGGCGTGAATCATCTCCTCGGACACGCCGCCCTCCCGCAGCAGCTCCGGGGCCTTGACGCAGTGCTGCTCGGGGTAGAGCTCGAAGTCGACGTCGTGAAGCAGGCCGACGATGGCCCAGAAGTCGGCTTCGTCGCTATGTCCCAGCTCGTTTGCGTACCAGCGCATTGCGCCCTCGACGGTGAGCGCGTGCTGGATGTGAAAGGGTTCGTGGTTGTACTTGGTCAGCAGGTCGTAGGCCTGTTCTCTGGTGATGCTGCTCGTCAACATGGGGTTATTCTGCCTCTTTTCTTATTTGTAGCTCAGAATCATCGCTTCGGGAAGCGAGGAAAGGTTCTCCGGGGTGATCTCCACCTCCCGGGGCATGCGCACGGCCTGCATGTCGCGCTCGAAGGCCTCGCAGGTGGAGGTATTGAAGTCGTAGTCCGGGGTGCGGAAGTGCATCGCCACGGCATGCTTCGGCTGCGCCAGGCGGATCAGCTCCTCGGCCTCGGGGGTGTCGATGGTGTAGGTGCCGCCGATGGGAATCAGCATAACGTCCGCGCCCGAGATGGCCTGAAGCTGCTTATCATCGGGCATGTGGCCCAGGTCGCCCAGGTGCACGATGGTCAGGCCGTCGCCTTCGATGCGGAAGATCAGGTTGTTCCCCCGCAGCGCGCCGCGCTTCTTGTCGTGAAAGGAGTGCACGGCGGTGACGCGCACGTTTCGCACCTCGTAGTGGCCCGCCTGGCGGATGGTGACGAAGTCGCCGCGCAGGGACTGGGTGTGGTTGTGGTCGAAGTGGTCGTGGCTCAAGAGCGCCGCGTCGCAGATTGCATCGCAGGGCGCGTAGGTCACGCTCTCGTCAAAGGGATCGATCGCCAGCGTGGTTCCGCTCGCAAAGCGGAGGGTGAAGCAGGCGTGACCGTAGTATTTCAGCTTCATGGCAGGTTCTCCTTTCCGATCAGGGACGGTTCAACAGCGCGCAGACGCAGGCGCAAGCGTAGAGTCCGCCGCCGCAGCCGCCCCGCAGCGCCAGCGCGGCCCGGTTGCGCAGCGCGCGGTCGCAGGCTTCAATCTCGCCGGGGGAGGGCTGCGCGTCCATAAGCTTTGCGATGCGGGCGAACAGGCGCAGGTTGTCGCCGTCGGCCTCCGCGCCCCGGAAGCGCATCAGCGTGCGGCTGAGATGATCCGGCGGTTCAGGGATGGCGGCTTCGAAGTCAGCGACCCAGCGCGCGTCGGGCAGGATGCACAGCAGCATTCCGCGCGTTTCCACGATGCAGCCCGGAAGCTGCTCCGGCGAAAAGCCGAAGGCGGGGGCGTTGGTGATCAGCAGCGCGTCGCCCCGGTCGCGCTTTAAAAAGGCGCGCTCCGGGAGCTGTGGACGCAATTCCGCGCGCATCTGTTCCAGCGGAGCGGGTTCATTCCACATATTCCCGGAACACCTCCGGCAGAAATTCGAGGATGTCGGCGGCGTTCATGCTGCGCGCACCGTACTTCCGCTGGGCAAGCTCCCCGGCGAGGCCGTGGATCTCGCTGGCACAGGCGGCCGCATGGGCGCTCTCCACCCCGCGTCGGTCGGCCAGCAGCGCGCCCAGTATTCCGCTGAGCACGTCCCCCGAGCCGCCCCGGGCCATGCCCCGGCAGCCCGAGGCGCTGACGCAGGCGGCGGGATGCTCCGGCGAACGAATCACGCTGGCTGCGCCCTTGAAAAGCACGGTGGCCCCGAGTTCACACAGCGCCGCTGCGTCGGCGATGGGATTCGTGCAGGGATGGCCCAGCAGCCGCGCGGCCTCGCCCGGATGGGGCGTGAGCACGTGCCGCGGGGTCAGCAGGGTCATAAGCTCGCGGTGCTCCGAGAGCAGGTTCAGGCCGTCCGCATCGATCACCGCGGGCAGGCCGCTCTCCAGAACCGCGCGCAGGATATCGGGATCCGCGCGGCGGCTGAGTCCCGGGCCGATGGCGACGGCGCTCTTGCCACCGAGCGCAGCCTCCAGCGCGGGCAGGGCCTCCGCAGAGATCGCACCCTCGCTTTCGGCAAGCGGGATGCACATGGCCTGGGGGACCAGCGTCTGCAATATGGGCACGATGGAGCGCGGACAGGCGATCGTCACCAGGCCCGCGCCGGAGCGAAGCGCCGCCTTCGCACACAGCGCCGCCGCGCCCGCCATGCCAAAGGAGCCCGCCACGATCAGCAAATGTCCGCAGTCGCCCTTGTGGACGTTCCGGGGGCGTCTTTGCAGGATGCGGCCCAGGTCGGCGGGTTCGAACAGCGCGGCGGAGAGGTCGAAGCCCTCCGTGGGAAAGCCCACGTCCGACACGGTGATCTCCCCGCATGCGTCCAGGCCGTCTGCGAGGGTCATGCCGGTCTTTAAATATTGGAAGGTGACGGTATGATCCGCATAGATGCAGGGATCATACGCTTGACCCGTCTCGCCGTTCAGCCCCGAGGGGATATCGGCGGCATAGACGCGCGCGCCATGTGCGTGATCCGCGTTGATGCGTTCGATCAGCGCGGCCTCCGCACCGCCGGGCGCACGGGTCAGTCCCGTGCCGAACAGCGCGTCCACCCACGCGTCCGGCCCAGGGAGGTCGGAGGCATCCTCCGCGACGGCCACGCCGCGGTCAATCGCGCGGCGCAGGTTTGCAATCGCGTCCGGGGACTTCGGCGGCCTCGGCTGCACGATGACGCAGTTGTAGTTCTCATGCAGCAGCCGCGCGCAGGCGGTTCCGTCGCCGCCGTTGCCGCCGGTTCCGCAGGCAAAATAAATGGTCGCGCCTGCGGGCAGCTCCGCGGCGATGACCCCGGCCAGCGCCGTGGCCGCGCGCTCCATGACCTCTATGGAAGGAACGCCGGAGGACGCGAAGTACCGCGCCTCGCCTTCGCGCATGGCCTGGGGTGTGATGAGCGTGCGCATGCTTCCTGCCTCCTGCGATTCAAATTGCGACTTTCCAGTAAATATTATAGCACAAAACCCCGCGCTTGTGGGGATTTTCTTGTAATTCAGCGGAAAAATCGCTATACTAAACTTGGAATATCAGGATTTACCGGGGTAGGGAACCAAAAACAGGCGGTTTTCCGTCTAAACCACCGGTAGGATTTGCAAATCGTTCAAAGGAGATACAAAAATATGCAGGTTACGCAGCGCTTTGCGCAGTTGCTGAAGCAGAATGTGGGCAAGGTGATCGTGGGCAAGGAGAGCGCGGTGGAGCTGATGATGATCGCCGTGCTGTGCCGGGGCCACGTGCTGATCGAGGACGTGCCGGGCGTGGGCAAGACCACGCTGGCCAGCGCCCTGGCGCGCTCGCTGGACTGCTCCTTCAAGCGCATCCAGTTCACGCCGGACATCACGCCTTCGGACATCACCGGCTACTCCATCGTCAACTTCAAGACCGGCGAATTGGAGTACCGACCCGGCATGATCATGAGCCAGATCGTGCTGGCGGACGAGATCAACCGCACCTCGCCCA
>JAUNNK010000053.1 GCA_030537335.1 Clostridia bacterium | reverse complement strand
CGTTGGCTTTTCTGGCCAGATGCACGGACTGGTGCTGCTGGACGGAGATGGTGCGGTGCTCTGTCCGGCGATCATTCACTGCGACGGCCGCGCTGCGAAGCAGAAGCAGGAGATCATCTCCCGCGTCGGCGTGGAGAAGCTAGGACGCTGGGTGCAGAACCAGGTGCACTCCGGCTTTCAGTCGCTGTCGCTGATGTGGGTGAAGGAGAACCGCCCGGAGATCTACGAGCGTGCGCGTCACGCGCTGCTGCCGAAGGATTACCTGCGCTACCGGCTCTGCGGCGAGTTCGGCACCGAGCCGACGGACGCGTGCAGCACGCTGATGTTCGACAACGTGCGCATGCGCTGGAGCGACGAACTGATATACGAGCTGGGAATTGATAAATCGCTGCTGCCCGACTGCCGCCACCATCCCTACGAGATCGCGGGCAGGGTCACGCGGCGTGCGGCTGCGGAGACGGGGCTTGCGGAGGGCACGCTGGTGTCCTTCGGCGGCGGGGATCAGCCCATGCAGGCGGTGGGCAACGGCCTGCTGCTGGCGGGCAGCTCCTGCGTCAACTTGGGCACCTCGGGCCAGGTGTTCGTCGCGGCGGACAGGCCGCTATACGATCCGCTGTTGCGCACCCACACATTCTGCCATGCCCCCGCGGATAGCTGGTACGTCATGGGCGCGGTGCTCAACGCCTGCCTTGCCGCAAACTGGTTCAACGGCAGCGTTTGCGCAAGCGACGACTATCGCTCCATGCACGACGGCGCGGCGCAGGTTGCTCCGGGCTGCTGCGGCCTGATCTTCCTGCCGTACCTCACCGGCGAACGCACGCCCCTCATGAACGAGAACGCCCGCGGCGCGTTCATTGGGCTGACCCTCCGCCACGACCGCAACGCCATGGCGCGGGCGGTGCTGGAGGGCGTTGCCTATGCGCTGAAGGACTGCCTGGAGATCGTTCGCGGACTGGGCCTGCCCGTAGCGCACACGCTGCTCTCCGGCGGCGGCGCGCGCAGCGCGCTTTGGCGGCAGATCGTGGCGGACGTGCTCGAGAAGCCGATGTACCTGGCAGAGACCGGGGAGCAGGCCGCCATGGGTGCGGTGCTGTGCGCCCAGGTCGCAGCGGGGGAGTACAGGGATCTCCAGGAGGCCTGCGGCGCGGTGGTGAGGTACAATCCCACGCCCACGGAGCCGAATCCAGCAAATTTCAGCGTCTATCGGGAGAACTATGCGCTCTTCCGAGAGGCCTATCCGGCAAATAACGGCCTGTTTATGAAGATGGCTGGCCGATGAAAACGACACACAGGAGAGGAGCCGAGAGAGGAACATGGTGAAGAAGATCTTTGCGAACGGAATTGAAATCGGATATCAGGACCGAGGACAGGGTGAGCCGCTGGTGCTGGTGATGGGCCTGGGCGCGTCGAGCCTGAAGTGGGAGCCGCACATCCTCTGCTATGAGCAGCACTTCCGGGTGCTGGCGATTGACAATCGTGGCTCGGGGTGCAGTTCCAAGCCCGAATGCGAAGCCTACAGCATCGCGGACATGGCGGCGGACGTGATTGCGCTTCTGGATGCGCTGGGCATCGAGCGCGCCCACGTCAACGGCATCTCCATGGGCGGTGCGGTCGCGCAGTATCTGGCGATCTACTACCCTGAGCGCGTCAAATCGGTGATTCTCACCAACACCTTCCCGCGCTGCAATGTCAGCTTCCGGCGTTGCATCGAGTTCCTGCGCGACGCGGTGGATCAACTGGATGGCAGGAGCTTCGGCAGGATCGCCCAGTGGATGATCTTCTCGTCGGTGTTCCAGGATCGCAACGAGGCCTACCTGCTGGACGCCGAGGCCAACGATGCGGATGCGGCCAATCCCATGCCGGCCTACGCCTACAAGGCTCAGTGCAACGCCATCCTCGCCTTTGACGAGTCGGCCAACCTGGGGAAGATTCAGGCGCCGGTGCTGGTGGTGGCGGGCGATCACGACCTGCTGGCCACTGTGCCACTGGTCATGGAGATGGTGAATGCGATCCCCAACTGCCGCCTGCACATGGTGAAGGACGGCGGCCACGTGCAGCACTGGGAGGATCTGGAGGGCTACAACAAGGTTACGCTGGATTTCCTGCTGGAACAGGAGTAGTAAGACAGAATGCCCGGGCACGGCTTCGAGAGAAGCTCCGTCCGGGCATGATTTCGTTTGCGGAAAAGCGCTTGACGCGGCGCGCGGCTTCCCCTATAATGGAGACAAGCAGTCCGAGCGCGTCTGTGGTTGCAAGTCGATGCCAGGCGCGGGCAAAGCGATCCACGTAAACCGGCAAAAGTCCGGCGAGCATGGCGCGCCTTAGAGGTAAGTCCTGCCGGCCAAAATTTCTTCCGAGAGGGTCAGTAGTGGGGAGGCAGAGTCCTTAAGAGCGAACGCTCCAGCAGGCGAGTGTGGGGTCAAAGACCAGGTCAGGCGTTCGGACTGCGGTTTATGTGTGATATGTTCAAGATGTGTTGAATATATTTGAGAGATATGCGCAAATGATGCTGGCAGATGGCATTTCAGCGCGCCCTATGCCTGGGGGCTACATCGAAAATCACTTCGCACGATCCTCGGGGCGCGCCCAGTAGCGGCTCAGCATCTCGGCCATCTGCTCCGGGGTCTCGTGCGCGCCGCGCTTGGACCAGGCGATGTACACGCTGAACAGCGCGCCGGAGAAGGCGCGCAGAGCATAGTACTCCGCAGGGTCGTTCGGATCGTTCTGCCAGCGGGAGAGCACGTAGTCCTCCAGGGCGCTCAGGAACAGGCCGGAGAGCCCACTTTGGAACAGGCAGTTCAGAAAATTCCGGTGTGCATTGAAATACTGAAAGCAGTGCAGCATATGCGGGAAGCTATACGCGCGCTCGCCGATGTGCAGGGAGACGGATTCCGCGCGGTATTCCTCCAGGATATCCTGAAGGTGCCGGGCGAAGATGTCCTCCTTGCTGCTGTAATTCCGATAGAAGGTCATGCGGGAGACGCCGGCCTTCGCTGTCAGCTCGGAGACGGTGATGGTGGACAGCGGACGATCCTCCAGCAGCTGCATCAGCGCCGTGACCATGCATTCCCGTGCAAGGCGGTTGCTGGCGCTCGGATTGCCCTTTTTCATGAACAAAACCTCCAAATCTGTCACAGCTTCGGCCGCAGACGTTGCGTGCGTAACATTCACATGTTACAATACATAACAGTATTATAGGCCCTGGGCGGAAAAAATGCAATGGGATTTCGCCGCACAGGGAACAATTCGCGCAAAAACGCAGATTGGAAGGATGATGATAGATGCCGAAGGTTGCCGTCGTCACGGACAGCAATAGCGGAATCAATGCCGCAGAGGCGGCGAAGCTTGGGATTTTTTGCGTCTCCATGCCGGTGCTGATCGACGCACAGACCTACTTTGAGGGCGTGGACATCGGCATGGACGCGTTCTACGAGAGCCTGCTCTCCGGAAAGCAGGTCACCACGGCGATGCCCTCGCCGGAGGAGGTGACCCGCGCCTGGGACGCGGCGCTCGGCAGCGGCTGCGACGAGCTGGTGTACATTCCCATGTCCAGCGGTCTGAGCAGCTCCTGTGCCAGCGCGATTGCACTCTCGGAGGACTATGGCGGGCGGGTGCAGGTGGTGGACAACCACCGCATCTCCGTTCCCCAGCGCCTTTCGGTGCTGGACGCAATGCGCCTGGCGGAGTCGGGCCTCAGCGCAGCGGAGATCAAGGCCCGGCTGGAGCAGGAGGCCTACAACGCCAGCATCTACATCGCCGTGGACACCCTGGAGTATCTCAAGCGCGGCGGCCGGGTGACGGCGGCGGGCGCGGCCATCGCCACGGTGCTGGGCATTCGCCCGATCCTCACCATTCAGGGCGAGCGTCTGGACGCCTGTGACAAGGTGCGCGGCATGAAGCATGCCCAGCAGAGGATGATCGAGCACATTCGGCAGGACGTCGAGGGGCGATTCTCCTCCGTTCCCAGGGAGCAACTGAAGCTGGCTGCGGCGGGTACCTTCCTCGATGAGAAGCAGGCGCAGGTCTGGGTGGACATGATCCGCGCAGCCTTCCCCGGCGAAGAGGTGATCTATAACCCGCTGTCGTTGAGCATCGGCTGCCACACCGGCCCGAACGCGGCGGGCATCGCCGTCATCAAGCTCTGCGACTGACACAAGAAAAAGCACTTTCATCCCGAGGGATGAAGGTGCTTTTCTGTGGCTTGCGGAGCGCAGCCTTACCGGCCCACCACGTCCAGGGCCGCGCGTCGGAGCGCCTTGGTCGCGGAGGGAATATCCTGGGCGGCGAAGATGGCGGAGACCACTGCGATGCCCTGCACGCCGCAGCCGCAGAGCTCCCGGGCGTTCTCCAGGCTGATGCCGCCGATGGCCACCGCGGGGATGTCTACGCTTGCGCAGATCGCGCGCAGCTGATCGGCGGTAATGCGGATGGCGCTGCGCTTGGTAGGGGAGGGGAATACCGCGCCCACGCCCAGATAGTCCGCGCCGGACTCTTGGGCCAGCCGCGCCTGCTCTACGGTCTTGGCGGTCGCGCCGATGATGAAGTCTGAACCCACCCGGCGGCGAATTTCCTTTACGGGCGCATCCTCAATGCCCACGTGCACGCCATCCGCACCGGCCTTCAGCGCCACATCCACATTGTCGTTGATGATCAGCGGCACGCCGTGGCGGTGGCAGATCGCCCGCGCCTGCACGGCCTCGTTCAGAAAGGACTCCGCGTCCAGATCCTTTTCCCGAAGCTGAATCAGCGTCGCGCCGCCCGTCAGGGCGTCCTCGATCTGCTCCAGCAGCGTCTGCCGACCGACCCATGCGCGGTCAGTGACGGCGTATAAGAGAAGCTGTTCGCTGTTGAACTGCATATTGTCTGCCTCCATCGCGTATTCCAGAGATCATTATACAACAGCGGGCGCTGGATTGCAAGCCGCGCGTCACAGCTGAAGCGTCCGCGTGGCGACGGCGCGCTGGAAGGCCGCGTCGTGCTCCACGAAGAGCATGGTGGGCTGGGATGCGCGCAGCAGCGCCTCGATTTGCAGGCGGGAGTCGATGTCGATGTAATTCAGCGGCTCGTCCCAGAGGTAGAGCTGCGCCCGCTGGCACAGGCTGGCGGCGATCAGCGCCTTCTTGCGCTGGCCCTGGGAGTACTCCGCCATGTCCCGTTCGAACTGCGCGCGCTCGAAGCCCAGCTTGCGCAGGATGGTTCGCAGCAGCGTGCCGTCCACGCTGCGATTCCGGGCGAAATCGGAGAGCGAACCCCGCAGCTGCGCGCCGCTCTGGGGTACATATGAGACAATCAGCCCCGAGGCGAGGACAATGCGGCCCTCGTGGGGCACGTCCTCGCCCAGAATCAGCCGCAGCAGGCTGCTCTTGCCGCTGCCGTTGCGGCCCTCCAGACAGACGCGCTCACCCTGCATCAGCTCCAGCGTCAGCGGCCCGCAAATCTGACGATCGTCGTAATGGATGCGCACGTCCCGCAGCTCCAGCAGGCGCTGGGCGTGATGGACAAGCGGTGTAAGCTTCAGCGGCTCCGACTTCTCCGCGTTCTTCAAAAGCGCCGCCTTTTCCTCGATGGCCTGCTCCCGGCGGGCCTCGATGGACTTGGAGCGCTGCATCATCTTCGCCGCCTTGTGGCCGATGCGGCCCTTGTCCGGCTTGAGCCCGGCCACCCGCACGCCCTTCGTGGCCTCCACTCGGTCGGACCAGTCCGCCGACTGCCGCGCGGCCTCCTTCATGCGGCCGATGTCCCGGCGCAGCTGCGCGTCCCGAGCCTGCTCGAAGGCCTGCTGCCGGTCGAAATTCAGCCGCCAGGAGCTGTAGTTCCCGGCCTGCACTTCGATGCCCGCGCGGTTGATGGAAAGGATGTGATCCACGCAGCCGTCCAGCAGCGCCCGGTCGTGACTCGCCAGGATGAAGCCGCGCTTGCGCCGCAGGTATTCAGCCAACTGTGCGCGACCGGCGGCGTCCAGGTGGTTCGTGGGCTCGTCGATCAATAAGAAACGGCCCTCGTTTAAGAACATCGCCGCCAGCAGAGATCGGGTCTGCTCGCCGCCGGAGAGGGTGGAGAAGGGTTGATTCAGCACGTCGTCCTCCAGGCCAAGCTTCGAGAGCTCGCAGACCAGCTCCCAATCCTCCGCAGACGGGCAGATTTCCCGCAGCACCTCCATCGCGGGCCGCAGGGGTTCGGACACCGTGCGGGGAAAGTATTCAAACTGCACGGCGGTGTGAATCGCGCCGCCGCTGTCGCATTCGCCCGTCAGCAGCCGCATCAGCGTGGTTTTGCCCCGGCCGTTGCGTCCGATCAGGCCAAGCTTCCAGTTGCTGTCCAGCTGAAAGCTCACGTTTTCAAAGACAGCCTCGCTGCTGCCGGGATAGCGGTAAGTCAGGTTTTCCACCTGGATCATGGACATCGTGCATTCCTCCTTCGCGGGACAGTGGCACACGCCGCCCGATGTGGACAAAGAAAAGGGAGCCCAAGAAAGCTGCCTTTCCGGACTCCCAAACCTGCATGAAGCGGCCGCGCCTGCGCGATGCAGGGCGGAACCAGCGGGCGGTGGAGCGATGAACAAACTTTCCTGCATGCCGCAGCGAGCGCATTCCGAGTGGAATGTGCCGCGAAACTGCGGTTCAAACGATTCAGCAGGAAATCTTGCGCATCGGTCTGCCTCCCATATTGATGGTTGAAGTATAGCACGGCGCGGGGGAGAATGTCAAGCTTCCATTAAAGAAACTTGCGTCAAGGGCTTATCAAAACGCCGGAATCGCGGTATAATGGTTACAAGTGAATACTACATACGGAGGTCTAAAGGATGAGCGCATACATACTGGCGTTGGATGTGGGCACCAGCAGCGTGAAGGCTTCGCTGGTTTCCGCGGAGCTGAGGATCGTTTCGGAGGCCGCGCAGCGGTACGAGACCCGCTACCCCGCGCCGCACTGTGCCGAGCAGCGCGCGCAGGATTGGTGGGACGCGGCCGTGGTTGCCGTGCGCAGGCTGTTTGAGATCAATCCTGAGGGCGCGCGGGATGTGTGCGCCATCGGCATCAGCGCGCACATGCTGGGTCTGCTGCCGGTGGACGCAAAGGGCGAGCCGCTGACGCCGTCGATGATTCACTCGGACAACCGCGCGCTGGACGAGGCCGCGGAGGTGGAGGCGCGCATCGGCCTGGATCGTATCTATCATCTTACCGGCAATGTGCTGACCGCCGCCGCGCCGCTGTGCAAGGCGATGTGGCTCAAGCGCAAGCGCCCGGAGATCTACGCGAAAACGGCGCGCTTTTTGCAGGCGAAGGACTACCTGAACTTCCGCCTGACGGGCAATCTGGACACCACGGATTACTCCGACGCCTCCCACGGCATGCTGATTGACATCAGCAGGAAGGAATACCTGACGGATGCATTTCAGGAGCTTGGCCTGGAGGCGGATCGCTTCCCCGCGCTGCACGCCTCCACGGAGGTCATCGGAAAACTGACTGCGGAGGCAGCGGCGCAGCTCGGTCTGAAGCAGGGCGTTCCGGTTGTGGCGGGCGGCGGCGACGGTTCCTGCGCCAACGTGGGCGCGGGCATTGCGCGCACCGGCGAAACCTATTGCAGCCTTGGCACGACCGGCTGGATCGCCTGCAATATGGACGCGCCTTATTTGGATGCCCAGCGCCGGGTGTTCAACATTATGGCGCTGGATGGCGAGCACAGCGCCGTGTTTGGCACGGTGGAGAGCGTGTGCCGCTCCGTCGACTGGGCGCAGAAGATCTACGCGCCGGAGGGCATCGATGCGATGAACCGCCTGGCGGCGGAGGTTCCTGCGGGCAGCGCTGGTCTGATCTTCCTGCCCTATCTGTCGGGCGAGCGCAGCCCGATCTTCGATCCGCTGGCGCGGGGCGTGTTCTTCGGCATCAGCGCTGAGCACGACCGCAGGCATTTCTCCCGCGCGGTGTTCGAGGGCGTGTCCTATGCCCTGGCGGGCATTCTGGACATCATGCGCGAGCGCATTCCGGTGGAGGAGATGCGCATCATCGGCGGCGGCGCGAAGTCCTGGCTTTGGCGGCAGATTCTGGCAGACGCAGGTCGCGTTCGCGTGCGCGGTGTGGGCACCTCCGCCGATGCGGCCACGTCGCTGGGCGCGGCAGCGGCAGCAGCAGTGGGCGTGGGCGTGTTCAGAAGCCTGGACGAGGCGGTCGGCTGCGTGCAGATGACCGACACCACGGAGTCTGACCCGGCAAATGCGGCGGTCTATGCCGAGCGCATGCGCCTGTATCAGTCCCTCTATCCGCTGCTGAAGCCTGCCTTCCATGATCGGTTCGCGCGCTGAAGCGCAGAATGCCCCCGGAGATGCGTTTCTTCGGGGGCCGATAGAATAATAAGGGTCTGGATGCGACGACGCGTCAGAGCGAGATGACCTCGCCCTTGCGCCGCGCGATGGCCTCCTGCCATTCGGCGCGCTGCTGCTCGGTCTCCAGCAGCAGCCCCGGAACGGGCGTGGGCTGCTCGTTCTCATCCAGAGCGACCATCGTGAAGTGGGCCTGATTGATGAGCGTGCGGCCGCCGCAGAGCGCCTCCACGTACACGTGCACACACACATCCATGGAGCTGCGGCCCACGTAGCAGAGGTGCGCGGTAAGCGACAGCGTATCATTGGCATGGGCGGGGGCGCGGAACTCCAGGCCGTCCACGCGCACGGTGGTGACATTGCGCTCGGAATGCCTGCGCGCACACACCGCGGCCACGATGTCCATCCAGCTCATCAGCTGTCCGCCGAAGAGGCGGTTGTAGCCGTTCAGATTGGCCTGGGTCAACAGCTGCACCTGTGTCGTGTAGGAATCCGAGACGCGCTTCATGCTTCGCTCTGCCATGTGCTTCACTCCTTCGAATGGATATGCAGCAGTATAGCACGTTTTTCCGTCGGAGGCAAGGGCGGCTTCGAATCCAATGAGAACGGGAGGGTTTCCCATGAATCGGACAGGCTTTGGCCTTCTGCGGTTGCCCATGTCGGGGGACCGGGTCGATCAGGCGGAGGTCTGCCGCCTCGCGGACCGCTTTCTGGAGCTGGGCGGCAGCTACTTTGACACGGCCTACACCTACCTGGGCGGCGAGAGCGAGCGCGCCATTCGGGAGGCCGTGGTGAAGCGGCACCCCAGAGAGGATTTCAGGATCGCGGACAAGTTGCCCAGCTGGCTGGTGCACAGCCGCGAGGACTGCGCGCGCATCTTCCGTGAGCAGCTGGAGCGCTGCGGCGTGGATTTCTTCGACGTGTACCTGCTCCACGGCCTGGATCGGGAGAACTACGCCGCCTGTGAGGCCTGGGACGGTTTCGGCTTCCTGCGGGAGCTGAAGAAACAGGGCAGGGCGCGGCGCATCGGCTTTTCCTACCACGACGATGCGCATCTGCTGGATCGAATTTTGACGGAGCATCCCGAGGTGGAGCTGGTGCAGCTTCAGATCAACTATCTGGACTGGGAGAGCGCGGTCATCCAGTCGCGGAGATGCTGGGAGGCTGCGCGGAAGCACGGCGTGGGCATCGTCGTGATGGAGCCGGTGAAGGGCGGGGGCCTGGCGTCGCTGGCCGATGAAATCTTTGCGCCGCTGCGCGCGCTGGATCCCGAGGCGAGTCCCGCGCGCTGGGCGCTGCGCTTTGCAAGTTCGCTGCCCGGTGTGGAGACGGTGCTCAGCGGCATGAATGCATTTGCACAGATCGAGGACAACCTGCGGGACATGCCGCCGCTTACGGATGGGGAGTTCGCAGCGTTGATGCAGGCGGCGGAATGCATCCGCAGCGTCACGGCGGTGGGCTGCACCGGCTGCAGCTACTGTCTGGACGGCTGTCCCCAGCGCATCCCGATTCCGGCCTGCTTTGCGCTGTACAATGAATACCGGCGCAGTCCCGGCGAAAAGTGGAAGCTGGAGCACGCCTATGCGGAGTTGTCGAAAGGTGCGGGCGCATGCATCGGCTGCGGGGCCTGTGCGCGAATCTGTCCGCAGAAGCTGGATGTGCCGGGGCATCTGCGGGAGCTTGCGCGGGCGTTTGAACAGGAGGTGCAATGATGGCGTCCAGGGAGGAGAAGCTGCGGGTGCTGTCGAGGATGGCGGCCGCGTTCAACCGCGCGGGCCTGAGCTGGGCCGTGGGCGCGTCCCTGCTGCTCTGGTTCAATGGCTATGTGGACGACTTTCACGATCTCGATCTGCTGGTGACCGTCGGCGACGCGGAGGAAATGGAGGACATCCTGCGAACCATGGGCAAACTCCAGCCGTCCACGCGGGGCAGCTATGCGACGAAGCGCTTCCGGGAGTTTACAATCGACGGCGTGGACGTGGACATGATGGGCGGCTATGCGATTGTGCGCGACGGCAGGGTGTATGACTGCGAGCTGGAGCCGTCGCAGGTCGAGGAATATGCGGAGGTGTACGGCGAGCGGATTCCGCTGCACTCCGTGGCGCTGTGGCGCAGGTACTATGAACTGATGGGAAGGGACGAAAAGGTCGCGATCATCGACCAAAAGGGCATATGAAAACACCCTCCGCCGGAGCAGTTCCGTGCGGAGGATGTATTTTATTCGCGCACCACCGTGCAGGCCTCGATGCCGTAGTAGTGGAAGCAGGCGAGGGCGTGTTCGTCGATGCGCTCGCCGCACACCAGGATCGGCACCGCAGGCGGACAGCCTACCGTTGCAGCGGCCAGGATGCGGCCCAGGCAGCGCTCCACCGGCAGTGTCTCGCAGGGGGAGAGCGCCGCTTCCCGGATGGACAGGGCGCGCGCAGCGGGCTGGAACGCGGGGGGTTCGTCCTGTATGGCTGGTCGCACCAAAAGCGCGTCCAGCGCAGTTTCCAGCCGTTGCAGACCATCGGAGCCGACCTCGGGCGTGAGCATCAGCACCAGAAAGTCCGGATCGGCGAACTCGCACACGATGTTATGATCCTCCAGCGCTTGGGCAAGCTCCGTGCCCGTGTAGCCCCAGGACTTCGCGCGCAGGGTCAGCTTCAGTGGCTCATCGCCCTGAAGCAGCCAGCCCTTTGCCTGCAAACGCAGTTTCAGAGAGCTGACCTCCTCAGCAAAGCGTGCCAAGGACTCTTGGTAGCCATCGCTGAGGGCCACATTCGCCGCGTCCAGCGATTGCAGGATCAGGTAGGAGGGGCTGGTGGAGCCAAACAGCGCAAGCGCAGTGCGGGCCTGCGCATGGCAGATCTGCGGCGTGGCGGGGGAGAGGTGCAGGTATGCGCCGCCGGTGAGCACCGGCAGGGTCTTGTGGGCGGAGTCGCAGCAGATATCCGCGCCCAGATCGATGGGATGCCGGGACGGATTCAGAAAGCGCAGGTACGCGCCGTGGGCGTTGTCCACCAGAAGCAGCACGTCCCGGCGGTGGCAGACCTCCGCGATGGCGGCGATGTCCACGGTGTTGCCCAGGTAGTCCGGGCTGGTGAGGTACACCGCAGCGGGCGGCTCATTCAGACGGTTCAGCAGCGCGTCCAGCCGGTCAGGCGTTATGGTGCAGCTCAGGTAGGAGTCTCCGGGCGCAGGGTTGAACCAGACCACGTCCAGATCCAGCAGCGCTGCGGCGCTCAGGAAGGTCTTGTGGGCGTTGCGCCCGGCGACGATCCGGGGCTTGCGGCCCTGTGCCTTGGCATGCAGCAGCGCAAGATAGAGCATCGCGCGGATGCACAGCGACGAGCCCTCCGTGGAGTAGAGGGTGGGGCAGCCGAAGAGATGGGAGGCGTTCTCCTCGCTCTTCCGGATCACCCCGCTGGCCTCGTACAGGCTGTCCGCACCGGGAATTTCGGTGATGTCCAGCGCCTCCACCCCAAGCGAGCCGCGTCCCTTGTGGCCGGGCATGTGCAGCCGTAGCGCCTGTCGTGCGGCGTAGGCGCGCACGAAGTCGCAGATGGGCGCGTTCATCAGTCGTTGCCGAGGGCGCGATCCACGGCCAGCATGATGGCGCACTCCATGCGCTTGCGGAACAGCTCGCAGCCGTATTTGTACACGCCGCGAATGGAGCCGGTGGAGTGGTAGGCGTTGGCCGCGCAGCCGCCGGAGCAGTAGAGCTTCGCCCAGCAGTCGCGGCACTCAGGGCGGGCGTAGACGTTGCAGGACGCGAATTCGTCCTGAATGGCCGTGTTGGTCACGCCACCCCAGATGTCGCCCAGCCGGAACTTCTCCTCGCCCACGAACTGGTGGCAGGGGTAGAGGTCGCCCCAGGGGGTGACGGCCATGTACTCGGTGCCGGAGCCGCAGCCGGAGATGCGCTTGTAGATGCAGGGGCCGCCGGTGAGGTCGATCATGTAGTGGTAGAAGGTGAAGGGCTTGCCCTCGCGGTCGCGCTTGCGCATCAGCTCGGCCAGCTCCTCGTACTGCTGCATCACGATGGGCAGATCCTCCTGGGTCAGCTCCTCGGGGTCGCCGGGCGCGCAGACCACGGGCTCCATGCTCAGCTCCGTGAAGCCCAGGTCAAGCATCTGGCGGATGTCGTTGAGGAAGTCGGGGTTGGCGTGGGTGAAGGTGCCGCGCATGTAGTAATTCTTGCCCTCGCGCGCCTGCACCAGCTTCTGAAACTTGGGCACGACCTTCTCCCAGCTGCCGTTTCCGGCGTAGTCCACGCGATAGCGGTCGTGAATCTCCTTGCGGCCGTCCAGGCTGAGCACCACGTTGCTCATCTCCCGGTTGGCGAAGTCGATCACGTCGTCGTCGATGAGCATGCCGTTGGTGGTCAGCGTGAAGCGGAAGTTCTTGCCCTTCTCCTTTTCGATGCTCCGGGCGTAGGCCACCAGCTGCTTCACCACGTCGAAGTTCATCAGCGGCTCGCCGCCGAAGAAGTCCACCTCCAGGTTGCGCCGGCTGCCGGAGTGCTCCACCAGGAAGTCCAGGGCCCGCTTGCCCACCTCGTAGCTCATCACGGCACGGTCGCCGTGGTACTTGCCCTGGCTGGCGAAGCAGTAGGCGCAGTTCAGGTTGCAGGTGTGGGCCACGTGCAGGCACAGCGCCTTGATTACACCTGAGGTGCGCGCCTTCAGCGCACCGGCCATGGGCTCGAAGCTGTCGGAGGTGAAGAGCTTGCCGCCGTCCCGCAGCACGCAGACCTGGTCGTAGCACTCCTCAACGTCCGCACGGGTCACATCCTCGCGATCGGAAAACTTCTCCGCAACGGCGTCGACGACGACCTCGCGGTCCGCGCCCTCAAAGCGGGCGATGATCTCGTAGGCGATCTCGTCCACCGCGTGAACCGAGCCGGAGCACACGTCCAGTACGATGTTGTAGCCGCCGAGCTGAAACTGATGAATCATGTATTGCTTCTCCTTTTTATCAGGGCCTGTGCCCGAAAAATGCCGCCCGCAAAAAAATGCCGCCCGCCGGGCGGCATTTGGTGAAAACAAATTACTTGCTCTCCTTGGTGTTCTCGCACTTCTGGTTGGCGATGCCGCAGCTGGTCTTGCAAGCGGACTGGCAGGAAGTCTGGCACTCGCCGCAGCCGCCGTTCTTGGCGCTCTCGCACAGGTTGCGGGTTTCGATGGTCTGGATATGCTTCATTGTCGTTACCTCCACTTTATTCATGTGAAATATTATAGCGCGAACCGGGCACAAAGTCAATACGCAGACAGGTTGCGCGGGGGTTAATCTGCAAAATCAATCGCGGGTGGCCAACAGATCGGCATAGAACTGCTGCATTTCCTCCTTGGTGTCGAAGTTGCACAGGTACATCTGGTTCGCCATTGCGCCTGCGAGGGCGTCCGGGATGCGCTCGCACATCTTCAGGTTCTTGCCGTACTTCGCGCGGATGGCTGCGTCGTCCATCACGAAGTTCTTGCCGTCGCGGCGGCCGCAGTAGGCGCAGTAGTGGTGCGGGCGGTCCATGGGCATGGTGCTCTTGTCGTAGGCCACCATGTCGGCCCAGATCTTGTACACGTCCACCTCGTTGGCGAAGTTGTACATGTCGGGGGAGTAGCCGCCGGAGGGGCGCATGTTGACCTCAAGGCCGATGATGTCGCCCTTCTTGCCCAGGCCCTGCTGATCCTCCTTGAGAACGAAGAACTCCAGGTGCACGAAGCGGCTCTTCACGCCGAAGGCCTTCACCGTGCGGCGGCCCAGATCGCGCATCTTCTCGGGCAGCGCGCGCACCATGTAGTAGATGGAGTTGTCGCTGTCGTTGACCACGTCCATGATGGAGTTGGGGGTCACGTTGCCGGTCTCGAAGATCGGCTCGCCCTTGGAATCGATGATGCCGTCGTAGGTGCGCACCTCGCCGTTTACGAACTCCTCCATGATGTAGAGGTTGCTGTCCTTGGTGGCGAAGAAGTAGTCCAGATCCGCGTCGCTCTTGAGCTTGTAGGTGTTGTTCGCACCCACACCGTTGTCGGGCTTCACGACCACGGGATAGCCGACCTCGTTGGCGAAGGCCTTGGTGGCCTCGTAGTCCTCCACCAGATGATAGCGCGCGGTGGGGATGCCGGCCTTGGCGTAGTAGGCCTTCATGGCGGACTTGCGCTTGATCTTCTCCATGTCAGCGGACTGCTGGCCAGTGGTGATGTTGAAGGCGGTGCGCAGCGCCGCGTCGCGCTCCAGCCAGTATTCGTTGTTGGACTCCAGCCAGTCGATCTTGCCGAACTTGTAGGTCAGGAAGGCGACCGCACGGAAGACCTCGTCGTAGTTCTCCAGGCTTGCGACCTTGTAGTAGTCCGTGAGGCTGTCCCGCAGCTCCTTGCGCAGCTGGTCATAGGGGCAGTCGCCGATGCCCAGCACGCGCAGGCCGTTCTTCTTGAGCTCTGCGCAGAAGTGCCAGTAGTTGTCCGGGAAGTTGGGGGAGATGAAGATGAAGTTTTTCATGCGTACCGCTCCTTTGTGGTTTGACCGCTGTGAATCGCGCTGGCCTTAGTAGAGGAACTGGGGAACGTAGTGGTCGCACTGGCGGAACCACCAATCCCAGTCGTGGTTGACGTCGTAGCCCCAGAAGTCCACCTGCGCGTGGATGCCCTTTTCGCGCACGACCTCCGCCAGGCGGCCGGTGGAGGCCTTCAGCTCGTCCTCCCAGGCACCCTGGCCCACGCAGAACACCATCTTGCGCTCGTTGTACATTTGGATGTAGGGGTGATCCCAGGGCATGTTCTTCAGGAACAGGTTGGGCGAGTTGTTGTACAGCGTCTCGTCCATGTAGTCGCCGAAGAAATCGCCGGGGTCGTACAGGCCGGAGAGGGCCAGCACGCCGCCGAAGAGATCCGGGCGGCGGAAGAACAGGTTTCCCGCGTGGGTTGCGCCCATGGAGCAGCCGAAGGTGATGATCGG
>JAUNNK010000218.1 GCA_030537335.1 Clostridia bacterium | reverse complement strand
CGATGGACTCCAGCAGCTCCTTCTGGCCGCAGCCGGAGATGCCGGCGATGCCCAGAATCTCGCCGCTGTAGACGTCGAAGTTGACGTCGTGCAGCACCTGAACGCCCTCCTTGTTGAAGCAGTTCAGATCGCGCACGGACAGGCGCAGCTGGGGATCCACGGGTTCGGGGCGATCGATGTTCAGCGCGACCTTCTTGCCCACCATCATCTCGGTCAGGGACAGCTCGGTAGCCTCGGCGGTGGGCACGTCGCCCACATACTCGCCCTTGCGCACGATGGCCACGCGGTCGGACACCGCCAGCACCTCGTGCAGCTTGTGGGTGATGATGACGATGGCCTTGCCGTCCGCCTTCATGTTGCGGATGACGGCGAACAGCTTCTCGGTCTCCTGGGGGGTGAGCACCGCGGTGGGCTCGTCCAGGATCAGCACGTTTGCGCCGCGATAGAGCACCTTCACGATCTCCAGCGTCTGCTTCTGGGAGACCGTCATGTCGTACACCTTCTGGTTGGGATCGATGTCGAAGCCGTAGCGGTCGCAGATGGCCTGCACCTTCTGGGCGATGGCCTTGCGGTTGATGCGGCCCTGCTCCGGCAGGCCCAGAATCACGTTCTCCGCAGCGGTGAACACGTCCACCAGCTTGAAGTGCTGGTGAATCATGCCGATTCCCAGATCGAAGGCGTCCTTGGGCGAACGGATGGAGACCTCGCGGCCATCCACGAAAATCTGTCCGGCATCGGGATAGTAGATGCCCGAGAGCATGTTCATCAGCGTGGTCTTGCCGCTGCCGTTCTCGCCCAGCAGCGACAGAATCTCGCCCCGGCGGATGTCCATGCTGACCTTATGATTCGCAACCACCGAGCCAAACGTCTTTGTGATGTTTGTCATGCGGATTGCAACGTTGGATTCCAAATTCTGGTCACCCTTTCGTTGTTCGTCTGCGGCGCGGCGCAGCTGGATTCGCGTTCTTTCCCTTGACAGTCAAAGGGAAGCTCAAGCGGATGAGCTTCCCTTCGGATAACGGATCGAGACTTAGTTCAGCTCGGTGATGCCGTCGATGCGCAGCGCGAAGGACGGAGCGGACTGATAGTAGGACTCGCAGTATGCGCCGTCGATGATGGCTTCGTCGGTGTCGTACACGAAGTCGCCGTCGGTATCGGTGGCGAAGGTGGAGGTCACGGTCTCGCCGCCAACGGTGAACTTGGTGATGTCGAAGACCTTCAGGGAGCCGTCCTTCAGAGCGGCCTCAACCTCGGCGACCTTCTCGGCAGTGCCTTCGGCGCAGGACGAGCCCAGCTCAGTGATGGCGACGGCGCCCTCGGCATAGCCGGCGGCCCAGTTGCGCGCGATCTTCTCGCCATTGATGACGGCCTTCATCGCGTACTCGTAGTAGACTTCCCAGACGTTGGTGGCGGAGGTCAGCGCAGCGGTGGGCGCGACGGCCAGCATGTCAACGTTGTAGCCGATGGAGTAGGCAACCTTGCCCGCATCCTGTGCAGCCTGCACAGCGGAGGGAGCGCCGGTGGAGTCGGCGTGCTGGCCGATGACCACGCAGCCGCTGGACATCAGGGCGTTGGCAGCCTCGGCCTCGGCGGTGATGTCGAACCAGGAGTTGGTGTAGGTCACGTCCATGACCACGTTTTCAACCACGGACTGGATGCCCAGGAAGAAGGCGGTGTAGCCAGAAACGACCTCGGCGTAGGGATAAGCGCCGACGTAGCCGACCTTGACGTTGCCGTTCTCGTCGAAGTTCTCGGCGGAGAGGCCGTCGTTGGCGATCAGCTCAGCAATCTTCATGCCGGCGACCACGCCGGAGACGTAGCGGGACTCATAGACCTTGGTGAAGGCGTTGGAGAAGTTGTCCAGGCCAGCGCGGTTCGCAGTGTCGCCGGTCATGGAGACGAACTGAACCTCCGGGAACTCGGCAGCGGCCTGCTGGCAGTAGGTCTGATGGCCGTAGCTGTTGGTGAACACCACGTTGCAGCCTGCGTCGGCCAGATCGGCGGCGGCGTCGTAGCAGGTGGCGTCCTCAGCGACGGAGTACTTCCAGATGATGTTTTCTGCGGGAACGCCCAGGGCCTCGGCGGCCTTCTGGATGCCCTCGATGTGCGCATAGGTGTAGCCCTCGTTCTCATCGCCGACGAGGATCACGCCAACCTTCAGGGCGGTGGGATCGCCGGTGAGCTCGAGCTCGGCAGCGGTGGTGGAAACGGAAACTTCGGCCATCGCGGATGCGCACAGCATCAGGACAGCTGCCAGAACCAGTGCAAGAACCTTTTTCATTTGAACTTTCCCCTCCGTAGATTTAGCTTTTGGGTACGGTATTATGATACACAGCCAACGTTATAATCGTAGGTTGCAAAGGTAAAAAATACGAACATTATGTCATTTCATGTCGAAATTCGTTTCCTTTTTCGTGCGCTGTGCGCGCACTGGCGCGGCAATTGTGCGCAAAAGCGCCGTCCGGTGGGTTCCGGACGGCGCTCAGATAAAATTGCTTGTCAGTCCCGAAAGCGCAGCGCGCGCATGGCGTTGAGGATGGCCAGCACGGACACGCCCACATCGGCGAACACAGCGATCCACATGTTGCCCAGGCCCAGCGCGCTGAGAATCAGCACGATGAACTTCACGCCCAGCGCGAATACGATGTTCTGGTGCACGATGGTCAGGGTACGCTTGGAGATGCGGATGGCCGTGGCAATCTTCTGCGGATTGTCGTCCATGAGCACCACGTCGGCGGCCTCGATGGCTGCGTCGGAGCCCAGCGCGCCCATGGCGA
>JAUNNK010000217.1 GCA_030537335.1 Clostridia bacterium | reverse complement strand
TGTTGATCAGGTCGACGATGAGCTTCATCTCGTGGATGCACTCGAAGTAGGCGTTTTCCGGCTCGTAGCCGGCCTCAACCAGCGTCTCGAAGCCGCAGCGCATCAGATCGACCACGCCACCGCAGAGCACGGCCTGCTCGCCGAAGAGGTCGGTCTCGGTCTCGTCGTGCATGGTGGTCTCCATGATGCCCGCGCGGGCGCCGCCGATGCCGGCGATGTAGGCCAGGGCGATGTCATAGCACTTGCCGGTTGCGTCCTGCTCCACGGCGATCAGGCAGGGAACGCCCTTGCCCGCCACGTACTGGGAGCGCACGGTGTGGCCCGGGCCCTTGGGAGCCGCCATGAACACGTCCACATTGGCCGGGGGAACGATCTGCTTGTAGCGGATGTTGAAGCCGTGTGCGAAGGCGATGGCCTTGCCCTCGGTGAGGTTGGGCTCGATGTCCTTCTTGTACATATCGGCCTGACGCTCGTCGTTGATGAGGATCATGATGATGTCGGCCGCCTTGGTGGCCTCCGGCACGGTCATGACGGTGAAGCCGTCCTTCTCCGCCACCGGCCAGGATTTGCCGCCCTTGCGCAGGCCCACAATGACGTCGCAGCCGGAATCGCGCAGGTTCAGCGCGTGGGCATGGCCCTGGGAGCCGTAACCGATGATCGCAATCTTCTTGCCGTTCAGCTTGTTCAGATCACAGTCCTTCTCATAATACATTTTTGCCATAGTCAAACTCTCCTTTTTCCTTGGTCTGCTCGTCAATGGTGTATTGTCCGCGTTCCAGCGCGACCATGCCGGTGCGCACCAGTTCGAGGATTCCAAACTCCCGGAGGAGGTTTTGGATTGCTTCAGCCTTGCTCTCATCGCCGATGACGGCAAGGGTGATCGAGGAGATCGACACGTCGATGATGGACGCGCGGAAGATGTTCGCGATCTGGATCACCTCGTTGCGGGTTTCGCTGGTCTGGGCCAGCACCTTGATCAGCACCAGCTCGCGGCGAATGGAGTGCTCCGCCTTCAACAGCTTTACGGAGTGCACGCAGATGAGCTTGCGCAGCTGGCTGGAGATCAGGTGAATCTGCTTGTCGTCGGCCATCACCTCGATGGTGATGCGCGAAACCCTGGGATCGTCGGTGGTGCCCACCGCCAGGGATTCGATGTTGTAGCCCTTGCCGGAGAAGAGGCGCACGACACGCGAGAGCACGCCCGCCTCGTTGTCCACCAGCACGGCCAGAGTATGCCGGGTAATTTGGTTCATTGCGCTTACCTCCTCAATCGATCATGAACTGGGTGATGTGGCTGCCGCCGCCCACCATCGGGCGCACCATCTCGTCCATGAAGATGGCGCAGTCGATCACGTAGCCGTGGCCGCAGTGCAGCGCCTCGTTGAGCGCCTCCTCCAGCTCGTCGGTGTTCGTCACCCGGCGGCCGCCCAGGCCGTAGGCCTCGGCCAGCTTCACGAAGTCGGGGGCGCGGTCCAGCGTGGTCTGGGAGTAGTGGCCGTCGTAGATCAGCGTCTGCCACTGGCGAACCATGCCCAGCGTGCCGTTGTTGAACAGCACCGTGATGATGGGCAGGTTGTAGTACTGCTCGGTGGCCAGCTCGTTGCAGTTCATGCGGAAGCTGCCGTCGCCGGTGACGTGCAGTACACACTTGTCGGGATTGGCCACCTGCGCGCCGATGGCCGCGCCCAGGCCGAAGCCCATGGTGCCGAAGCCGCCGGAGGTGATCAGCTGGCCGGGATAGTCAAAGTGGAAGTGCTGGATGGCCCACATCTGGTGCTGGCCCACGTCAGTGGCGACGATGGTATCCTGCGGCAGAATGCGCGCGATGGCCGAGAGGATCTGGCCGGGGGTCAGACGGTCCTCCGCCTCGTCGTACTCCGTCTCGGTCTTGTAGGAGAACACGTAGTCCTTCCATTCGCTGTGATCCAGCTGGTGCACGCGCTCCAGCAGCAGCTCCAGAACGCGCTTTGCGTCGCCGATGATGTGGTGGTCGGTTTCCACGTTCTTGTTGATCTCGCTGCGGTCGATGTCGATCTGCACGATCTTGGCGTTCTGCGCGAAGCTGGAGGGCTTGAGCGCCACGCGGTCGGAGAAGCGGCAGCCCACGGCGATGAGCAGGTCGCAGGCGTCCACGGCCATGTTGGAGGCCTGGGAGCCGTGCATGCCGATCATGCCGGTGGTGAGCTTGTTTCTGCCGCGGAAGCCGCCGCCGCCCATCACGGTGATGGCCACGGGGGAGTCGATCTTGTTGGCGAAGGCCTCGAATTCCACGTGGGCGCGGCTGCGCACCACGCCGCCGCCGCAGATCAGCAGCGGCTTCCTGGAGCTGTTGATCATCTCCACCAGCTTGTCGATGTCGTCGTGATCCGGCTCCGGGGCCTTGAAGTTCAGCGAGGAGCGTTTCATCAGCATGCCCAGACGGCCGCACATGCCGTGATCCCTGCGGCTCAGGGGCAGGTAATCGCACGCGGCGGCGGTGACGTTCTTGGGAATGTCGATCAGCACCGGGCCGGGCCTGCCGCTGCGGGCGATGGCGAAGGCCTCGCGCACCGTGTCGGCCAGATCCTCCACCCGGCGAACCAGGTAATTGCACTTGGTGATGGGCATGGTCACGCCGGTGATGTCAACCTCCTGGAAGGAGTCCTTGCCGATCATATCGGTGGTCACGTTGCAGGTGATGCACACGATGGGCGAGGAATCCATGTAGGCGGTGGCGATGCCGGTGACCAGATTGGTGCAGCCGGGGCCGGAGGTGGCGAAGCACACGCCCACCTTGCCGGTGGAACGGGCGTAGC
>JAUNNK010000216.1 GCA_030537335.1 Clostridia bacterium | reverse complement strand
CGCAAGATCGACGAGGCCTACATGTTCGTGCGTGACCTGGCGCTGGAAGGCAAGTCTATCCTGTTCGTCGGCACCAAGAAGCAGGCGCAGGAGTCCATCGAGGCCGAGGCGAAGCGCTGCGGCATGTACTTTGTCAACAATCGCTGGCTGGGCGGCACCCTGACCAACTTCCGCACCATCCAGACCCGCATCAAGAAGCTCAACGAGATCGACAAGATGGAGAAGGACGGCCAGTTCGACGTTCTGCCCAAGAAGGAAGTCATCAAGCTGTGCGCCGAGCGCGAAAAGCTGCTGAAGAACCTGGGCGGCATCCGCGAGATGAAGAAGCTCCCCGGCGCCCTGTTCGTCGTCGATCCCCGCAAGGAGCGCATCGCCGTGCAGGAAGCCCGCATCCTGGGCATCCCGATCGTGGCCATCGTTGACACCAACTGCGATCCCGACGAAATCGACTACGTGATCCCCGGCAACGACGACGCCATCCGCGCCGTGAAGCTGATCGCCGGCAAGCTGGCTGACGCCGTTCTGGAAGGCAAGCAGGGCGAGCAGACCGAGGACGAGGCCGCTCCCGCAGTTGAGGCAGCTGCCGAATAAGCAATAGAACATTTCCGCATGCGACAAACGGCTCGTCCGGATGCCGCATGCATCGTGTAAGGGACTGTGCTCCCGAGACAGACAGGAGGAAAATAAAATGGCTGAAATTTCCGCAAAGGTTGTTATGGATCTGCGCGGCCGCACTGGCTGCGGCATGATGGATTGCAAGAAGGCCCTGGCCGCCTGCGACGGCGACATCGAGAAGGCCATCGACTATCTCCGCGAGAAGGGCCTGGCCAAGGCCGCCAAGAAGCAGAGCCGCATCGCCGCTGAGGGCGTGGTCGGCGCATACATCTGCAAGGAGTGCGGCACCGGCGCTCTGGTCGAAGTCAACTGCGAGACCGACTTCGTCGCCAACACCCCCGAGTTCAAGGAGATGGTGAACGCCATCGCCAAGACCATCGCCGCTGCCAATCCCGCCGACGTCGAGGCCCTGCTGACCTGCAAGGTTGCCGATGGCGAGCAGACCGTGGGCGATCTGATCACCGAGAAGACCGCAAAGATCGGCGAGAAGATCTCCGTGCGCCGCTTCGTGCGCTACGACGGCAAGGACGGCATCGTGGATTCCTACATCCACATGGGCGGCAAGGTTGGCGTTCTGGTTCTGGCGCAGGGCGAGAAGAACGACACTGTGGCCGAGGTGCTGCATGACGTCGCGCTGCAGATCGCAGCCGCTTCCCCCGTCGCTCCCGAGTACGTCACCCGCGATCAGGTCAATCCCGAGCACCTGCATCACGAGACCGAGATCCTGGCCGCACAGGCCCGCAACGAGGGCAAGCCCGAGAAGATCATCGAGAAGATGGTTCAGGGCCGCATCAACAAGTTCTATGAGGAAGTTTGCCTGCTGGAGCAGGTCTTCGTCAAGGACGGCGAGACCCGCGTTGGCAAGATGATCGAGAACCGCGTGCCGGGCACCAAGATCGTCGCCTTCACCCGCTACAAGATGGGCGATGGCCTCGAGAAGAAGGTCAGCGACCTGGCAGCCGAGGTTGCCGAGCAGATCGGCGGCAAGGCATAAGCCAACAATCAAAGAGGAACGTGTAACAGCGTTCCTTTTTTTCGGCCATCCAGGGCACAAATCAAGTATTTTTCATGAGAAAGGCAGGAGAAACTCATGTATAAGCGCATCGTACTGAAGCTCAGCGGCGAGACCCTCGCCCCGGAGAAGATTCCCGCCGACAAGGGCGCATCCCTGACCTTCGACGCGGCCCGCGTGGATCGCGCCGCAGCGGCCATCGTCAAGCTCCACGACCTGGGCGTGCAGGTGGGCGTGGTCATGGGCGGCGGCAACATCTGGCGCGGCCGCTTCACCGACGCGATGAACCCGGTGCAGGCCGACCAGATGGGCATGCTGGCCACCATCATCAACGCGCTGGCCGTGCAGGACGCCATCCTGCGCCAGGGGCGCAAGGCCACCGTGTTCACCCCCCAGGAGATGACCCGCTTCGCCGAGCACTACCGCGCGGATCGCGCCGTGAAGTGCCTGGAGGATGGCGAGATCGTGCTCCTCGCCGGCGGCAGCGGCAACCCCTTCTTCACCACCGACACCGCCGCCAGCCTGCGCGCAGCCGAAATCGGCGCGGACGCGGTGTTCAAGGGAACCACCGTGGACGGCGTGTACGACAGCGACCCCCGCAAGAACCCGGACGCGAAGCTAATCAGGGACATCAGCTATCAGGAGGCCATCGATCGCGGCCTCAAGGTGATGGACGCCTCGGCCTTCCAGCTCTGCAAGGAGCAGAAAATCCCCTGCATCCGCGTGTTCAACATGGACGATCTGGAGAACATCATCCGCGTCGCCCAGGGCGAGGACATCGGCACCGTGGTGCACGCATAAGGCAATTCATCCCGTTGATCCCGGGCGCGGCCGCGTCCGGGATTTTTCATCAATTGCAGCCCCGGATTTGGCGCTCTGTAAATTTTTCTCTTGCCATTTTGCCCGAAAACATGTACAATAGTAGTTAGAAAAATAAGCGCTACGGGCGCATTGAATTTTGGAGGTACGCTCATGTATAAAGCTACGATCAAAGCCACCGGCGAAAAGATGGACAAGACCATCGCCGTCATTCAGAAGGATCTGGCCACCCTGCGCGCCGGCCGTGCGAATCCGCAGATTCTGGACAAGATCACCGTGGACTACTACGGCACCCCCACCGCCCTCAATCAGGTGGGCAACATCTCCTCTCCGGAGCCGCGCATGCTGGT
>JAUNNK010000215.1 GCA_030537335.1 Clostridia bacterium | reverse complement strand
ATGATGAAGGTGGCGGTGCGCATGTGGTCGGAGATGATGCGGATGGCCTTGGTGGTCTCCTCGTCCGTTCCGTACTTCTTGCCGGACAGCTCCTCGATCTTGCCGATGATGCCCGCGAAGATCTCGGTCTCGTACACGGTCTTTACGCCCTTGAGCACGCAGTAGGTGCGCTCCAGACCCATGCCAGTGTCCACGTTCTTCTGCTTCAGCGGAATGAACGTGCCGTCGGCCTGCTTTTCATACTGCATGAACACGTCGTTCCAGATCTCCAGATAGCGTCCGCAGGAGCAGTCGGGGCCGCAGTTCGGGCCGCAGGCGGGCTTTTCGGTGATCCAGAACATCTCGGTGTCCGGGCCGCAGGGGCCGGTGATGCCGGCGGGGCCCCACCAGTTGTGCTTCTTGGGCAGGTAGAACAGGTGATCGTCCTTCACGCCCTGCGCGCGCCACAGGTTGGCGGCCTCCTCGTCGCGGGGGCAGTCCTCGTCGCCCGCGAATACGGTGAACGCCAGGCGATCCTTGGGCAGGCCCAGCCACTCCTCGCCGGTCAGGAACTCCCAGCTCCACGGAATCATCTGCTCCTTGAAGTAGTCGCCCAGCGACCAGTTGCCCAGCATCTCAAAGAAGGTCAGATGGCTGGGATCGCCAACGTCGTCGATGTCGCCGGTGCGAATGCACTTCTGCACGTCGGTCAGGCGATGGCCCATGGGGTGCTTCTCGCCCATCAGATAGGGAACCAGCGGATGCATGCCCGCGGTGGTGAACAGCACGGTGGGGTCGTTCTCGGGAATAACGGACGCGCTGGGGATCACGGCGTGTCCCTTGGATTCAAAGAACTTGAGAAACAGGGCTCTCAGATCGTTGTAGGTCTTGATGTTGGCATTCATTGTAAATCTACCTCCGTGTCGCCAAAAATAGATGCATCTTTCGCACTCAAGGACGAAAAGATGCACTTCGCGGTACCACCCTGATTGACAGACCCTCCGCACAATTGCAGTCAGCCTGCCCCCTCATGTGCCGCTAACGGGGCAACCGCCGCGCCATTTCCTGCGCGGAGCACGGGTGGAATTCCGCCCCCGGGGATGGCTGTTCTTCGTGCGGCCTGCCGCCTCGCACCTGCCGGCGGCTCTCTGAAAGCGCTGCGAAAAATCTGTTCCCCGTATGCCTTCCTATTACACGGTAATTATAGCATTGACGGTTCAAAAAATCAACCCGGCCGCGCGGGGCGGTCGGGTTAAATCCTTTGGGCGTACACATTGACAAGCTGGGGTCTCCATGGCACAATGGTGGCAGGAATCCGATTTCCGATGCGCACACAGGGAGGTGCTTTATGTCGCGCAAAAAGCGTACCGTATCAATCTACCACAATCCGGTCTCCGATGCGGATATCCAGAAATATCGGAAGGATGACACTCCGGTGAAGCTCGTCATCGGCGGCTTTCGCGTCAACCATCGGCCCGTGAGCGCCCGGGAGTTCAAACGCGCCCTCCAGCTTCCTTTGATTCTGCTTGGCGCATGTCTGCTGGGGCTTGTGCTGTATTCCTTCCTCACCGCCTGAGGCTTTTTCTTCCGCCCCGTCAAAAAACATCAAATCTTAATGCACCTGTCCTCTGCTGCATGTATAATAGAAGCATCTCATTTTCACAGGTGGGGAACACGGATGCAATACAACGAACATTACGACGCGGTGGTCATCGGTGCGGGGCACGCGGGCTGCGAGGCCGCGCTGGCTTGCGCGCGCATGGGCCACAGCACGCTGCTGGTCACGCTGAACCTGGATTCGCTGGCGATGATGCCCTGCAATCCTTCCATCGGCGGCACGGCCAAGGGCCATCTGGTGCGGGAACTGGACGCGCTGGGCGGCGAGATGGGCCGCGCCATCGACGACGTGTTCATCCAGAGCCGCATGCTCAACACCGGCAAGGGCCCGGCGGTGCACTCGCTGCGCGCCCAGGCCGACAAGAAGGAATACCAGAAGCGCATGCGCCGTGCGGTGGACGACTGCGAAAAGCTCGACCTGCGCCAGGCGGAGATCAAGCAGATCTTCGTGGAGAACGGCCGCGTGACCGGCGTGGAGACCACCACGGGATCACTGGTCGGCTGCCGCGCCGCCATCGTGTGCACGGGCGTGTATTTGAAGTCCCGCATCATCATCGGTGAGTGCAGCTGGAACGGCGGGCCCCAGGGCCTGCTGGCGGCCAACGCGCTGACGGAGAATCTGATGGACCTGGGCTTCTCCATCCGCCGTTTCAAGACCGGAACCCCCGCGCGCATTGACGGCCGCACCATCGATTTTTCCAAAATGGAGCCCCAGGACGGAGACGATCCCATCGTGCCCTTCTCCTTCCTCACCGATCCGTCGGGGCTGAAAAACAAGGCGCGCTGCTACCTGACCTACACCACTCCTGAGACCCATAAGGTCATCCTGGACAACCTGCACCGCGCGCCCATGTACTCCGGCACCATCCACGGCACCGGCGCGCGCTACTGCCCCTCCATCGAGGACAAGGTGGTTCGCTTCAAGGACAAGGAGCGCCACCCCATCTTCATGGAGCCGGAGGGCCTGAACACCAACGAGTGGTACGCCCAGGGCATGTCCACCTCCATGCCGGAGGAGATTCAGCGTGCAATCTACGCCACCGTGCCGGGGCTGGAGCACGCGAAGATATTGCGCCTGGCCTACGCAATCGAGTACGACTGCATCGATCCCCAGCAGCTGAACCTAAGCTTCCGCGCCCGGGAGATCGAGGGCCTGTACTTCGCCGGGCAGATCAACGGCACCTCGGGCTACGAGGAGGCTGCCGCGCAGGGCCTGTACGCCGGCAT
>JAUNNK010000052.1 GCA_030537335.1 Clostridia bacterium | reverse complement strand
CCGCAGCATGTCCGGCGGCAACCAGCAGAAGGCCATCATCGCCCGCGAGATCGACCGCAATCTTCCGCTGATCGTGGCGGTGCAGCCCACCCGCGGCCTGGACGTGGGCGCAATCGAGTACATTCACAGCCAGCTGGTGGCCCAGCGCGACGCAGGCAAGGCCGTGCTGCTGGTGTCCCTGGAGCTGGACGAGGTCATGAACCTGTCCGACCGCATCCTGGTGATGTACGAGGGCGAGATCGTCGGCGAGTTTGATCCCCAAAATGTCACCGTCGAGGAGCTGGGCCTGTACATGGCCGGCGCAAAGAAGCAGGAGAAGGAGGAGCGCGCATGAGCAACAACAAGTCATCCCTCTTGCAAAAAGACGGCGCCCGCTCGGTGCTGGCGTCCCTTCTGTCCATCATCATCGGCCTGGCCGCAGGCGCGCTGGTCATCCTGATCGTGGGCCTGTTCAATCCTTCGCTGGGCCTGAAGAACGCATGGGACGGCATCCGCCTGGTGATCTTCGGCCTGTTCTCCACCGGTCGCAGCGCCGCCGGCAGCCTCACCTTCGGCTTCAACCCGGCCAGCGTGGGCAACATGCTCTTCCGCGCCACGCCGGTGATCCTCACCGGTCTCTCCGTGGCCGTGGCCTTCAAGACCGGCCTGTTCAACATCGGCGCAGCCGGACAGTATCTGGCGGGCACCGCCGCCACGCTGTTCATTGCGCTGGGCCTTCCCTCCTCGCAGATGGCCATTCCCGGCGTGAACCCCAGCTCCATCCCGCCGATGGTGGTGTGGTTCCTGGCGCTGCTGGGCGGCATGGCTGCGGGCGCGCTCTGGGGCGTGATTCCCGGCCTGCTCAAGGCTTTCCTCAACATCAACGAGGTGCTGGCCTGCATCATGACCAACTGGATCGCCGCCAACGTGGTCACTTGGGTCTTTGAGGTGTCCAACTTCAAGAACATCGTGGAAAACACCAAGACCAGCTACATCTACAAGACGACGATCAACGGCGTGGCCACCCCCAAGATGGGCCTGGACAAGCTCTTCCCCGGTAGCCAGGTCAACGGCGGCATCGTCATCGCCTGTCTGCTGGCGGTGCTGGTGTACATCCTGCTGACCAAGACTACCCTGGGCTACGAGCTCAAGGCCTGCGGCTCCAACCGCTTCGCCGCACGCTACGCCGGCATTAAGGACAAGCGCAACATCGTGCTGTCCATGGCCATCGCGGGCGCGCTGGCGGGCGCGGCAGGTTCGCTGTACTACCTCTCCGGCAACACCGAGTTCTACTGGTCCACCTACCAGTCGCTGCCCTCCGCCGGCTTCAACGGCATCCCCGTGGCGCTGCTGGCGGTGAACAATCCCATCGCCGTGATCTTCACCGGCGTCTTCATGTCGATGCTCGATATCTCCGGCCTGCAGCTGACCAACCTCACCGCCTACAACGAGTACATCACCGACGTGATCATCGCCGTCATCGTATATCTGTCGGCCTTCTCGCTGGTCATCAAGCTGTGGCTGGGCGGCAAGAAGAAGTCCACCCAGACCGCGACCGCCGAAGTGAAATCCGGCACCGCAAAGGAGGGGAAGAAGTAAATGTCATTCCTGATTCGACAGACGCTCATCTATGCGGTTCCCCTGATGATCGTCGCCCTGGCCGGCATCTTCGCCGAGCGCAGCGGCGTGATCAACCTGGCGCTGGAGGGCATCATGATCTTCGGCGCGTTCATCGGCGTTCTGTGCGTGCGCATTCTTCAGGTCACACCCGTGTTCGAGGCCGCGAAGGCTGCGGGCAGTTTCTGGGGCCTGCAGGGGCTGATGTTCCTGGCGATGTTCGCCGCAGCGCTGATGGGCTCGATCTTCTCGCTATTGCTTGCGTTTGCGGCCATCAACCTGCGCGCCGACCAGACCATCGGCGGCACGGCGCTGAACCTGATGGCCCCGGCGCTGGTGCTGTTCCTGGTGCGCATGATCGCCAACCAGAACACCCTGCAGATGGCCAGCGGCGACTCCGCCAGCTACTTCATGCTCAAGAAGTCCCACCTGGGCTACGGACGCACCGAGGAGATGGGCTTCCTGGGCGACACCTTCCTCAACAAGGTCTACCTCGCCACCTACTTCTGCATTCTGGTGTACGTGATCCTCTCGATCATCCTGTACAAGACGAAGTTCGGCCTGCGCCTGCGCGCCTGCGGCGAGAACCCCCAGGCGGCGGACTCCCTGGGCATCAACGTGTACAAGATGCGCTACAGCGGCGTGCTGATCTCCGGCGCGCTGGCGGGCATGGGCGGCTTCGTGTACGCCATGACCACGGCGAACTGCTCCTCCAACGGCGACGTGGCGGGCTTCGGCTTCCTGGCGCTGGCCGTCATGATCTTCGGCAACTGGAAGCCGCTGAACGTCGCGGGCGCGGCCACGCTGTTCGGCCTGTTCAAGTGCGTTGCGGCCTCCTACTCCAGTCTGGACATCAACGGCGACGGCGTCTATCTGCTGAAGGAGCTGAACATCAACCCCAACTTCTATCGCCTGCTGCCCTACCTGATCACGCTGATCGTGCTGGCCTTCACCTCGAAGAGCTCGAGGGCCCCGAAGGCCGAGGGCATTCCCTACGACAAGAGCACAAGGTAAACACAAGCGCCGCAGACGGTTTCGCCTGCGGCAATTTTTTGCGTGCAGGGGTTTCAAACCCCTGCGTCGAATTTATATATACAGTAAAACAAGCGGAGGTAATCATTCTATGAAGAAAGCTTTGATTCTGATTCTGGCGCTGATTCTGGCTCTCGCTGCGCCCGCGGCCTGCGCCGAGGCAAGCGGCCTCACCAGCTTCAATACCTACGATATGGAGGCCCAGCCGGTGGACGAGAGCATCTTCTCCGGCTACGATCTGACCATGGTGAACATCTGGGCGACCTGGTGCGGCTACTGCGTGCAGGAGATGCCGGAGCTTGCCAAGCTCAAGGACATGCTGCCGGAGAACGTGAACCTGATCACCATCTGCGACGACGCGACCACCGAGACCGAGCTGGCCTACAACATCCTTCAGCAGACCGGCGCGACCAACTTCCAGACGCTGATGGGCACCCAGGAGATCTACGACCAGTTCCTCTACCAGGTGTACGCCTTCCCGACCACCTACTTCCTGGACAGCGAGGGCAATCCCGTGGGCGAGCCCATCGTGGGCGTGCCGAGCCTGGAGGACACCGCGAACACCTACTACGGCGTGATTCAGGAGGTTCTGGCGATGCTGGAGGCTGCGGCGTGAGCCTTCGCAAGGCGCGTCTGACCTGGGCGCTGCGGGCGCTGATCATCGCCGCTGCCGTGGGCTGCATCTGCTTCGGCGCGCTGCGGGGTGAGACGGAGATCGTGCTGCGCAAGGCCGTGCGCATCTGCCTGGAGTGCATCGGGGTGGGCGCATGAGCAGAAAGAAATCGGGCGGACGGCTGTTCCGCTATCGCGGCTGGATCCAACTGGGCGCGGCCCTCGGTACCAACGCCCACCTGCGCGGCTTCCTCACTGGACGCATCTACTCCGGTGAGCTCAAGACCGCCTGCGTGCCGGGGCTGAACTGCTACTCCTGTCCGGGCTCGGTGGGCTCCTGTCCCATCGGCGCGATGCAGGCCGTGATCAGCGGCAACAAATTGAACTTTTCCTATTACGTATTCGGCATCGTGCTTCTGTTCGGCGTGCTGCTGGGCAGGCTGATCTGCGGCTTTCTGTGCCCCTTCGGCTGGATTCAGCAGCTGCTGCACAAGCTTCCGGGGAAAAAGCTGCGCGTTCCCGAAAAGCTCGACCGCCCCGCGCGCTTTTTGAAGTACGGCGTGCTGGCGATCTTCGTGCTGGCCCTGCCGGCCTTCCTGGTGGACGGCTTCGAACTGGGCGCGCCCTACTTCTGCAAGTGGATCTGTCCGGCGGGCACGCTGGAGGGCGGCTTACCGCTGGTGATCGCCAACGAGAGCCTACGCAGCGGCCTGGGCTTCCTGTTCTGGTGGAAGATCGGCCTGCTGGCGCTGACGATCCTTGCGTCGGTGCTGATCTACCGCCCCTTCTGCAAGTATGTCTGCCCGCTGGGCGCGTTCTACGCGCTGTTCAACCGCATGAGCCTCACCCGCATGGAGTTGGACGGCGGAAACTGTGTCGCCTGCGGCAAGTGCGAGCGCGAATGCCCCATGCAGGTGCGGGTGTTGAAGAACATCAACAGCGCCGAGTGCATCCGCTGCGGACGCTGCGCGCAGGTCTGTCCCACCGGAGCCATCGAGCTGCGCTTCGGAAAAATCCGTTTCAAGGAAAACGCAACCGCGGAGCACGGCTAATCAAATGCATACGAAAAAACGCCTCGGAGGAAGGTTCCTCCGGGGCGCATTTCTTGCTTCAAGCCGGATTTCTCAGTATGCCGCCTCCATCTCCCGGACGCGGGCGTACAGCCATTCGTTGACCGGAACGGACAGACCGTGCTTCTTCGCAAGGCGGCAGACTGTGCCGGAGAACAGCTCCACCTCGCTCCTGCGATGGGCCAGGCCGTCCTGGCGCATGGAGGGCATGCCCTGGGGCGACATAGTGTTCATAAGCTCCACATAGAAGTTCAGGTCGTCCACGCTGAGCTTCACGCCCTCATATTTCGACAGCTCCAGCACCTCGCGCATGGCGGCGATCATCATCTCCCGGGGCCTGCCGGGAGCCTGAATCGTGCCATAGGTTCCTTCAAAGACCATGACTACCTGATTCACGCCTACGTTGAGCATGAATTTGCCCCACAGCCGGTGCAGGATGTCCTCCTCGCGGGAATAGGGCATGCCGATGCGGTCGAACAGCGCGCAGACCGCGTCCAGCGCAGGTAGCTTCTCCGCAGAGGGCACGCCGATGCACAGCTGGCCCATGACCGTGTAGGTCAGTTTCCCACCCAGCTTGACCGCGTCCATGCCCTGCGCCACGCAGTAGACTACGTTCCTGCCGCCGAAGCGCTGCTCCAGCAGCCGTTCGCTGGTGATGCCGTTGAGCACGGACAGGATTACGGTGTCCGGGCCAATCTGCCCGGCGGCGTCCTCCATGGCCTGATCAAGCGCCGTGGCCTTCACGGCGAAGATCACCAGATCCGCCGGATCGCCGGTTTCGCTTGCGTCGATCAGCCGGAAGTCGCAGCGCCGGCCATTGGCGGTAACTTCCATGCGTTCGTAGCGCTCGCGGCGCGCGGCGTTCACCACGAAGCCCACGCGTTCGCGGCCCAGGCGGGACGTGAGAAAGTCGCCGTAGAGCACGCCCAGCGCACCCATGCCGACGATGGAGATTCGTTCGATGTTCATGTATGGTCACTCCTTGTCTACACCGTCTCATCCATGCACTTCAGATACAGCGCCGCGGCGGTCTCCATGGGGAAGTCCGCGAGCTTGCGGCGGTTGCGGGTGAGGAAGTCCCTCTCGCGGAGCATGGATAGGTAGATCCACGCGGTGAGCACGCGGCCGCCCGCGCGGGCAGCCTCGTTCATGCTGCGATCCCACAGCGCGCCGTCGCCGTCCAGATTCTTGGCGTAGTTCAGGATGCGCCCGGTGAGCACGTCCATGTCGTAGATGGCGTCCTCCCGGAAGCCCATCGCCTGCGCGCACAGCTCCAGGCCACGCAGCAGCGCGTCCTTCCAGCTGAGCACCCGCAGCGGGGTCTCCGCGCCCAGCGCGCCGATGAGCACCGCGTCGCCGTCGCGCGCGTCGCAACCTGCGTCGAAGAGTGCGATTTCCCGGGTGTAGCGCCTTGCGGCCTCGGAAATCTTCAATTCATTCACCCGGGTGAAGGTATATCGGATGCCGTCGAAGCGCCCGTAGGCCTTCATGGTGTCGTAGTAGCCCATCAGGCGACTGCGGCGCAGCAGCTGAGGATTGAAATCCATGAAGCCGCCCAGATCGTGTAGCGGATGAATCTGCTTCAGGAAGGGCATGCAGCCGTACTCGGGGTGCACCGGCTGGGGATGGATGTCCACCGCCACGATCTCCTCCGCGCCGTCCTCGATGGCCATGGCGATGGGCATGTTGTCGGCAAAGCCGCCGTCCATGTACTTCTCGCCGTCGATCTCCTTCATCGGGAAGATGGGGAAGCAGGAGGCCGAAGCCAGCAGATAGTCGGCAAGCTGGCCCTGGGGAATCTCCTCCAGCCGCACCGCGCGGCCGCTGAACTGGGGCATGCGGGTGAGCATCATGCCCAGCTGCATGCCGGACGCGCGCACCCGGCCCTCGTCCAGCTTCTCGTCGATCAGCTTCACCAGGGGCGATACGTCCATCTTGAAGTTGTGGGCGTTCTCCAGCAGGAAGGGGATGATGTCCCGCTTGCGCGAGAGCATGGTCTCCACGGCGAAGTCCTCGTCCTCATCCACCGCCACGATCTGCCGGATGGAGATGTTGTTCCACAGATCCAGCGCGGCCTCCAGGTCGTCCTGGGCCACCAGCGCGGCGTTCAGCGCGCCGATGGACGTGCCGTACACGCCGTCCAGGCGAACGTTCAGCTCCCGCAGCGCCTGCCATGCGCCGCACTCATATGCGCCCCTCGATCCGCCGCCGGAGAGCACCAGCGCCCGCTTCATACCCATACCTCCCTTGTCAAACCTCAATTGTATGTTGATTAGGCAAGCCGAAGGCTTGGCCGGGTCGCTCACGCAAGAGCGGGAGCGACAATCAAACATTATAGACCCAGTTGACTGGCAAAAAGTTCCACCGTGTGGGCGATTCCGCCGTCATCCACGCCGGGAGCTACGTAGTTCGCCTGGGCCTTCACCGCGTCGCTGGCGTTGCCCATGGCCACACCCACGCCCGCGAACTTCAGCATGCCCACGTCGTTTTCGCCGTCGCCGAAGGCCATGGTCTCATCAGGCGCAATGCCCAGACGGGCGTTGATCGCCTGCATGCCGATCTCCTTGCCGCCGCCCCTGGGGAACACGTCGGCGAAGTTCTCGCTCCAGCGCGCCGCGATCAGCCCCGGGGCCCGGGCGACCAACTCGTCCTCGCAGCCGGGCGCGCCGTAGATGTGCATCTGGTAGATCTCCATCTGAAGCGCATCCCGCGCGGGGCGCAGCTTCATGGGCGGCATGCCGCCGAATTCGTCAGACAGCCACACCTGGGCGTTGAAGCGGTTCATGAAGTTCTCGTAGCCGCTGACGAAGCCCAGCGTGAAGTCCCCGCGCTCGGCCCCGTCCACGGCGATCTCAAGATCTTTTTTATCGATGGCCCTGCGCAGCACCGCCTCGCCGTTCAGCGTGCACAGCTGGCCGTTGAGCAGGATCGCGCCGTTGAACAGGCCGGTCTCCAGCAGCGGGGCGGAGGTTCCGCCATTGCGCCCGGTGCAGAGGATGCAGTGCACGCCCGCGCCGCGCAGCCGCCGCAGCGCGGTCAGCGTGTCCTCCGGCACCGCGTGGGTGCGGAAGCTGACCAGCGTGCCGTCCGCGTCGAAGTATACAGCCTTAATCATGGTTCCATCTCCTGTAAATGGTTGTTTCCGTCATTTTAACACAGATGCATGAAAAGCGCAACGTCCTCAGCTGCGGGGATGGACATGGGCGTGCAGGCCGCCGCGTATCAATTGGAACAGGATGGTGGTGACGGTGATGCCCGCGGACATGCTGGCGGCGAACAGCAGCGCGTAGCTGCCGCGCTGCCACAGCCCCGGCCAGTCGCCGTGCATCACGCAGTCCATGGCCCGGTAGAGCGCCGCGCCGGGGATCAGCGGAATCGCAGCAGATACCAGAAACACCGTGACCGGCGATTTCTGGTAGATGGCCATGACCTCGGCGTACAGCGTGAGCGCCACGGTGGCGCAAAAGCCGCAGAGGTAGTCGTTTAAAGTGAAGCGCGCGACCAGCAGGTAGACCGCCCAGGCGAGCAGTCCGCCCAGCGAGGCGTAGGCCAGCTTCCTGCCGCGCACGTTGAACAGCATGGCGAAGCCCAGTGAGCCTGCCCAGGCCGCGATCAGTTGAACGATGGGATTCATGGCGCACCTCCTCAGAACAGAAAGCCGGCGAGGGTGAAGCCCAGCGCGATCACGATGGCCAGCAGCATGGATTCCAGAAAGCGGATGAGTCCGGTGATGGTGTCGCCGGAGAACAGGTCGCGCAGGGAATTGGTGAAGGCGATGCCGGGGATCAGCAGCATGATGTTGCCGATGCCGATCAGGTCGGCGTGCATGCCCAGGCCGAGCCGCACGCTCAGCTGGGCCAGCAGACCGCCCACGCTGGAGCAGAGCAGGCCGGTGACGAGGGCGTTGTGGGCCTTGCGGCGCAGCGCCGATTCAAACAGCTTCAGCAGGATACCGATCAGCGCCGACGCGACCATGTCGTCCCAGCTGCCACCGAAGAAGATCGAAAAGGAGCCGGAGATCAGCGCGTAGATGAACAGCTGCATGCCGAAGGAGTAGCGCGGCCCCGCGTCGATGCGCTTGAGCTCCGTGCGCACCGCCTCGGGGGACAGGCTCTCTGCGCAGATGCGCCGGGAGAGCTGGTTCAGCGCGTCCAGGCGGTTCAGGTCGTAGGCCATGCCGGACACACGCCGGGTCTGGGTGCACGCGCCGAAGTCCGCGCCGTAGATGGTGGTCACGATGCTGGAGGTGATGGTGAACACGTCCACGCGCTCCACGCCCGCCGCCAGGCAGATGCGGCGGATGGTGTCCTCTACGCGGTTGACCTCCGCGCCGCTGACGAGCAGCTCCTCGCCGATGGTCATGGCGCAGTAGAGACGCTCCTCTGCTTCCGTTCGATTCATTTCCCTCACCAGTTTTCCTTCCATATTCACCTGAAAAGGATACCCAAAACGGGCTGCGTTGTAAAGCGGGCTTGTGTAATATCCGGTCAAAATCTCGATATGCTTCGTGCGATGGCATGAGAAAACCCGGCAACATGGCCGGGTCACTTGTTCACCTTCATGTTCTGGGTTCTGCCGGTGAGGAAATCCAGGGATACGTTGTAGAGATCCGCCAGCTTGATGAGATGCTCCAGGGGGATGGTGCGCGCGCCCCTCTCGTATCTGGAATACACAGTCTGCTGAATTCCGAGGTACTGGGCTACAGCGCTTTGCTTCAATTCGGCATCCTCGCGCATGTCCCGAAGTCGCTGAAAATACAGCGCCATCACCCCCAGTCATAGTACTAAAAAGTTCTATTGACAGTATGGCACGGCGAATGATAAACTAGGTATAGGTAGAACCGTATGGTGCTTAAATGGTGGGAGAAAGCATGGAAATTCCGGATAATATCTATATTTTGGTCGGCAAGCGGGTGCGCCAGCTCCGCTTGCAGAAGAAGCTGACCCAGGAGGAGCTGGCCGAGCGCGCCGGCATCTCCACCTCATTTCTGGGGCACATCGAGCGCGGAAGCAGAAGGATGAGCCTGGACAGCTTCTGCCGCATCGCCCGCGCGCTGGACTGCACCGCCAATGACCTGCTGCCGATGGAGAGCGGGAACGCGCGCATCTCCGCGCTGGAGCTGCTGCGCTGCGCCGCGATGCTGGCCGAGGCGGAGGATGTGTCCGGCACATCGATCCCGGAGATGTAGAATGCCCGTCAAACAGCCTTTTTTACATGATAGAGGGCCGGAGGAAAAACTTCCTCCGGCCCTCCAGACTGTCGAAAAACCCGAAGGAGAGCGCGAGAGGGCCGTAGCCCTTTCGTATTGAAATCGTACCCGGCGGCGTGTACGCCGGGGGCGGGCGATTTTTACGGCGGAAAATTTAATTTTCCAGAGGAAAAATCGATTCTTTGCAGTCTCCGCGCCCGGAAATCCTTCAGGGTTTTAGCGGAGACTGGTAGGGGTGGCAGTGGCGGAGGAGATAACTCCCCCGTCCACCAGCTTGTCAAACAGCCTTTTTTACATGATAGAGGGCCGGAGGAAAAACTTCCTCCGGCCCTCAAATCCTATGTACCCGTCTTACTTGGACTTGGCCTGCTGAACCAGCGCCTCCATCTGCTCGGGGGTCTCGTCCTCGCGCAGCTTGCGGCACATGATGATGAAGCGGCCGTTGTCCATGGAATAGCTGCAGGTGACCAGGCTCAGCAGCTGGTCGTCCTCATTCACATCCACCGGGATGTCGAACAGGGAGCGGCTCTGCACGTCCGCCAGGAAGGCGTCGAAGGGCTGCTCCTCGCTGAAGTTGAGGCGGATCAGCTTGAAGTAGTTGGGGTCATCCTTGGTCATGGACGCATCGAACAGCGCAAAGGGCACGTACTGCGCGTCGCCATAGATGGTGTTGAACTGGATGCAGGTTGTGGCACGCAGGAAGCCCACGTTGCGATAGTTGTTCAGGGAGCCGAACATGGAGCCATCCTTCATGTTGTGGCCGTAGATGAGGATGTGGTCGTCCTGGGGCCAGAGGGTGTTGCGGCTGTCCACGAACAGCGTGCCGGCCACGTTCTCGTTGCCGTCAAAGTCGTGATCCATGTAGAAGCTGTTGTCCCACTGCACCACCGGCAGGGCGATATCGGGATCCATCTCCAGCCAGCCCACCACATGCGGATTCTGCGCATACAGCTCCGTGAAGGATTCCTGCATCGGAGGCAGGGTCGCCTCCGCCACGGGCTCCGCCAGCGCGCAGCCGGTCAGCAGGGCCAGGGTCAGCAGCACGACTGCCCAGCGATGGAAGATGTTTGCATTGCGGTTCATGTTGTAAGTACCTCCGTCGTAATATTGGATATGTTAAGGGTTTTCTCCGCGTGGAGCGGGGAATCAGCGATACAGATCGCCGCCCAGCGGAACCTGGGTATCGTCGAGGATGTCGGTCACGCGCAGCCGGCCGCTGACGTAGCGGATGTCGTAGTTTGCCGTCACGTCCGCGCCGTCCTCGTCCACGATCAGCGCGCCGCCGGGCAGGTTCTCCGACCAGCCAACCTCGGTGCGGCTGCCGGAGACGGTCACGCTGCGCAGAACATGTCCCTCCAGCAGAGAACCGTGGGTCAGCGCCCAGTCGTCGCAGACCAGCGCCGTGCCGTCGTACTCCCGGGTGCGGGAGCCGGCGGTGATCTCGATCTCGATGGGCCGCACGCTGAGCGTGCCGTTGCGCAGGGCTACGTCATATTCCTCGGTCACGTCGCGCCCGTCGCGGGTGATGGACACGTTCCCGATGGCGTTGACCGCGCTTCCGGCCCGGGTGATGCTGCCGCGCACCTGCGCGTGAAGCTCGTCGCCCTCCAGCAGGCCGTTGTAAGTGAAGCCGCCGTCGCTGAGGGGCGCGCCGTCGTAATCCTTCGCGGCGCTGTTGGCGATCACGATCAGCGGCAGGCGCTCGGTCACGCCCAGCGTGCCGGGACAGTAGCTGATCGCATAGTTCGCGGTCACGTCCGCGCCGCTCTCGTCCACGATCACCGCGTCCGAGGGCGTGTTCGGGCTCTCGCCCAGCTCCGTCTGGGAGCCGGTCAGCTGAATCGAGGCTACGCTGTGTCCCTCCGCCAGGGAACCTCCGCTCAGCGCCCACTGGCCGCAGGTCAGGGGCGTGCCGTCGCGGCGCTTGTAGTTGGAACCGGCGGTGATCTCCAGCGGCGCGGGCAGCACCGTGAGGGTGCCCTCCTCCAGCGTGAGGGCATACTCGCCGTTCTGGGTCACATCCTGCCCGTCGCGGAGGATGGCGACCTGGGAGAAGCGGTTCTCCGCCGTGCCCACCTCGGTGACGCCGCCGTCCAGCAACACGCACAGCGCGTCCATCCCGGCAAGCTTGCCGGTGAGCAGAACCTCGTTGCAGCTCAGCTCCGTGCCGTCGTAGATCTTCTCCGCGCTCTGGGAGGTCAGCTTCAGTTCGCGGCTGTAATAGAGCACAAATTCGTTGAGGCTCTCGTCCGCATTGACGATGAGCTCCGGTTCCTCGGCCCGCAGGAATGCGTAGCCGGGAACCTCGGCAGGCGCGTCCCAGCGCAGGACCTCGCCGACCATGGCCGTTCCATTCGCATCCTCGCAGATCTCGACCCCGGGGTCGCCCAGCCAGCAGTGGCGCACGGTGTAGCCTGCCTCCCGGCGCACGCGCAGGTAGACGGCGCTGAAGGACATGTCCTGCCGCACGTCCGACAGGCTTCCCGCACCGGAGGACTTCCAGATGGAATCCGAGGGCGCGTACTCCGCGCCGTTTACGATGAGGGAACCGGGCAGCGCCGGGGCTTCAATGGTCGATCCCGGCGCGACGTCCTCCAGCACGATGGGATAGGTGCCGCCGACATATTCCGTCAGGGGCGCGCCGTCCGCCTCTCTGTAGTAGATGTGAAATTCCACGCGAACGCCGGGAACCACAGTCTCCGCGCCGGGAACCTCCGGCGCGTTCTCACCCGGCTCCGCAGTGGAGGCAGGCTCCGCCGTTTCGGTTTCTTCGGGCAGAGCGTCCGCTTGCAATATCGTGGCATACGCCGCGCTCTCGCCGTCGGCTCCAGTCTCCGCCAGCGCGCCTGCTGCCAGCAGAACCAGCAGCGCCAGCAGGGCGGAGATCCATTTTAAATGATATTTCATTGCCTTGCTCCTATAATATGTACGATCCGTCTCCAAATCTGTGTCGCGCAGCCTTTCGGCGCGTCTGCGCAAAATACACCCAATCATACAATAGAATTATAACACATGATATAGATACAAAAAACATTTCTCACGCAAAAAATCCGGGGCATTTCGTGAAGATTGTGTGTCACAGCCCCTCCAATGCCATTTTTTGGCATAAAAGAGGGGAACTGCCCTCGTGAAGCAGCTCCCTTATCATTGACATTCATATTCAGTTCCCCGGCATGGGCGTGGGCGTGACTTCCGCCACGACCCCCTCGATCCTCTGCTGCGTCACCATGGACTGCACCGCCGCAGTCAGTCCCCCCGCGCCCTGGGCGAAGTCGGCGTAGCTGGCCCACTCGCTGCCCTCGGCATAGCTCTGCATCAGCAGCAGCCCCCGCAGGCCCTCGTCCAACTCCCAGCTGTGGTAGATGTGGCAGGGCGTGCCGTTGGGGCAATTCTTCGCGATCCACTCCGCGTCCTCCGGGCGCAGACGAATGCAGCCGTGGGAGGCGGGCGTGCCCAGAAGCGCCGCAGCCTCGGTATCCAGCGTGGCCTCGTCCTTCTCCGCGTAGGGCAGGGAGTGGAACAGGTAGCCGCCGATGATGCGCGTCACATACTGCACGTAGCAATCGTAGGTCGGGATGGCGTACCACTCGGTGCGCTCGGCGGAGTTGCGCTGGTTGAGGGTGAAGCGGCCCACGGGCGTGCACTCGTTTTCGCCGGTGGAGCAGATCATCTGCCGCACCACGCCGCCCTCGCTCATGTCCTCCGCGCGATAGACCGTGACGATCTGGTTGGTGATGTCCACCTCGATGGCGTAGGGCGAGGCCGCCAGCGCGCAGCCGGAGAGCAGCGCGATCAGCAGCGCAAGGCACAGGATCCTTCGCAGATTCCGCATCAAACCCCTCCCTTCGCGCTTTTTTGCAGTATAGCATGCGCCGGGGAGGGGTGTCAAGTCAGATCAGCTGATACAGCAGGCCGTCCTCCGGCGCATACCAGATCAACATGCCGTGGCCCCGGCGCAGGATGCGGATTTCCAGGTTCCACTCGGGGTAGAGCCGGTGCAGCTCCAGCCGTCCGCCGCAGGCGTAGGCCACGAAGGGAATGTAGTTGTCCTTTTCCATGGGATGCGTGGAGGTGACGAACCACTCGTCCTCCACCGCCTCCACCGTAAGCTTCTGCTCCGGCGCGGCCTTCACCGGCTCCATCGCCTTCATCCGCCGCCCGCAGCAGCTGATCTCCGCGCCGCCGGTGCTCACGGTGAACCCGCCGCAGACCGGGCAGACGCAGTATTTTGCCTTCTTCATGTTTCCTCCATCCATTTCGTTGGGCGCAAGATCCCCCGCCAGCATGCGCTTCAGCTCCACGCCCAGAATTTCCGATAGCTCGCCCAGCAGCGTCACGTCCGGACAGCCCTGGCCGCGCTCCCATTTGCTCACCGTCTTGTCGCTCAGGTTCAGCTTGTCCGCCAGCTGGCGCTGGGTCAGGCCCTGCTCCAGCCGCAGCCTGCGAATCAGCGCTCCCACCTTGCCGCAATCCATGTCCATCACCTCGGGTACTATTGTAGCGCATGAACGGCGGCCTGTAAATCCACGCTCCGTAGACATGCGAAGGCCGCACAATTTCTGAGAATTGTGCGGCCCTGCGCTTTATTCGTCCTTTTTGTCCTCCGGCTTGCCGTGCAGCATCTCGTGCAGGCGGCGCTGCATCTCGTCGGCCTGGGCCTTCGCGGCCTCCTTCTGGGCGCGAACCTGCTGATCCAGCTCGTCGAAGAGCTCGTTCTTCACGTTCAGCCCGGGCGCGTCCTTTTTGAACAGGTCGCCGACCTTCTCCGCGCCCTCCTTCATCGCGTCCACAGCGCTGTCCGCCGCGTCCCTGACCTTCCCCACCACCGGCGCGGCCTTTTCGCGCACCTCGCCGACGGTCTCCTTCGCCTTCTCTTTCACGTCCTCCAGTACGGGTGCGGCCTTCTCCTTCGCCCGTTCCAGCGCCTCCTTCGCGCTGTTGAACAGCTCGCTCATGCTGCCTCCTCCGCCGGAATTCCGGCCATATGTATTTCTGCATTTATTGTAGCATCGCGGCGCGCGTTTTTCAATCCCGGGGGCTTGCCAAAAACCCGAACATTCATTATAATACAAATGGATATTACAAAAAAAGCAGCGGCCATTTAACAGACCGCGTTGATAATCGAAGCAGACAGAATGAATATTTGAGGAGGTTGAACTATGAATTTTGAGCTTCTGCACCCGGCAGACCAGCTGGTGATGATCATGGACCGCATCTATTCCTACGGCATGACCACCACCTCCGGCGGCAACCTTTCCATTCGCGACGAAAACGGCGACATCTGGATCACCCCCTCCGGCATCGACAAGGGCAGCCTGACCCGCGCGGACATCATGCAGATCAAGCCCGACGGCACGGTGATCGGCCTGCACAAGCCCAGTGTGGAGTTCCCCATCCACAGCAACATCTATAAGCTGCGCCCCGACCTGCGCGCCATCGTGCACGCTCATCCCCCGGTGATGGTGGCCTTCAGCCTGGTGCGCCAGGTTCCCGACACGAAGCTGATCCCCAACGCCTCGCTGGTGTGCGGCGAGATCGCCATGGCAAAGTACGACATTCCCGGAAGCGTCCAGCTGGGCAAGAACATCGCCGAGAAGTTCGCCGAGGGCTACAACGCGGTTCTTATGGAGAACCACGGCGTGATCTGCGGCGCGGGCGATCTGTACCACGCCTTCATGGTGTTTGAGACCGCCACTTCCTGCGCACAGATCGAGCTGGACGCCCGCAAGCTGGGCACGCCCCGCCGCCTGAGCGACGCGCAGATCGCCATGGACAGCTCCAAGGCCCACCCGCCGCTGGACGCCTTCGAGGCCAAGCAGGTCTCCAGCGAGGAGCGTGCGGGACGGCGCGACCTGTGCACGCTGATCCATCGCTCCTACGACCAGCGCCTCTTCACCAGCACCCAGGGCACCTTCTCCATGCGGCTCTCCGACGGCTCCTTCCTCATCACCCCCTACATGAAGGACCGCAAGTATCTGGAGCCGGAGGACATCGTGCGCATCAAGGGCGGCATGTGCGAGCTGGGCAAGACCCCGAGCCGCTCGGTGCTGCTGCATAAGCGCATCTACGAGCTGCACCCGGACATCAATTCGGTCATCATCGCCCATCCGCCGGCGACCATGGCCTTCGCCGTGACCGACGCGGAGTTCGACTCCCGCCTGATCCCGGAGAGCTACATCTCCCT